>NZ_JYHN01000068.1:0-674 GCF_000954015.1 Clostridium sp. FS41
GCCGCTCCGGCTCCATCACTGCATCATCCTGTATGTATCGTTTTACAGCCACCAGACCCTTACGCCAGCCCCCGGATGCCCAGGAGTTATACCGGCTCTTGCAGTAGGCCGCCAAGTCTTTGTAGGACGGTCTGCCGCTGCCATGTCCGCAGATAATACCATCTCCACAGTACATCTCCACGTGGCCGATCCGTTTTGGCCTACTGGCATCCGTACCGGCAAACAGCAGCATGTCCCCTGGTCGTAACCGGGACGTGTCAGGGATGCCCTGGGCTATGTCTGCATCCACTGTGGTCAGTTTGGCAGAGTTGTACATGCCTGCGGTGTTTGTGATCCCGAAGCCCTGGCCTGCCTCCTTATAGGCGTAGCAGATGGAGCTGCTGCAATCACTGTAATAGTTACCATCCTTGTATGCCTTGTAGCAGTAATCCCGCAAGGACTGGCTGTATAGGTTGCGGCCTATGATCTCTGCGTACTTGTCGATCACGGCCTGTCTCCTTAATAATGCTGTCATGTCGTACCTCCATTTCTTATTGCATTTATCTGCGCCTGTAAATCCGCGATCACCGCCTTGGTATCCTGCACATACTCCACCGCCACGTCCGGCTCCGGCCCTCCCGCGGTAATGGTGATGTGGGTAGTGCCGGTAAAGGTGGTAAGGGCGTTTAGGGCGG
>NZ_JYHN01000069.1:0-472921 GCF_000954015.1 Clostridium sp. FS41
CACTGTTTAACATGTCCCCTTATTTTTATCCACCACGGAATAATCATTCTGCGGTCAGGCAACTTATTTAAACACCACAGAATAATCATTCTGCGGTATTTTGATGACAATGTTTAAATGAAAATCAAATAAAAATGGGTATTGTGACTTTTGAGTGGAACTTCAAAAGAAAAAATACCCATGACGAAAAGGCCGGTTCATGATTTTATCCTTCCCGGCCTCATTGTATTGGAGAAAAAACAGCTTTATGTATATTGACTCCCCCCACATTTTGTTATAAAATACATACAATGCAGGTTCTCATTATTTGATATGCAGACTCATCACCACAGAATGATTATTCTGTGGTTTTTTATCGTCAAAACCAATTTTCATTTTTTCCATGATTTTTTCATACTGGCTGATGCTGGCTGTTACATAAATTCGGGTTGTTTCTATAGAAGAATGTCCCAGTATATCTGCAAGATTAGCCAGGTTCTTTTCAATGGAGTAAAAACATTTCGCAAACAGGTGCCTGAAATTATGCGGAAAAACCTTAGTTGGTTCTACCCTTGCATCCTTACATAACCGCTTCATGGCATGGCATATATTGCTCCGGTCTAAATTCCGCCCGCTTTTTGTCCTGAAAATACATCCGCTTTGTATATTCTGTATCCTGGTATATTCCTTTAACATCCTGACCAGTTTCTTGGGAAAAATAATGACCCGGTATTTTCCCTTCATATATATTTCCGCCTTTCCCAGCTTTATGGCTTCCACGGTCACAAAAGGAAGTTCGCTGATCCTGATTCCTGTTCCATATAAAACAAGCATCAGATAATATAACTGCTTTTTGTTATTTCGGTCCGCTGCTTCCATAAGTTTTTTGTAATCCAGTTCCGTAAGTTCCCGCTTTTCATCAATATAGGCCCGTTTCTGGACTTTTAAAAATTTGACCCGATATTCTTCCAGATCCATAAATCTTAAAAAAACATGAATGGCAGAAAGTTTAACATTCACAGTCTGAGCTTTGTACCTGCCAGTCAGATGCTTTCGGTATAGCAGTAAGTTCTCTTTGTTTAATTCCCTGTCCTGCATAAAGACCAGCATTTCATTGACATCGTACAGGTATTTGTGAATGGTTGCCGCAGCTTTTTCTTCATTACACAGATAGTCCCTAAATTCATCCATACACTCTTTTTGTTTCATAACTTCCTCCGTGAGTTCTGTTGCGCGGTTTCATTTGGTTGGTTAATTCTTAACTCTGCCTTATAGTTTTTCTATTTTAGAGTATTTTCATTCTTTTATATAGGAATTTTCCACATTTACCAAATTAATCCCTTTGTATGGCATGATAAATATTGCGCCTTCCCGCCTGTGGAACGTTACAACATGGAACTGCTGCATATATAAAAATCACCTCCCGGTATGGTCAGGCCGTACCAGAAGGTGATTTTATTTTGAATTTGTTTTGGCATCATTTTGGCAGTCTTTATATGTCGAATGTCAATTTTTTAATATCCATATCGTTAATTTTATTAACGTTTTTTTGCATTACATTTGACATCTTTAGGTAATTATTATATAATATAATAATCTTGGAGGTAATAGAATGATGGAAAACAATGTAGTGCGTCTTGTCCAGCTAGAGATAAAAAACATAAAAAATGTAGTACGTGGTGTTATTAACTTGGAACGGAAAAATTCAGAAGACAAAAGAATTGGCAGTATTCTAGGAATTTATGGGCAAAATGGGTCTGGCAAGACAGTAGTGGTTGACTGCATGGTATTGTTAAAATGCCTGTTAACAGGACGCCAGATTCCACATGCATTTTATCAGTATATACGATACGAATGTAAATATGCACAGATTTTATATGGCTTTCAGATAAAAAGGAACGGTACCCTTTCATACGCTGAATATGAGGTTACGTTACAAAAAAAGGATGATGATCAGGGTTTTATTGTCAGCGGTGAAAAGTTAAGCAGCAAACGACTCGATTTAGATACCAGAACAAAAATAACACCTGTATTTGAATATGTAAAAGGAAGAAAAGTTTTATTTACTCCGGCAAAATATTATAAAGAATTTGAAAAAGACATTGATTCCATGGTTGCATTGGGAATCGCACAACAACTTTCTGAGAATTTTAATGAAGATAATCAGAAGTCGGAAGTATATTCATTCCTGTTTTCCAGAAAGGCACAGGAGGTATTCTCAAAAGCAGACGGAGAGGCAAAAAAAATTCACGAGATATCATCGGTCCTCCAAACTTATGGGCTAAACGATCTTGCTGTTGTAGAAAATTCCCATTATGGGCTATTAGCGCTTAATATAAAGACGTTTCCCATGAATATTGACTGGCCAATAACCAATTTAGGTAAAACATCGGGAATTATGATCAATATGACCGGAATAAATGTTATTCCCAAAGACTTGTTCCCATTTCTCAAAAAAACAATTGATCAAATCAATGTGGTTTTAAAATCACTGATACCAGATATTGAACTGGAAATTTATCATGCTTTCGATAAACTGATGAAGGATGGTAAGGATGGCGTGCAATTTGAACTGATCACCATAAGGGATACAGCTCGTATTCCTCTTCTTTATGAATCGGCTGGAATTAAAAAAATCATTTCTATCTGTAGCAATTTGGTTGCATGTTACAATCGTGAATCTTATTGTTTAGTAGTTGACGAATTTGATTCCGGTATCTATGAATACCTATTGGGCATGTGCCTGGAAGCAATATCAGAAAAAGCAAAAGGGCAGTTAATCTTCACTTCCCATAATTTACGTCCTCTGGAAGTTTTAGATATGAGTGATTTGATTTTTACCACAATGAATCCGGACGATCGTTATTTGCGTATGTCCTATATTAAGGACACCCAAAATATCCGCCTTTCCTATTTACGCGCAATTAAATTAGGAGGACAGAAGGAAAAGCTTTATCGTGATACCAATATTTATGAGATTGAACTGGCGATGCGCAAAGCGGGAAGGGTAGGGCTGTATGACTAAAAAAATTATCCTGGTTTTAGTAGAAGGTCAAACAGACCAAGATACACTTGCCGTTGTATTTACACGTCTTGTGCAGAATCAGGATGTTGAGTTTGAGGTGATCCGAACGGATTTAACTGCACAGGATAAGATGACCGCCAAGTACATCGAAGCAGCTATACGAGAAGAAATCGATAAATATTTTCGTAAAAACCCCTATCTTATACAGGAAGATATTTTAAAAGTTATACAGTTGATTGATACAGATGGAGCCTTTATACCTCATTCAATGGTCCAACAGTCTAAAGATAGGGTAACATCGTATCATGATGATTATATCGATGCGAAAGATAAAGACCGGCTAATCCGGCGAAATATAAGCAAACGGAACATTGTATATCAACTATACCACCAAAATGAACTGTCCGGCTTTCCTTATGAAATTTATTATTTCTCAAGAAATCTTGAACACGTTATGCATAACGCAAACCAGGAATTAAGTCCAGAGCAGAAAGAGGATTTGGCATTGGAGGCGGCTCTGCGCTATCACGAAAACCCTGAGGCATTTCTACAATTTATCAATGATGAGACTTTTAGTGTTCAGGGAGATTATCAGAAAACATGGGAGTTTATCATGGAAAACGGTAACTCCTTAAAACGATACACAAATCTGGCAGTATTCTTTTATCGTCTGGGGATCGGAATTAAATAGGTTACCACATAAATCTCCGGGAGCTCTTTTTATACGAAAGAATTCCCGGATACTTATTGTTTTTGTTGTAACAGTTCAGGACACCCATTCTCCTGCAGTCCGGAACTGTTACGTTTTTGTTTTAAGCGTATTGAGAGGTGGGTTCCTATCATAAAACACATCCTCATCCATCTCCCCAAGCGGACGTGCTACCAGGGCTGTTCCCACCAGATCGCTCACATTGTCAAGTAATGTATGGGCAGGATCATTCACAGGCCGGATTGCTGCAGGGATGGGAATAAACCCCAAAGGTATACCGAGCATTTCCAACAAAACAGTTGACGAGATGATGCCCGATCCCTTCACACCGGCCGAGCCAATGGATAGTATGATCCTAAGAAATGTAAATTGGGCGATTCTTCCAATTGAAAGATCGAAACTGTACAGCATGTATTTCCCAAGGGATCCCCCATTTTACATACACCGCTTGTGATACTGAAGAATACCAATGGAACAATGAGCATTTTCAGCATTCTTAAAAACGCTGTGGATACTCTAACCTGAATAAATCCGTATTGCTGATAAACTGGTTAAAAATACTCTCAAAGGTACGAATACCGCCTATATTCTGTTTGTTTGGATATTTGTGTTTCACCTTATAACATACCCAGTCCGGCGGCGGATCCTGGATATCATAGATTTGGACATGATAGCTGCCCAAAATGGTTTTTACGCTGCTGAGAGGAACAATGGACCAATACCGCTCATCATCCAAAAAATTGGTCAATGCCGTAACAGAATCGATCTTGATATGAGGGGTAACAGTAGCCGGCCACCAGTAGTCATGCCATTTCATATAATCATATCCCCACGGCTGGAAAATCTCCAGCGAAGGGTCCAGTTCCGATGGGTGGATCTGCCTTGGCTCTCCCGGGCATTGACATGGTTTGATCAAAACAAACTTTTGGCAAAATACAGGTTCTGTGATCAGTTCCGGATAACCGGCATCTGTTGACGCGAACCCGATATCCGCCTCCCTGCTTCTCACCAAATCATATATGACCGGCGTATGCTCTGTCTGTATCCTTACATTTACCTCATATTCCTTTTTCGATATTTCCTTTAGGATTTCGGGGAGAATTGTGGTGATCACACTGTCAATGGAGGCAATGGATAACGCTTTGGAATAGCTGTGTTTCAGCTGCTCCATCTCCTTATGGAGCGCAACCCAGCGCTGGGCAATGGACATAAATTCCTCCCCCCGGATAGTCAGTTCAATATTGCGTTTGCCTTTCTGGCGGATAAATAGCTTATACTGAAGCTCATCCTCCAGCCTTTTCAAACGATGGGTAACCGTGGACTGCGAGACAAACAGATTATCGGCCGCCTTTGTCAGGTTTAATGTATCAGCTGCTGCAAGATATGTTTCCAGGTCGATAAAATCCATATGAACTTCCCCCTTTAACAATGTTATGGATATTATATCGGCGCAGCATCCTGTTTGTCAACGAAACCACGTACGATCCGCTCTTTTCGCACCTTCATGCCTGGCGTCACTTTCTTAAAGGGCTGCGATCTCCTTTGTCACTGCAAGGAACCGTTCAATCTCCTCTTTGCTGTTGCAGTGAAGCGGAGAGACCCGGATCGCTCCATCCAGTCCAAAGGATTCCAGCATCCGTTTGGAATACAGGCTGGATGCCACTCTTTCATAGACGATTACACTGCGTTTTTCATATTCTTTTACCGCGGCAGCATATTCTATATGGTCAAATCCGATTCCAATGATTAGATCCCTCTGTTCCAGGTCAGGATTATCCATAAAGACATGCACTCCTTCCATATGGCGAAGGCCCTGCATTTGCTCCGTACCTTCCAGCATGAGATAAAGAAGGGCGCGCTCCTGAAGCATGATCTTGGTCATACCCTCCACAAACAGTTCTCTCCTGCCCTTTTTTTCCTGGCAGGCTGCCAGGCTGCACACATAATTTACAATTTCGGTGATCATTGCATACTGGGCCGGTGCAGGGCTTCCAAGCTCCCATTCAGTTTTCTTTTTTCCTGCCAGCTTGTGGTGAGGGAGCGCAGAAAACCGGTCAGAAATATATGCTGCTCCGATCCCTCTGACTCCAAAGAATTTATAAGGCGCAAAGGTGACCGCATCCACATCCAGCTGGCTAAAGTCCATTACACCATGAGGTGTGTGCTGCACTGCATCTACTATGATATAAAGGTCCGGCTTTATCGCTTTTGCAGCCTTTATTATTCCTGGAATGTCAAATATGGCTCCGGATATATTGGATGAATACATTACACTTAAGAGACATGTATCCTGATCGATCAATGCCGTAATCTCCGCTGCATCCACTCCTCCCGTATCCGGGTTGCTTTTCGCCACCCGCAATTCTTTTCCTGTTTGATCCGCATAATACCCGGCGGCATCAAAAGCAGAGGGATGCTCCAGTACCGTTGTCACAATATTGGTTCCCGGTATATTTTCCGCAACAGCACCAACCAACTGAAACATTGCCTGGGAAGCGGTCAGGGAAGTGACGATCGCACCTCCTTTTACATTGAATATAGTCCGAATATCATCCTTTCCTGCCTCCTCCAAAGACTGCAGATAAAGGGCCATCTCATGATTACGCTCTGAACAGTCCGGAATCATATCCACCTTCCGGAATCGTTCCTCTGCCTTTTTCAACCGGTAAGAACCTCCTGCATTATCAAAAAACAGCCTTGGGGTTCCATTGGCATCCTCATCCATGTAATAGAACGCATCCCTTACGCGTTTCATTTCCTCGTTGCCCATTAATTTTCCAAATTCCATCATTATTCTTCTCCTCCATATACTTGATTTTTCTTAATAAGATACAGGTAAAGTGGAACCCCTGTAAGTGTACAAACAATTGATATCAGCGCCACAAAGGGCTGATACATGATGGTGGACACCAAAACAAATATCCCGCCAAAAGCCCCCAAAATGGGCACAAGTGGATACAGCGGTACTTTGTACGGCCGTTCACGGTCCGGCCATTTCTTTCTCAATATAAAAATCCCGGCAAACGTCAATATGTAGAAAAACTAGATTACAAATGAACCAATATCGGTAAGTATATTAAAGTCACCGATACAGACCAGCATAATAATAGTGAGGGCCATCAGGAACATTCCGCTGTTTACCGGCATATCGGTTTTTTGATTCAGCTTCCTGAAAAATCCGCCAAAAGGAAGCATATCCCTCAAGCCAAGGGCATATGGAATCCTCCAGCTGGCCCTGACAAATCCGGTCTGTGAACCAAACACGGAAATCATAATTCCAATGGTAATCAGCTTACCGCCAAAGCTGGAGAATAAGATTCCTGCCACATCCGATGCCGGGGTGGCCGTTGCCGCCAAGACATTCGCCGGAAGGACGCGCAGATAAGCTACATTGATGGCTAGATAGATCAGTGTTACCATGCTTATTCCTCCTACAATGGCCTTTGGCAGATCACGTCCCGGATCTTTCATCTCCCCTGCAATATTGGTAACATTCATCCATCCGTCAGTTGCATAAAGTGTGGCCAGCAATGCGGCTGAGATAGCGGCCCCCAGAGGACGGCCCGGGTCAGTAAACGGGATCAGTTCCACCTTTACCGGGTCCGGATTAAAAAGCAGCCCCGCCACTATAATTAAGATTAGTGGGATAAATTTTAAAAATGTTGCTAAATTCTGCAAAATGTCCGTTGCTTTATTGCCGATAGCATTTACAAAGTTCACGAAAAGTACGATTGCAACAGCAATGGGAATGACCGTATCTTTGCCAAGCCCTAAAAGGTTGGCTGCCTGTGTGGCACAGATCACAGTGGCTGCCGCAATCCTGACCGGATAAAAAATGATCGTCTGCACCCAGGCAATCAAATATCCCCAAAATTTCCCATATATAGCTTCCATGTACGTCATCATTCCACCGGTCTGTGGAATCAGCGTGCCAATTTCAGCAATGGTCAGCCCCCCTGCCAGTGCCAGGCCGCCGCCAAGCCCCCAGGCAAGCAGTCCAAGTCCTGCGGTCCCTGTTGCCCCAAACACAGCGGTTGGTTTAAAAAACACCCCTGATCCGATGATCGTTCCAATCACCATGATAAATGCGCTGAATCCTGATACTTCCCGTTTTAATTTGTCCTCTTTCATAAGCATTTTCTCCCAATCCATTATTAGACCAGATCATTTCACATGTGAGTTCCTTTGATCTCTGGCTTTACTATACTACGAAAGGATCATGCTATAAAATGAATTATTTATGGTCAAATTATTGATAAATTTCATAATAAAAAATGAAGGATCACCGAAACTCCAGTGATCCTTCATTATCTTTTTTCTCCACCCACTAATTAAAATTACACAAACGCGCCATGGAAATCTGATTAAACCCAAGTATTTCAGCCGCTGTCTTTTTTCCATCCACCACACTTAACAGTTCTCTCATAAGCGACCCCGCCACCTCGTTGATCGTCCTGTTTCCTTTTATCACATCGCTGGCATCAAAATCCATATTATCCTTCATCTTTTGGAAAGTTTGCGGATTTCCGGTAATTTTTATCACTGGAGCGATAGGATTGCCCACCGGGGATCCTAAGCCTGTTGTAAATATGATCACCTGGGCTCCTCCTGCTACCATACCTGCAACAGACGCAGCATCATATCCCGGTGTATCCATAAAGACCAGTCCATGCTTAACCGGACGCTGTGCATAAGCCAGCACCTCTTTAATTTCTGATTCCCCTCCCTTTTTAATACATCCCAGGGATTTCTCCTCCGTTGTTGAAAGTCCGCCTTTGACATTTCCCTCTGAAAGATTGTCCATAAAAAGTGGCTCCCCCACAATCCTAAACTGCTCATTATAATGTTCTGCATAGTCATATAATTCCTGTACCAGCTTTTTATCCCTCATCCTGGATGCCAGAATATGTTCCCCGCCAATGATCTCCCCTGTCTCACTGAGAATGGATGTGCCTCCATACCCCACCAGCACATCGCTTACCCTTCCCAGCACAGGGTTAGCCGCAATACCGGATGTTGGATCGGAACCACCGCATTCCATTCCCAGTATCAGTTCAGAGAGGTCAGCCGGAACACGCTTTTCCATAGAGGCAGCCTCAGCCATCTCTCTTGCCAGACGTACTGCCTTTTCCACTGTCTTTATCGTTCCCCCGCATTCCTGTATCACAAGTGTTTCTAAAGGTTTGTTAGTCCTCTCACTGATTGCTGCTTTTAATATATCAATGGATAGGTCATCACATCCAAGGGAAACTGCGATTGTTCCATAGATATTGGGATTTGCGGCAAACCCTGCAACTGTATCCAATGTAATCTGCATATCCATTGGGCTTTGTGCACACCCTGACTGGTTATCAAAGGTAACCGTCCCCTTAACCTGTTCACTTATCATCCGGCAGGTATCACTGGCACACACACTGGCTGGCAGGATCAATACCCTGTTCCTGATGCCATACCTTCCATCCGGCCTTTTATATCCGGCAAACTGCATCTGCTATTCCCCCTCGTTCTTTTTAGTACTCTCAATATTATGAATATGTACATGTTGGCCTCGTCTGATGGTTTCCATGGCAATCCCTATGATTTCCCCGTATTTTATCACATATGTACCTTTGGCAATTCCCCTTACCGCTATTTTGTGATAGATTGGTATATCATCAAGGACTCGCACCGTATCTGCTATCTCCCCTTGCATATACCTTATCAGTTCCTGTTTTTCCATTGGTTTGAGTACCACCGCCACATTATCTCTCTCGTCAATCAGTATTCCATTTACCATACCACTATTTTCTCCTTCTTAATCAATATAAAAGATTTACGATTCCCACTGAAAAGATGGGAAAGTACGTTATAAGCATCAGCCATAAAAGGAGAAGCAGATAAAATGGGATTCCCTCTTTTATAAAGTCCTTCATATTGCATTTTGTCACCCCGCAGGACACAAACATCAGGGTACCAAACGGCGGTGTCAAATCTCCTATGGCAGAATTAAATATAAACATGATCGCAAACTGTATCTCATTGATTCCATATGCCATTGCCACCGGTGCCAGAAGAGGGACAAGTACGATCATTGACACATTTCCTTCCACAAACATGCCAACAATTAAAAGTAAAATATTTACAATCATAAGAAACACATATTTTTGATGGATCGCAGACAAAATGATCTCTGTCAAATGCTGTGGAACCTGCTCCTTTGTTAAGATCCATGAGTATGCCGAAGCTGCCCCTATGATAATAATGATGGAGGATGTTGTTGTGACCGTTTCTTTTACTCCCTGGATAAAGTCTTTCATATTCATTTCATGGTATAAGACACCAAGAAACAGCGCATAAATAATTGCAACAGAGCCGGCTTCTGTCGGCGTGAAAATGCCCATGCGGATCCCCCCGATAATAATGATCGGCAGGCACAAAGGCAATGCCGCTTCCTTAAGCGCATGTAAGAATTCCTTACCCGTGATCCCCTTTGTCCGTATGGGAAGATAGCCTCTCTTCTTAGAAATCCCATGGACAAGTATCATCTCTGATATACACAGCATTGCTCCAACCCCAAGGCCTCCGATAAACAGCTTTCCCACAGAAACATTAGCAATGGAGCCGTATATGATCAGCGCAATCCCCGGTGGGATCAGAGGCGTGATCATAGCTGAAAAGGCGGTCACCACAGTTGAAAATTTAAGTGAAAACCCCTTGTCCACCATGGTGGGAACAAGCATTTTTGCTTCCATTGCCGCATCTGCAAGGTTGGAGCCGGACAAGCCTCCCATCAATGTTGACAGAAGGATGTTCACCTGCGCCAGACCTCCGACCATGCCTCCGGTAAGTGCTTCACAGAAATTCATGACACGTTTGGTCACACCGGAATAATTCATAAAAATACCGGCACAGATAAAAAAAGGAATTGCCAGCATAGGAATGCTCTCGCATCCTGCAATGACCCGCTGTGCAAATATCTGCGCATTGACAGAAGGGGTCATAAGAAAATAAACGACTGGCCCGGACATAACTGCTGCCAGTACCGGAACTTTCAGCAGCAAAAAGAATAATACCGCTAATGATGCGAGCAATACAGGGCTACTCACCGTTCTCCCTCCTTTCCCTGTAATGACGTATAGTGACAATTGAATAATCAATGACCATCAGGACACAACCAATGGGTATCACTGTATACAGCAGGTCATATGGCACATGGAGAATACTTGTCACCTTCCCGGTTTTGGCCATCTGCATCAGCAGCCTGTTGGACTGCCAAAAAAGAAACACCAGCACAACACAGGTCACAATATATGCACCAAACTCCACGATTTCTCTAACCTTGCGCGGGAATGAATCCACGAAGATATCCACCGCCACATGACTCTCTGAAAGGAAGGCAGCTCCTGCCCCCAGATAGGAAAGCCATAAAAAGCATCCCAATTGTATTTCCTGCTGCCAGACAAAGGGCGCATTAAACAGATATCTCATGATCACTCCTAAAAATGTTACCAGAACAAGCACACCTCCTATAATTCCAGCCAGGATCACATCTAAATTTTTAAAAATCGTCCATATCAGGATCTTCCTATTCTTCATTTATACCTCCTTAACCGGGACAACCCCGTCTAATATTACTGAGCCAGGATGTCCTGTATAGTCTGGTACAGACCATCTGACCAGTCTTTTGTCACCTGGGGATCTTCATAAAAAGCCTTTGCCTTTTCCTTAAATCCTTCCATCACATCCTGATCAGGCACTACGATCTGAACTCCTTCATCCTCAAACTGTTTCGTATACTCATCTTCCATGTTGCTGCTGATCTCATTATTATAAATCCCAGCCTCTACGCACGTCTGGGTCAGCCATTGCTGCTGATCCTGGTTCAGTCCGCTGTAGATGTCCCCATTACATATTAATGTGGAGAAGTCCTTGACATGTCCGTCCAATATAAGATACTTGGCCACCTCCTGGAAACGGCCATTGTACAGTGTGCTCAGAGGATTCTCTAACCCGTCAATTACCTTTTGCTGCAATGATGTATATACCTCGCTTAAAGACATGGGCGTGGGTACGGCCCCCAGTGCGGAAAAACCTGCAATCTGGATTTCCGTATTGGGAACACGGATTTTCATGCCCTTTAGATCCTCTACGGTTTGTATTGGCTTTACACTTAATGTATGGCGGTCCCCGTACATCCAGTTGGAGGCAATCGTCTTTATCCCATATTTCTCCAGTTTCTCGCATTCTCCAATGTACCAGTTGCTTTCTGTTACCTTCCACACATCTTCCCATGTGTCAAACATATATGGGCCAAACATGATTCCAAAATCCTTTACACCCCGGTCTGCATAAAATCCCGGATCCGCTAATGTAATTATATTTTCACCAGCAATGATCTGATCGATCATCTCATCCTGCGTTCCCAATTGACCAGATGGAAACAGATCAATACGCATGGTCCCCTGGCTGGCTTCCCCCAACAGTTCCGCCCAGCGATTTGCCGCTAGATCAAAGGGCTCCCCCGGGTTATTTTCATATGCCAATTGTAATACAATGGTTTCTTTCACTTCTTTTACATTCTTTTTTTCCTCTGCTTTTACACCTGCCTTAATATCTTCTTTTACAGTTTCCTTTCCATTCCCCCGCTTCTCTCCTGATGTGTTTCCGCTGCATCCAACACACCCCGCCACCAATAACATAACCAATACAAAACCCGCTCTTTTCTCTAACTTATTCATAAAACCCCTCCTGTGTAATAATTTCAATATTTACTATATATCACAATATTTACAGTCTTTCCCCCTCTCTTCTTTCTTTTATAAGACTAATATATCGCTCGGGCTCCATTATTACATTATTATTTCAGCCATGTATTTGTTTATATCGGACATTTTTAAATAATAAAAAAATGAGGGATGTCCCTCATTCTGTCAACATCAAATGTTTATTTCACCCGCTGAATGTCCCCCTTACCTTTCCTGTACATAACTGGTGGAATTCCATATGTCTTTTTAAAAACCTTGCTAAATGATGCCAGATCAGTAAAGCCACAGTCACTGCTTATTCTTGTAACAGAAAAGTCCGTTTCCAACAAAAGTGCACAGGCGTGGTCCAACCTGCATTTTATAATATAGGACATGGGTGTCCGGCCATATATCTTTTTAAACAGCCGCGTATAATGCCGTTCCGACAAATGGGCAATGTCAGCCAGCTGACGTATCACAATATGTTCCACATAGTGGGTTTCCAAATACTCCATGCTTTCCTCCATATTGCAAAAGCTCTCATGGAGTCCGGTTTCCTTTGGCAGATAGCGGCTGGAAAGAAAGATCATCAGGCAAAAGAAATACTCCCGGACAATCACATCATATCCCAACTGTCTTTTCCTGAACGCTTCCAGAGTCAGTTCGCACAGCGCCTTTACAAATTCCAGATCTTCTCCCCAAACACCCATTGTATTTGTAAACAGGTGCCGATACCTGTAATACGGGGAACTGATAAAAAAAGACTGCATTCCTTTCAGTTTCTTTAACTGCTTGTTCATGCTCAGAATTCTGTCAACATCAAAGGAAAAAATATAGTACTCCGTCCCTTCTTCTTGTAAAAAGCAATGCTTAAATCCAGGTACAAGCACTACTACGCTTCCAGTTTCCACCGGTATCCTCAGATTCTCTACCACATGCACGGCTTTACCTGCAGTAAATATGATCATCTCCGTATATTTATGTACATGGATCTGATCATTTAACTGTGCAGCATTTTTCTCCATATAAAATTCAGAATTCATAGCTGGGAATTCCTGTATCTCACAAATCTCCATTCATACCCTCCCCTGACCAGCATTTTCCTATAAGGGTACATGTCTCATTACACTGAGCATAGTACAGTCCCTGGTGAGTGTCAATTAAGTATACTGTCCCTGATATTACATATTCTGCCTGGCTTTTTTATGGACGCAACAAAAAAGGCTGTTCCCGCCGCATCAAGGCCAGGAACAGCTCTTCATAAACTTCATCACCCATCAAACAAACTTAGTCTGATTCATCAGCGGATGTCTCAACCGAATGGCCCCCTTTACAGGGCACGCCATCACACAGGAACCACAGTAGTAGCATTCCCCCGGATACATCACAATGGGATGCTTTCCCTTTTCCGGTGAAGGGATCATAATATCCACCTGACAGACGGACGCACACTGGTTGCAGCCAATGCAGAGCTCCTGGCAAAAGGAAAGGGGCTTAACACTGCATGACACGGGCTCTGCCCGAAACTCATTCTTCTTCATATGCCCATGCCTCCTCCTTTATATAGTCCTGGTTGCAGGCCTCATACTGGGACTTTACGTCCCCGTAATACCGCTTTGGTACCCTTCTGCTGCAGATCTTTCCGTCCTCCTGGCAGATGGTGATAAAGCACTGGTCCTCCTGTGGATCCATCTGGGGATAATCACTGCGTTCAAAGCACAGAGGCGCTGAGCTGGATTTTCTCAGCAGACAGGCATTTAAGATCAGCTTGCACACTTCCAGGATATCCATCACCTCGTGGGCGCGCATCAGTTCATGGGGATTGGCACAGGAAAGGGCGGGCACATATTCCTTTTCATAACTTTCCAAAAGCTCCAGCCCCTGCATCAGCAGCATATCATTCTTTACGCCGCCGCAGTAATTCTGCATGGCCTTGGAGATCGCCTTGTTAAGCTCCCTCCAGTCCATCCCGTCCTCCACAAAAAGAGGGGCGTAAAGCCGTTCCTTTTCCCGGTTCACATCCGCCCGGTCCGGCGCCGTAAGCTCCAGGGCGCTGCTGGCAGCTGCCGCTTTCCTTCCCGCGTAATAACCGGTAGCCGCTGCAAAACCGCAGCAGTCCGAAGCGTAAAGCTGGTCACCTGCCGCATAAAGCCCCTGGATATTGGTCTGCAGATCCCAATCATGGAAAATCCCTCCCGGCGCTCCAAACAGCTGGCGCTCCTGGGCCAGGAAGGCGGCGGACTGCCATCCGGTTCCATAGGACTGGAGACGGTGTTTTGCAGGGTCAAATCCGCGCTCTGTGAAATTCTCCAGAACAGGGATTTTTGTCTTTCCTTCCTCCCCCACCATCATGCCCCAGATCACCCGGCGCTCCTCATCCGGCATCCGGCTTAAATCCGCATAAAAGGGCAGCTGGTATCCCCGTTTCATCAGCTCCTCAAACTCCAGTGTCTCGGGTCCGCGGTATTCATATTTGGGATTGTCGATCACCCCGCCTTTCAGGAAGAATTTCTGCCCCTTGGCAGGATAGTACCGCTCTTTTACTGTTTTCAGTTCCTTTCCGTCCCTGTCCACATAAGGGATCTCCACTCCTCTGGCATCCACCATGGTGGCCGCATACCAGGTGTTATGGTTATTTCCCGTGCTGTAGGGAGGGAAACTCCTGCCCGCGGCTGAAAATTCCCCCTGCACGGATTTCTCCATCATGGTGAACTCCACTCCCGCCCTGTATCCCATGGCATGGCCGCTGCCAATACTCTGGGTTGGACGGAATTCGCTCAGTCCCACCTGATCGGAATCAAAGAGCCAGATCCTGGCCGGACGGGACATGGCAAGAATAGTGGTCCTGGCGCTGAATACCAGGAATTTTGCCGTATGCACATTCATGCCCATGGCGCCGATACAGCGCCTGGTTCCGTTTTCCTTTGCTGTCAGCAATGCCGTGGCCTCAGTCCTGTCATAGATCACCACTCCCAGGCGCTTCAGTTCCTTATAGAGTGCAGGCTTGAAGGTGCTTCCCCACACCCGCACCGTGAACTTATTCTCATAATCGTAGGCAAACATCAGGCCTGTTTTTTCATCCCGGAAATCCGCCCCCGCAAACTCCCCCTGTGTATCCCTGATCTTACCTCCAAAGGACTCCATGTCCTTAAGTCTGTGCCAGCCCTCCTGGCACTCTATGTAGTGGGCGATCCCGTTGCTGTACCCGTCCTGCTCATCAATGTAGGCATTGGCAATCTCCTCTGCCGTCACCTTGGAACAGGGATTGGTACAGGCGGACTCCCAGTGGTCAAAGCCGCTTCCCGCAGCTCCGCTCCTGACCGTTGCCCCTTTTTCCACCAAAACCACCTTTTTTCCTTTTCTGGCAGCTGCTATGGCTGCATAACAGCCCGCGATTCCGCCGCCCAGGACAAGGACGTCCGCAGACACCTGCTCCTCCTGGTCCATCTCATTGGGATAAGGCCATTTAAAATCCGACATATTACCTCTTTTCCGTGCCCAGAAACCGGTCCTGGTTAACTGTACACAAACTAATTTTTTGCTTTCCGGTCAGCCATACTGAATAGGATCAGGAAGGCTGCGGAAATCAGATACGCGATCATCAGTGAAAGATCCGTATTCATCTTCCCGTAAAGTGGGCCGGGTATACCAAATAAGAAGGACACCACTCCCACAATACCGCCGGCAATGGCAGCTGCAAACGCACCCTTTCTTGTGGCTCCCTTCCACACCAATCCGCCCAACAGGGGGATCAGAAGGCTTCCCATATAGGGGTAATTAAATATGATCATGGCATCCAGGATGTCCGTCATATGAAAGGCAAAAAAGATGCCTGCCAGGCTGCCCACAAATACAGTTGCCTGGGAGATCAGCTTGGACTTTGGAAGGTCATCCAGATTATCCACCTCGGGATGGAGGAATTTGTTATAAAAGTCCCTTGCAAAGGAAGCCCCCATGGACAGGATCACACAGTTGGCGCTGGACATGGCCGCTGCCAGGATGGCTGCGATCACGATCCCTGCCAGCACCGGCGGCAGGACTCCGGTTGCCGCTATGGTAAAAATACCGTCCGTAACACCGGGGAACAGGCTTCTTGCAGCCACGCCGATGGTGGAGCAGAATCCGCCTATGATGATGACCAGGATACCGCCTATGATACAGCCGATCCTTGCTGTCTTTGCATCCTTGGATGACTGGATCCGTGAATAGGCATCATAGGAAACAGAGATGGACAGCAAAAAGGGAAGGACCAGATACACGAACCTTGAACCCATTCCGGCAGGGATAAAGGGAGTTGCAAAGATCTCGCCAACACTTCCCCCGGCTCCCACATACCGGATCAGGATCGCCACTGCCAGGATGGGTACGCCCACTGCGATAATGGCGGTCTGGGCCACATCGGTCAGCACAACGCCCCACATGCCTCCCACCGTGCAGTAAATCAAAATAACCACTGCTGTAACCACAACCCCTGTTTTAAAGGGGATCCCGAAACCGGCCAGAATACCGCCTGAAGCCAGAAGCTGGGCAATGAAGATTCCCAGAAGGCTGGGCACATTGCTGATCCAGGCCCACAGACGTATGGCCTTGCTCTCCCCATATCGCTGGGCAAAGTAATCCAAGGGAACATAACCTTCCTGTTCCCTGAGTTTTTTTGTGGTGACCAGTCCTGCGATGATCAGGCCCCCGCCGCATCCAAATGCATAATACATACCGGGCCATACCCCCAGGTCATAGCCGTTGGTGGCGCTGCTGAGCACGATCCCCACTCCGATCTGTACTGCTGCCAATGTTATGGCAGTCATGGTCACATTCAGCTTTCTTCCCGCCACCAGATAATCAGACGTTGCCTTATTCCTTCTTGCGGCAATGACTCCTATGAGAACCATTGCAGCAAAGTAGATGACACAGACAATTACTACAATTTTTTCCTTTTCCATACTCCATTTCCTTTCTTTTTCACTTTAAACCATTAAAGCCCATGTGTATTCTATCACTAAAGGCAAGATTTGGCAATATGCATTTTGCAAAATGCAAAATAATATGATAAACTGGATCATGATCAAACATTTTTCTATGTGAAAGGCAGTAAACCATGGATTTAAAAAAGACTTTATCCGAACAGATTTATGAAATATTGAGAAATGATATTCTTACCCAAGCCATCCCCTGCGGCTCCAAACTGACCCTTAAAATCCTCCAGGAGCGTTTTCAGGTCAGCTCCACTCCTATCAGGGAAGCACTGACCCGGCTGACGGAAGAACAGCTTGCCTCCTACTATTCCAATATTGGTGTTTCCGTGGTCAGCCTGGATGAACGGGATGTAAAGGAAATCTACCAGTTCATGGGGGACCTGGACAGCCTGGCTGTAAGCTACGCCTCCCTCTATCCCGACCAGGAACCCATTCTGGGAGAACTGCGGGAGAACCTGTCCCTGATGGATGCCTGCGGCCTGTCCTCCCCCAAATGGCAGGATCTCTCAGACCGTTTCCACCTGATCTTCTATGATTATTGTCAGAACAGCCGCCTGGTCCATTCCGCCCAGCGGATGCGCAGCCAGATGTCCATCCTGGCCTATCAGTATGAAAAACAGGCCCCAAAGCAGGACCTGATCTTAAACGAACACCATATGATCTTCCGTTTATACGAGGCAGGGGATCACCAGGGGGCCGTGGCCATGATGAGGGAACACCTCAGCCATTCCCTGGAATTTGCCCGGGAAATGCTGCATAGCCCGGCCTGATCTGTACCGGCAGTACTGACCTGCTTTTCTCCGGCCGGTGTTAACCTGATCTTCCCCGGCCGGTACTGACCCGCTTTGCCCCGGCCTGCCCCGTACCGGCTTTGGCCTTGGCCTGTCAGGACAGCCGGGCCCTTGCGATCTCCGCACACCCTACGATCCCCGGTTCCTCCAGGCAGGCGGGCTTAAACAGGATATCCTGAACCGCCTCAGGAACCAGGGCTTTATATTTATGGACGACTTCATCCAGGAACAGGTCCGATGATTTCATGCATCCGCCGCCCAGAACAAACACCTGGGGATTGATCACCATGGAAATAGCGGCGAACATTCTCGCCAGACCGGTGGTCATCCGGTCCACGATCTCCCTGGCCCGGTCATCACCCAACGCAGCCAGCCGGAACACCTCCCCCGCATCATTGATCCTGGGGCTAATGCCCTTTTTTCCCTGTTCCAATACCGCGCTGCCGCTGGCACATCCTTCCGCAGCCCCGGGAGCCAGTCCCCTGAAGGATCGATCCCCTTCCTCCACCAGGATACTCCCCACCTCTCCGGCAAAGCCCTGATATCCCTGGATAATATTGCCCTTCCAGATATATCCGCCTCCGATTCCGGTAGAAATGGTCACGTAATACATGGATTCCACATTCCCTTTGCAGCCGTGGATATATTCACCAAATGCCGCTGCATTTGCATCGTTTTCCACAAATACAGGGATATTCCACACATGCTCAATGGAGGTGATGAACTCCGGGGCCAGCATTCCCCCCGGCAGATTGGTGGCATGCTGCAGGGTTTTATCCGCCATGATCACTCCCGGGAAACACATTCCGGCTCCCTGTATGGGATACTCCTCCATGATCCTGCTTCCCATGGCTATGATCTGTTCCCTGAGCCTGTCCGCATCCGCCGCATCCTTTGTATATGATTCTCTCAGCGCAACCACTGTCCCGTTCCGGTCCACAGCCCCCGCACGTATCTTGGTCCCGCCCAGATCGATCCCCATCCAGTACTCCATCAAATCCCTCCTATGAAAACAGGACACTAACAGGCGAACCTCACCTGACCATGCCCTGCAAACCATATCCGCTAAATTGTGTCCATATTACCACAATTTTTCCCCCTGCGTCAATCCCATATTGCCCCCATTCCGGGCTGCCGGCAGTCTCCAATCCGGTTATTGCAATTTCTCATAAACCCGGTTACAATGTATCCGTAAACAGGGCGGTCTTACGTTCCCACGCTGTCATCCCCTCCCTATCCCCTGCCAAAAGGACGGTTTCATGAATACCATCAGATACATTACCCTCAGTGGACAAGGGCACACACGCCCCAACTGACTTTTCCCGCTATAACCCTGGCGAAATGATATCCTTTGTGGTTCCTCTTTATGTTGGAAACACCACCATCGGCGCGGTTGGAATGGATATAGACTTTGATGCGGTCAAGGACATGGGGATGCCACCAGGGTCTATGACACCGGATACGCCTTTCTCACAGATGACCAGGCAAATGTCAAGAGGAATTGCCGTGTACGAAGAACATGTGGACCTGACGGTCAGTGATGTATTTAAACGTGCAGATGAGGCCATGTATCAAAATAAGATGATGATGAAGGAACGAAAACAGGCAGAAGACAGCCCCTCTGCCTGACGGTGTCCCCCCAGGAAAGGAGCTGTCCTATGCCTTTCCTATCCTCTTTTTTGGGGCAGTTCCCCGGGTATCCCCTGCTACCTCTAATCCTCATTGCAGTGAATCATGTCCAGAAGCCGCCTAACGCTCTCCCCCGGAAAATCCTCCCCCGGAGGGTTGTCCAACAGGGACTGAAGGAACCGGCGGGCATTCCTGCTCTGGGGAAGCATGTATCCGGCCTCCCGAAGAATGTCCTCAGCCATCAGCCGGTTGGATTTCTCCATTGCCTCCGCCAGTTGCACAAGCACAGGATCTCCTCCCCGTGCTGCCAGGGAGCGTGCGGTACTCTCCTGCTCCGCCTTGCTCTTTGCCAGCGCCCTCATGGCTTTTACCACGGCTTCAGACTTGGGCTGCTGGGGCGGATACTCCAGGGGTACCATGGAAATGGCGCCTGATGGACAACTGTCCGCGCATACGCCGCAGCCAATACATTTATCCGGGTCAATGATGCTGTTCTCCGTATTGGTTGCCCCTGTGGGACAGACATACAGACAAAGACAGTCCTTTGTACACAGACGGATATTTCTCACAGCTAACTTTTTCATGCTTGTGACCTCCTCTCCACCTTTGACATTTTCCAGCTGGGAACCTTGCACACAGGGCAGATATCCGGCGGGGTATCTCCCACATAGATAAATCCGCATATATCGCAGACATACACATTGGTATGTTCCAGGAATCCGCTGCCCTCCCTCTCATAGCGTGCCAGAAGGGAATCCATCATAGCGGTCACCTTCCTGCTCCACACAAGGGCCCTCAGGGCGCCACGGTCCGTTTCACCCCCAGCCGCCTGGTCGGCGCTGGGAAATGCCGTGTCAAGGTCATATTCCGTCATTGCCTTCAAAGCCTTAACATCCCCTCCCCCGTCTGCCAAGGTCTTGTCCTTAAAATAGCCTGCCAGCCGCGTAAACAAGAGCGCCTCCTCCTTCAGATACTGCTTTTCACAGCCCCTGGCCAGATTGGAGCAGAGGGCGGACATTTCACCTGGCGTCAGTTCGCGCAGATCCTCCTCTTCCCCAGACGGTCCGGCCTTATCCGTCCCGGATGATTTCTCCCCCGCCTGTTCTGCCTTATCCGGCCCGGATAACTTCTCTCCCGCCTGTTCTGCCTTATCCGGCCCGGATGACTTCTCTCCCGCCTGTTCTGCCTTATCCGGCCCGGATGATTTCTCCCCCGCCTCACCTGCTTCCGGCAAAACCTGCTCCCTGAACATTTCCTTTGCAGCGCCGCACCAGGGGCATACCCAACCCCCGTGCAATTCCTCCCACCTGGTTCCCGGTGCAATGCCTGATGCCGGGATACCTGCGGCTTCATCATAAATAAAACCGCAAATACCGCATACGAATTTCTTCATACCTTGCCTCCTTCTGTCTGGCCTTCCGCCAGCATGATCCGTTGTTTGATGATGATTTAATCATACCAGGAACAGAAAGAAAATACTGTGACTAAGTCACATAAATAATAATTATTATCATTATTATTTTTTTCTTCCTATAAGGCAAGGCTTTCCATGAAAAAACTGCCTGCACAGCCTGTTTCAGGCTGCCGGCAGGCAGTTTCGTGTACGTTCGGCAGTCATCAGTGACTGCAGCTTCCTCCATGTCCATGGCAGCTGTGTTCCCCGCCCTCATGGTGATGATTGCACATGGTATCAGGGTCATATGCCAGATTCCCCTTTAGCAGGGCATCCACCGCCTCATCAGCATTGCCGGAGGCACCCGGATACAGCTCGATCCCGGCCTGGGCCAGAGCGGTCCTGGCGCCTCCGCCGATCCCGCCGCAGATCAGGGTCTCCACGCCCAGGTTCTTTAAAAATACAGCCAGGGCCTCATGGCCGCTTCCGCCCGTGCCTACCACCTGGGATGACAGGACTTTGCTGTTCTCCACCTCGTAAACCTTAAATGCCTCACAGTGGCCGAAATGCTGGAATATCTGTTCATTCTCGTATGTTACTGCAATCTTCATCAAATTCTCCTCCTGGTCTGTTATTACAGCGGCGCTTCTGACACCGGCGCTTCCCGCAGTCCTTGCCGCAGCAGTTCCCTGACTCCGGACACAGACGGTAATTGCCGCCCCGGATCTGCAGCTGCCTTCCATTCACCAGACAGTCCGCCAGCTTTTTCCTGGCAGAATTGTATACTGCCTGGACCGTAGTCCTGGCCACCCCCATCTGCGTGGCGCACTCCTCCTGGGTACAGTCTAAAAGGTCAATGAGACGGATGGTCTCATACTCCTCCAATGTAAGCTCCACCCTGGTTTCAGACTCCTGATTCAATGGGCCAAACACATCTATGGTTGGCTGGGAACAGACTCTTCTGGCTTTAAACGGCCGCGCCATATGTATTCTCCTTATCCGCTGTTTTGTTATTGACTTATGTCATTAACTATAATCCCATTATTGACATATGTCAATATCTTTTTTCATAATATCTTTTTCAGTATATCCTTGATACTGCTGAATTTTCTTATCCCGTACCAGAATTTAATCCCGCAGCCCCGCCAAGCCCACGCCTGGTCCTGACAGCCAATAAAACAGGAAGACAGCCGCGCCGCCTTCCTGAGATCAAGATCCTTTGTCATATTTCGCCTATCATATTTTACTTATCATATTTTACCTATCATATTTTCTCTGTCCTATTTTTACCTGCCCCATACGGCGGAAGGTCATGTATAAGACGGCAGGAATACCTGTCCCATTCCTCCTATGAGATGGCCCAGCCCCAGGCTGGTGACCATGGCCTGTTCGATTCCCTCCATCTGGCCGGAATCCAGATGACCTATGTATTCCTTCAAACGGTTCCGGTCAATGGTACGGATCTGCTCTGCCAATACAGTGGAATCCTGTTTTAATCCTCCGCGCATCCTGCGGATACACACATGGGTGGGAATGGCTGCCTTAGTGGAACGGCTGGTGATAGCGGCCACAATCACAGTGGGGCTGTATTTATTTCCCACATCGTTCTGGATCACCAGCACGGGCCGGATCCCTCCCTGCTCCGAACCCACAACAGGCGACAGGTCCGCATAATATAAATCCCCTCTCATAACGGTTTTGGCTATATTCTTATTTTCTCTATTCATAACATTACCTCACTGATGGATAAATGGTGTTTTCTACTGGAGAGTATCACCACTTTGGAGGCAATTAAACATATCAGTGCTGAATATAACCTTTTTTTTCTAACTCATCCTCAATCATCTGAAGATACCGTTCCTCCCCCGCCGCCACCGTATGGTAGTGGCTGCCGCCTGTGAGAGCTTTCAGGGGCTGGTCACGGGAGGTTTTCATATTAGCCACAAACTCAGCTGCATCCAGGCGGTTATTAATGATCAGGTCCACGGTTATGTGTCCGTACAGTTCATGCTCCACGGATACATCCAGCACCTTTCCGCCATAATCCACAATGGTCTGCAGCTCATCCAGGGTGTCCTCCGTGGCGTGGTTTACACGAAACACGCGCACACAGGTCCCTGCACCCATATCGGGATTATGGAACATATATCCCCGATAGGTTGACATGATCTCTTTGTTATCCGCCCTGAGAAGGGCAATATCCTGGACGATCACCTGGCGGCTGACTCCCAGCCTGCCTGCCAGCTCCGTACCGGACACCGGAGCTGTCCTGTTCTCCAGTATTTCCAGGATGTTCATCCTGCGCTTTTCACCCTCTGTCATCATTCTGCCTGCAGGCATTTTATCTCCCTCCAATCATATCCTCCACTGTGAGGAATGTCCCTTCGTAGCCCAGGAGTTTGCACAGTCCCGTCACATGGGGCTGCTCCAGACGGGCCTCAAAAAGGGCATCCATCTCATAAAACACCGTTCTCCCTGTTCCCCGGGCCAGAATGCGCCCATGGGCCATTACCAGGATCTGCTCGAAATACTCTGCTGCAAAATCCATATCGTGAAGGATGGCCAGTACGGTTTTCCCCTCCCGGCTCAGCTGGTGGACCATGGCTCCGATCCGGTTCTTTCCCCCTGCGTCCTGGGCTATGGTGGGCTCATCCAGGATCAGGACCTGCGGATCCATGGCCAGGACCGAGGCAATGGCCACCATTTTCCTGTCCGATAGGTCCAGGTCATAGGGATTTTCATTCTGAACAGTTAAAATTCCCGCTGTATCCAGGGCTTTTATTGCCATTTCCTCTGCCCTCTTCTTATCCATTCCAAGGTTCAGCGGACCTACCATCACCTCGTCCAGCACGCGGTTTTTAAAGATCTGGTCATCCGGGTTCTGGAACACATATCCTATCCTTCCGGCCAGCTGGGCCACGGTTCTTTTTCCTATGTCCTCTCCCTGCAGCAAAATCCTGCCCTTGTCCGGCTTTAACAAACCCTTCAGCAGCTTTACCAGGGTAGTCTTTCCCGCACCGTTCTGTCCCACAATGGCCGTGGGCCTTCCGTCCAACTCCAGGTTTAGTCCCTCCAGGACCGGACTGCCCTCTACATAGGAAAATCCCACATCCTCAATGGAAAATACAGACGGGCCGGCCTCAGGCTCCTGATCTGCTTTTTTTATCCCCTGCAGCTGTGTCGGAAAATATTCCCTCAAAGCCAGCGTCTGTTCCAATGTCACCGGATAACATTCCTGACCGACTTCTGGATCGCGTTCCGGATAACATTCCTGACCGACTTCTGGATTGCGTTCCGGGCAGCTCACTGAGAAAGCCCTGCTGACCCGGGTATATACCGGAGGCTCCACCCCCAGTTTCTTTAAGTCATCCCTGGCAAATATGCGCCCCGGCGTATCATACGCCACCTGTTTTCCATTGTGGAGAAGAAGGAGCCTGTGGCAATAGGAAGCCAGCTTCTCCATCTTGTGTTCCACCATCACAATGGTGATCCCGGATTCTGCCAGCCGGTCCACCACCCGGAACACATCCTCGCTCCCCTGGGGATCCAGCTGTGAGGTGGGTTCATCTAACACCAGGATCTCCGGCTCCATGGCCAGGATACTTGCAATGGCCACCCTTTGGATCTGCCCCCCGGACAGGTCAAAGGGGTTCCTGTCCCTGTAAGCGCCGATCTCCAAACGTTCCAGGCTGCATTCCACCCGATTCAGGATCTCTTCCCTGGCTACCCCCATGTTCTGTAGCCCGAAGGCCACCTCCCCAAACACCGTATCCCTGGCGCCCGACAGCTGATTAAAAGGATTCTGGAACACCAGCCCCACTTTCCTGCAAAGCTTTGACACAGGGGTCCGGGCCGCCTCCATCCCATCGATGAGGATATGTCCTCCGTATGCCCCTCCGAACATGGTGGGCACAAGACCCACCAATGCCTGGCACAGGGTGCTTTTACCGGCTTTGTTCTCCCCCAGGATTCCAATGAACTGGCCTTTCTCAATCTCAAAATCCAGCCCGTCCAGGGCCAGTTTCTCCGTGTGGGGATATCTATATTTCAGATTCTTAACCTCAATCAACGACATGGATCATCCTCCATATAACAGAACCTGCAATGAGCAGACACATGATCAGGATCAATGCCTTGTCCCTTCCGCCCATCTTTCCGTCTGTGAGAAAGGTCTTCTTTTCTCTGGAATCAAACCCTCTGACCTCCAGCGCAATGGCCCTCTCCCTTGTATTGATCAGGGAACTGCTGACCACGGGCGCGATAAGCGGGATGAACGCCTTTGCCCTCACAAACAGGTTTCCTTCCGTCTCCATCCCCCTGCTCCGCTGGGCATCCATGATGGTATTCATAGTGCCCATCATCTGGGGTATGATCTGAAACACGGAACTTATCATATAACCAAACTTGGGTGAAAAACCGATCTGTTCCAGGTCATCCACCAGCTGATCCGGCTTTGTAGACAGCACAAAGGCCGCAAATGCCAACAGCATGTTCAGTATATTAAACCCGATCCTGGCCGCGTACACCAGTCCCTCCCGGTAGAACTTAAACGGCCCCAGAACAAACAGCACATTCCGGTTGGCCTGGTTAAACAGCCCATGGATCAGAAACACAGTGGCAATGATCGTAAAGGAAAATGCGACCAGGGGGAAAACTCTGGCTGCAATCCTGCCACTGACCAGAAGGCACAGGCTCATTGCAATGAACAGGACAAACACCCACATTTTCCCTGTGATCAGGGGCACCGTGACTGCTGCCAGGATATAGAACAGTTTTGCAAAGGGATGGAGCCTTGTAAGGTATGTATCCTGCTCCACATAAAGGCTTATGCTTTTCATAAATACCCCTTTCTCTTATCTGCATGATATCCGAACACGCCCTAATCCAGGCGCTCCACCTTATTATCCACGTCATACAGGGATGTAAGCTTTTTAGGCAGGCCATTTATAATGGCAAAAACTACCAAAAGGGTGATCAGCTTATCAGGCACATCCACAATCACCTCGTCCAGCAGTGAACCCAGGAATACAGGCATCTTTGCTGCCTGTGACCATGCAAACACAGCATCTCCCCAGACATTTCCCGTTGTCCCTCCCCAGAAAACAATATTTAGCGGGGTGGAGATCACCACCGCGGTCAGGCCTGCCACACATGCGGTCAGGACAGCTCCCCTCAGTCTTCCCATCTGGCCCAGCCGTGCCATGATACCCACTGCCACACCAATGCCCAGGCTGGTGAGTGCATAGATTAACGTAATGGTGTCCCCTGTGGTAAATCCATAGATCAGGTTATTGGCCGCTCCGCACACTGCTCCGATGACCGGCCCTCCTAACACTGCTCCGATGCATGTGCCGATGGAGTCCAGCCACAAGGGCAGTTTTAAAACGGAAGCAAACAGCTTCCCAAGATAGTTGATCCCGATGCACGCAGGAATCAGGACAAAACAGGCTGCATTTAATTTAGTTTTAAACAAATGGTTCATACTCGATCCTCCCAGACTTTTTTTGCTGTCCAGAGGATTTTAACCCAAAGAAGCTGTCTTGTCAACCTATTACAGCTGACAAGACAGTTCTCTTAAGAGTTTATTATTTTATAAGTCCAGAATATAGAAATCACTGTCCTCATAGGGATGATCATAGACCAGAGGCAGCTGATCCTCCCCGATCTTCTGAAAGCCGGCCTTTTCATAAAACCGGTGGGCACGTCCCGTGTTCTTTGGCGTATCTAAAAGCAGGCTTTTTATATGGCGCTGCCGGGCAAACTCCACCAGCACATCATACAGCCGGCGGCCCAGATGCACAGGCTCTCCACGGTATTCCTCATACACAAAGAACTTCTTTAACAGGCCAAGCCCTCCTCCGCAGTCCATCAGGCCGATACTGCCCACGACCCTCTCCTGTTTTACAGCCACCCAGAAGTTCCCGCCTCCATCCAGATACGTTTCCTTTATATGAAGCAGCTCGGGCTGGTCTTCCACCGTGACCATAGGGCGTGTTCCGTCATTCTGGCAGTGTAAGACCAGCTGAATGATCTCATTTGTATCATTTTCAGTAAATGTCCGTATCTCTATCATATTAACAGCTCCCTTCTAATCTCCGTCCAATGATGCTGGTTTTTCGTTCACTTTCATCCGTTCACCGGCATCTGTCCTACAGAAATCTTTCTTAAATTATGATAACATAAAAACAGCTTTATAAAAACCGAAATATCTGAACCATTCATTTAATCATATTGAACTGTTAACTATGCGGCACGGCATCCCTTGTTGCCTTAATCTATTTCCTTCCCTTCCAGCTGTCCCCTTTTATCCCTGTATGATGTGTGGAGCATCTTCTCCGCCAGCTCACTGAGGGGCTTCTTATAAAACTCCTGATACAGGACCTTGATCTCCTCATTCTCATGGCTCAGGCGGACGGTCATGGCGCCATCCCTCTTGTATAAGCTGTCTATACGCTTTTGCCGCAGGGCATCCCCCTCAAACTTCTTATCCTTTGGCTGCCCTCCGCCGCCGATACAACCGCCGGGACATGTCATGACTTCCACAAAGTGATACTGCTTTTCCCCGTTCCTCATTTCCTCCAGGAATCTGCGCAGGCTGGCGGTCCCATATACGACCGCCACATTTACGGTCATATCTGCGATCTGAAGGCTGGCTTCCCTTACCGCCTCCATGCCCCTTACCGGTGTCAGTTCATACAATACCCCAGGTGCCTGTTCTCCTGTTATGTATTCGTAAGCGGTTCTTAAGGCCGCTTCCATTACGCCTCCCGTATTTCCAAAGATAACGCCTGCGCCTGATCCCTGGCCCATAAGCCGGTCATAATCCGAATCCTCCAGGGATGAAAAGTCGATCCTCTTCATCCTGGCCCACTGCGCCAGCTCCCTGGTAGTGATCACATAGTCCATGTCCCTCATATCATCCTCGCCCAGGTATTCCCCTGCCGCTTTCATCTCCTGCCTTCGGATCTCGTATTTCTTGGCAGTGCATGGGGTGACTGCCACATTCACGATCTTTTTGGGGTCGATTCCCATCTTCCGGGCAAAATATGTCTTAATGGTAGGCCCCTGCATACCGATGGGGCTCTTTGCCGTAGATATATGGGGAAGCATGTCCGGATAATAGATTTCCGCAAACTTGACCCATGCAGGACAGCAGCTGGTAAACTGGGGCAGCGGACGTCTTCCTGTTGTTATGCGGTCGATCAATTCGCTGGCCTCCTCCACAATGGTCAGATCAGCAGCAAAATTGGTGTCCAGAACATAGTCCACTCCCAGGGTGCGCAGCAGGGCCACCATCTTTCCCTGGACAAAGCTGCCCTCCTCCATGCCAAACTCCTCTCCCAGTGCCGCACGCACGGAAGGGGAGGTGGATACAACCACGATCTTGTCCGGGTCCATAACCTCTGCGGCCACCATTCCATACTCCGGCTGTTCCCTGATGCTCTCCACCGGACAGACATTGGCGCACTGCCCGCAGTTGATGCAGATGGCGGTATCCCCTGTTTTTAACAGGTCATAGGTACCCAGGACCCGATATAGTCCCGGCACATATCCCTGCACTGTCCGCACTTGATACACCGCTCCTCGTCCCTGAATATGGACACATTTTCCTTTTCAATGGGTACTCTGACTTCTGGTGATAAATGTTTGCTCATAAACTTCCCTCTTTCTTTGGCTGGTATTTATTGGTATATCGTCCTCTAAATATTAATAATAATTACTATTACTGTGTTTGTCAATCACTTTCCACCACAATTTCCGGCCACTTTTCTGATACAAGGCAGAGCCCGCCGAACACAGGCTGTTCATCTGATGTAAAACTGATCCCATTGAACACAGGCCGTTTACCTGATGCAAAGCTAATCCCGCATAAAAAGAGCCGGAATCCATACCGGAGCATGTTTAATCCTTGCCCCGGTACGGATTCCGGCTCTTCCTATTATATTTCATTATATTGCGGCTCGCTACAGCTCACTGCAGTTCCCTGCATATCTCCCTGTACTCGTCCCCGTATATGCTGCCTTTATTCCATATAAATGCAAAGTCGTGCTCCATCTGAAAATCCTTCAGCCGCAGCTCCCTGATGGTCCCGTCCTGAATCCCCTGCTCCACAGCGGTCCGGTAAAGGAAGGTAATACCTGAATCCTTTTCCAGGAGCTGCAATATCACATGCATGCTCCCCACCTCTGTCATATGGGCGAAATCACCCAGGCGTATGTTCTTGATCTCCAGGTTTTTCTCCAGGATATCCCTGGTCCCCGACCCAGGTTCACGGATCAGCAGGTGTTCCCCTAAAAGGTCCTTTAGCTGTCCGGGATCCTTCTTAAACTGATGGCAGGCCGCGCACACAGGTATGAACGGCTCCGTGCAATAGACCAAAGAGTCATATGCCTGCTGGTCATAATATCCTTCCACCAGGGCAAACTGTATTTCCCCGGATGTAAGTTTGTGAAGCAGCTCATCCGTGTTCCCGATGGCCACCTTGATGTTGGCCTCCGGGTGACGATGGATGTAACCGGCCAGAGGCGCTGATATGACAGATTCGCCAATGGTCCTGGTTGTGCCAAACCGGAGGGTAGGTCCCTGCTCCGGCACACAGCGCAGCACTTCCTTTAAAAATTCCTCGTCATTTTTTAAAGTGGTAGACGCCTGCAGAAGTCTCTTGCCTGCCGGGGTAAGATGTATCTTCTTTCCCTCGCTTGCGAACAGCCTGACGCCGTAAAGCGTCTCCAGATACCGTATATGCTGGGACACAGCCGGCTGTGTAATATGGAGCGCCTCCGCAGCCTTTGTATAATTCATATATTCACAGACAGCAAGAAAGGTATAGACTCTGAAATCCAGCATATCCTTAATCCCCCTTATCCCAACTTCTCCATACACCTATTTTTCGTCCGTTTTTGCCCAATCTTTCCTTATCATAACATAACTTTATCAAAATATAAATATATATAATTTTACTTTATGTTTTCCATAAGTTACCATGTAATGCGGATAAGAAAGAAAAAGTGATTACTTAGGAGGTTTTAGGAATGTTAGGATTAAAAAACAAATGGAAAGGACTTTTACTGTGCCTTGCCATCGCACTGCCATCCTGGTTTTTAGGGAAAATGTTTCCCATTGTAGGCGGCGCCGTGATCGCCATCATAGCCGGCATGATCCTCACCGGTTTCATCAAAAACAAAGGCGAACTGGAACCGGGCATCAAATTCACATCGAAAAAGATACTTCAGTGGGCCGTAATCCTCCTTGGATTCGGAATGAACTTAAGCGTTGTGCTGGAAACAGGCAGGCAATCCCTGCCCATTATCCTGTCCACCATTACCACCTCCCTTGTGATCGCATTTGCTTTACATAAGATCATGCATATACCGTCAAAGATCTCCACCCTGGTGGGTGTGGGTTCTTCCATCTGCGGCGGATCAGCCATAGCTGCCACCGCGCCGGTCATTGACGCGGATGACGAGGAGGTGGCCCAGGCAATTTCCGTTATTTTCTTCTTTAATGTTCTGGCAGCCATCCTGTTTCCCATGTTTGGTAAAATGCTGGGTTTTGACACAGCCTCAGGCAATGCCTTTGGAGTATTCGCAGGCACGGCCATCAATGATACCTCCTCCGTGACAGCGGCTGCCGCCACCTGGGACGGCATGTGGAAATTGGGTTCAGCAACCCTGGACAAGGCGGTTACGGTAAAACTTACCAGAACACTGGCCATTATCCCCATCACCCTGGTCCTGGCATTTATAAGGACCAGAAACGAGGAGAAGAATGACAAGGCCCAGGGGCAGGCCGTGAGCTTTAAAGATATCTTCCCATTTTTCATCCTGTACTTTATGGCCGCTTCCATCATAACCACCATTGCCCTCCAGGCCGGCGTGCCCATGGCTGTCTTCCAGCCGGTCAAAGAACTGAGCAAATTCTTTATCGTGCTGGCCATGGCTGCCATCGGACTTAACACTAATCTGGTCAAGCTGATCAAAACAGGGGGGAAACCGATCTTTATGGGCGCCTGCTGCTGGGTCGGGATCACGGGCGTCAGCCTGATGCTGCAAAGGGTATTGGGGATCTGGTAGAACCGGCCTGGCAGGACCGCTCTAACAGGACCGCCCTGGCAGGACCGCCCTGACAGAACTGCTCCGGCAGGACCGCAATGCTTAAAAAGGAGCCCCCGCGCCGGTTTGTCTTCCGGTGCGGGGGCTCCCTGTCTATTCCATTAAAAATACTCCCTGTAATTTCAGTTCTTACCTTCCAGCGCATGCACCATATTCACCACAAATTCATGGCTTGGCACAGGTACGCCCACTTTTGCGGCAGCGCGGACCACGGAACCACTGATGGTATCCACCTCTGTCCTGCGTCCGTCCCTTAAATCAGCCCGGATGGAGGTACAGCCATTGGGCGACATCTCTGATGTCTTCTTTACCTTGGCCATGATCTGTTCTTCATCTGCGGTAAGGCCCATGGCTTTTGCCACTGCCACCGCTTCCCTGATCAGGCTGGTTGTCATGGCCCATGCATATTCATTGGCCGCAATGTAACCCATATCCACCTGAAGGATGCCGGTCACAGCGCTTAATGAAACATTGGTAAAAAGCTTATCCCAGATCAGCTGCTGGATATTTTCATGTATCTTTACATTAAAACCGCAGCAATCAAAGGCTTCTTTTAATTTAGGAAGAAATCCATTCTTATCCTCGGTCAGCATGCCCACATTGGTGTTGCCCGCGCCGCCGCGCCTGATATGGCCCAGGCCCAAAACCGCGCCGTTATCCTCGGTGGTCCCGATAATGATATGGTCCTGATCCACAAACTCTCCCAATATATCCTCATGGCCGGAGCCGTTCTGGAGAGTCATCACATAGGTATCCGGTCCAATCAGGCCGCCGTTGCCTGAGAGGGCCGCCCTTGAAAACAGCGCCTTCACAAACAGGATCACCAGATCCACGGTCCCTACGCCCTCAGTGGAGGTAACTGCCATGGGGTTAAACAGGATATCCTCTCCATTTTCCTGGAGTTTCAATCCTTCCTTTTGAATATGCTCCACAACAGGAGCTGCCGTATCTACAAGATATACCTCATTGTGCTGTGACAGATGTCCGCCATAGATGGAGCCCATGGCCCCTGCGCCGATTACAGCTATTCTCATATTGTTCTCACCTTCTATTATGCAGTAAATCCCGGCAGGCCCTCGATGGCATACGCACGCACCGGCATGGAGTCGGCACCGATCAGTGGTAATGGAGTATAGGACATGAAGAACGTGTCAGTGGTCAGATCCTCCAGGTTCTTTAATACTTCCAGGAATACAATGTCAACTTCCATCAGGATATCATGGAACGGTTTTACATCCTCGTTGCAGTTTTCAATGGAAACACCATCGCCAAAGCCAACACATTTAACCTTATGGTTGCGGAACCACCATGCACTCTCAGCATTGATGAACAGACGCTTGTCATCAGGGCTGTTGGTAGCCGGTGTAAATGGAGGGAATTTCCAGTTGCTGTCAAGGATCACAATGTCGCCCTCTTTGATGCGGTCGCCGCAGGCACGGTCCAGATCAGCGGCGCTGATATGTGAGTTGGGCTCCAGGAAATCGATATTTACATAAATGGCACGGCCCATAAATGTGGTCAGCGGAAGCTCTCCAACCGACTTGCCATCCTCAAAGTGATGGTAAGGACACTCGCAGTGTGTTCCCAGATGTGTGGTCAGATCCAGTGCTGTGTGGAAATCCGGGATCGGGCCGCCTGTGTTGTAACGGATCAGATGACACCTTCTTGACTCTGTTGCGGGATCCAGAACCTTTGTTAAATCAACCAGTCTTAAACCATTACCTAAATCATATACGCTCATTACTATACCTCCTGCTTCTTTATGATACATTGTTTGTTGAGTTCATTATACCAGTATACCGGTATACCGGTCAAGTGTTTTTTCATTGACTTTGGGGACTATCTGGGGTATGATTAATTCAATATTTTCCGCGTGCTTGATCAGCGTGTTTGATCCATGTGCCTGAACCGAGTATTGATCCCCATGTTCGCACCATCCATACCAACGGGGAAGTAAGGAGTTTGATTATGGTTATCAAAAATTCACTGCAGTCACAAGCTTATGATACATTAAAGGAGCAGATCCTTTCCAACATCCTGACACCCGGGGTGCTTTATTCCGAGACAAAAATCTCCAAGGAACTGGGTATCTCCCGCACTCCCATGAGGGAGGCGCTCCAGTGCCTTTCCCAAGACGGGTATATCACTATCATTCCCAGCCGCGGCTTTAAGATACGCCAGCTGAGCAAGGAATCCATGAGGGAATCCATACAGATCCGCTGTGCCATCGAGGGCTTTTGCGTCCATCTGATCGCATCACAGCCCTCTGAGAAGCGCTGCCAGAAGCTGTTAAAAGACATGGAGCGCTCCCTGGCCCGGCAGAAAAAGGCGCTGGCCTCCCCGGCCTCCCGCAGCTCCTTTATCGAGGAGGACCACCGGTTCCACCTCCTTTTAGTCCACTATGCTGACAATGATGAGTTTAACCATCTGTTCCAGCGCCTCATGTACATGATCCATCTGACCACATCCAACGCCCTGTCCATTGAAGGGCGGGTCCAGGCCACCTTTGAGGAACACCAGGAACTTTATAACTGCTTAAAATCAGAGGACGGGGATAAAGCCTACAGGATCCTGATCGCCCACCTGCTGATGCCCCTTAATATGGATATTCTGTGATGTGGACAAAAAATGCATCTTACCACAGCCTTCTGCTGTGGCAGGATGCATCTTTAAAGTTGCCAAAGGGCAATTCATAGGATCAAAGATCTTTAATCCATCTTTACAACAACCTTCATATAGTTTCCCGGGTTCTTCTCAATGTCCCTGATGGTCTCAGGAGCTTCCTCCAGCCCAATGGTCTTTGTAAGGATCTTTGCCACATCCACTTTTTTGGTGTAGATCAGCTCAATGGCTTCCTCAAATTCCCCTGCGCTGGTGCGCGCACCGCGGATATCGATCTCCTTGCGGGTAATGACATCGGTGGGGATCGGAGTTTCCTTTGGCGGCCATCCGGTCAGGGTGATCCTGCCCGCGTGGCTGACCAGGTCAAGGGTCTGAAGCACCGCCACATTGGCGCCGCTGCACTCCATTACCTGCTGTGCCATTGTTCCGCCCGTGATCTCACTGACGCGCTCCACCGGGTTTTCTTCCCTGGAGTTGATCACATACTCAATTCCCAGTTCCCTTGCAAAATCCAGACGTTCCTGAACCAAATCCAGAAGGATGGCGTGTGCGCCGTATGCCTGGGCGATCATGCCTGCCAGAAGTCCGATGGGGCCTGCGCCGATAATGGCACAATACTCCCCTGCCTTTAAACCGCCTCTGTGGATCCCGTGAAGGGAAATGGTCAGCGGCTCAGCCATGGCTGCATCGGTCCAGTCCATATCTTCAGGCATTTTCACCAGCATGTCCGCCGGATGGCAGTAATATTCAGCCATTCCCCCGTCAATATGTACGCCCAGAACCTTCAGGCTGGTGCAGCAGTTGGTGCGGCCAATGCTGCAGGGATAACATGTTCCGCAGTAAAGATACGGATCCACGATCACTTTGTCCCCCACCTTTAATCCCTTGGGATTGTCTGCCGGGATCTCCTCAATGATGCCTGCCAGCTCATGTCCGATAATCCTTGGATAGGATACCAGCTTGTTGGTTCCCCTGAATGCACCGATATCGCTGCCGCAGATACCGGCTGTCTTAATGCGGATCAGGGCCTGTCCGGGACCTGGTACCGGCTTTTCCAATTCAACACAATCCACCTGTCTTGGTTCTGCCAGTTTAATTGCTTTCATTTCCGTTTCCTCCTTGTTACAAGCGCTTGAACCAGTGCCTGCACTGTCCAATTATAACGCCACTTTCACAACTACCTTTTTTACTTCACATGGCCCGCCTGCCTGGCATCTCGGCTTATGAGCATCCTCTGGGGCAACCACGATCAGATCGCCTTCTTCCAGGAATACGCTGCCTGAAAATTCAGGCTCCTCATAGAAGATCAGGTCATTGGCCTCATTGCGCTCTTTTTCCACCAGTCCGTCTCTCTTACACACCCCGAACTGCTCCCTGCCGGATACCATGTACTGAATGTCAAAATATTTCTCGTGAGTCTCAAAGGAACCCTGGCTTGCAGGAAATGTGGTATATTCCTGTACATTGGCAACCACCGTATCACCCATGATCGGATAGCTTCCCGCTGCCAGGGACTTGATATCAGTCTCAGCCAGCCACTTATAGGCGCAGGTAAATTTTTCTTCCAGGTAATTGTACTTCTCAGCAATACTTACATTTGAAAAAAACATTGTCATGACCTCCTTGTCCGAACCATATGTTATTATCTGCTTGCAATATCTTCTGTTTCCATATTTCCCGCTGCAAGGGACTGGACCTGCGCCCAGATCGCCTCATCCACGCAGACACCGTCTGCCATGCTCTTTGCACGGGTGGTAACAGTGCGCTCGCCCGGGCAGGTCACACGGCCGCCCTCCCGCTCCGGATGGCTTGCATCCGCCGCGGCCACACGTTTGTTGAGCATTGCCTGGATATCCTCCTTGTTTCCGAACAGATATGGGTCAAATGCAATAAAGATCTGGCAGCAGCCGGTACAGCTTCCGTTGTTCGCCTCATCCATGTCTGTTCCGCAGTTTCCGTTTGCCATAAGAGCCGCTGCCATGTCCAGGGCAATAGCCATTCCGCTGCCCTTCCAGTATCCGGTAGGCAGGATACGCTTGCTCTCCTCAATGGCTCCCGGATCGCTGGTCAGGTTGCCGTCCTTATCAAATCCGCCCGGGAAAGGAAGCTCCTTGCCGGCCAGACGGTAAACGCCCAGCTTACCGTAGGCATACTGGCTCATGGCCATATCCAGCACAATGGGTCCGTCTTCCCTTGGGATGGCGATGCAGAACGGATTGTTGCCAACTCCCGGCTCATCGCTTCCCCACAGAGGCATGCAGCTCTCAGTATTGATCCAGCTGATCCCCATGAATCCGGCCTCCGCCATACGCCATGCGTAGGTGCCGCCCCTCATCCAGTGAGTGGTATTCTTAAGGGATACACAGCCTATTCCGTGAACCTTTGCCAGTTCCATGGCGCGGTCAGCACAGTACAGGGCATTGGTGATGCCGATTCCAAGATGGCCGTCATAGTTCTCCACAGCGCCCTTTGCGCCCATTAACTCCGGCTTGCCTTCCAGGTTGATCCAACCCTTCTGCACATACTCTGCAAAGCGTGGAATACGGTTAAGCCCATGGCTCTCAACTCCGTCCGCGCTGGACTGGGTATGGATGGCGGAACATACCTCTGCCTGCTCCTCGCTCAGTCCCAGGTTTAAAAATGCAGTCTTTACAGTGTCTTTGACAGTATCATAGGGGATACGTAAACTCATAGTCCTTCTCCTTTAAACACATTTATATGATTGATTCTATGACCGATTCTATCCTTGCTCCGGATCAGTCCGGATCCGGCGCCTGTTCAGGTGCAAATGGCTCAAGCCCGGCAAACTCCATCATTTCCTCGTAAAGGCCGCTGGCTTCTTCGGGGGAATAGCCGTATACAAGAAACACGTCCATGACATAGGGGGCATAGGGGATGCCCGTTATCTCTTTTGCAAATGCCATGGCCGCGATCTCGCTGAGTGCAATGATGGTGGAGTCATTGTGTACAGGGCCCAGGGACCACAACCTGATCTTTTCTGTCTTTGTATAGATCTCGTGCTTATATTTTTCTTCCACATTATGGAAGAGCTCATGGGCCAGCAAAAGCCTGCTTATGTTCAGCCCCTCCGTCAGGATCTCCCTGATCTCCGGCTTTTCCAGGAATTTCTTTGCCTTTTTCACCGCATCCATGTAGATGCATATGGTGTCCGGAACCCGGTATTCGGCAAAGAGCACCCGGTCCGTCTTCTCCGGATAGGTGGGGTAGGACACCTTCATGCCCATGGCCTTTGCTATCACCTCAGGATCGGAGCTTTTGTACTCCTCCATCACCTTCCTGGCATATTCCTGCCCGCAGGCCAGAGCCTGCTCCATCCAGCTGCGGCGCTGCTCATCTGTAAATTTTCCATTCAGCGGCTCCCTTGAGAACACATACCGGAACCACTCCACCGGTTCGATGGCGGCCAGGTCCCCCAGCATCCGGTCCAGAGGCCGCAGCGGAAAATGGGGACGCTCATAGCGTTTCGTCCCCTGTTTTCCGAACAGCCCGTCTGTTATGGGCTTTAAAGCTTTCTGAAACTCTTCCTTGTTCATAATAAATTAAATCTCCGTCACTGATGCCACAATGAGGATATCCTCATCAGGTTCCCTGTCACCCAGATCCAGATCCATCAACAGGTAGATCTGATCCAGGTCAACTGCGCTGTAATCGCCCACACGCGGTCCCACACATACGAAGAAGTCAGGTCTTATGACCGTATCGGTCTTAAACACAGCCTCATCCTTCCACATCTGCTCAACCACTTCCTTATAATCTGCGACCTTGCACTTCACAACATTACCATTGGAACACTGAACCTTGATAAATCCTTTCTTATCAACGATACGCAGCGGATGCCTGTCATCACGCAGACCCTGGTACACATAGAATTTATCAGTCATTTCCGCCAGCGCGATCTGGCTTACCTTTGGCCCAAAGTCCTGGGTGGCCAGCTCACATGCCTCTGCCTCATCACATTCCTTTAACAGGTCCGTGGTCTTAACCTCCGTAGAACCGGTTGCAATGGCAGTTACCTTACCGGTCTGGTTGTCGATCTCGATATGGACTTCAACCGTATCCGGTGATGCGCCGGAGCTTACAGCCATATCAGCCGCTTCCTTTTTAAGCTCCCTGATATCGTCCTGGGAAGGATTAGGGATTACACGCTCAACCACGTCACGCACCATGGAAAGGGCAACTCCGATAGAGGAGATAACCTCCGCATTCTCAGGAATGCTGTACTGAAGTCCCATCTTTCCTGCACAGTAGGGAACCAGGGATGCAGCTCCGCCGCCGCAGCCCACCAGCTTCATGCTCTCATGGTCAAGCTGATATTTCTCTGCCAATGCATTGATACATGCATTTACTTTTTCAAAATCCTTATCCAGGATCTGTGTGGCCAGTTCTTCCACTGTAATGCCCATTTTATCCGCTACGGGCTGCATGGCCTTGCGGGCCGCATTGGCATTGCCGTGGGCAAAGTACTGCTCCTCGATCAGCCCCAGCACGTTAGCCGCACATGTATTGGTAAAGCAGATGCGCTTTCCATTCTTTAATCGGATGGTCACATAATCGTTCGGATCCCCCGGCTTGGGGCTTACCATTTCGATCTGCGGATCCTCGATCTCCTCCTCTGGAGTAAAGCATGCATACTCACAGCCTGCAATATGGGCAGAACGAGGACCAACGTCCACCACTGCCTTGTCACTGATACGCACCATGGAACCGCCTGCGCAGCCCAGGATACGCACATCCAGGGAACTGATGTAAGTGTCGTGCCCTCCGATCTGGGCATAGTCAACACCAGGACGGCCGTTCTTGATCACACCGATGTTGGTGGTGGTTCCGCCCACCTCAAAATAGATGGCATTGGAAGCACGCAGATACATCAGGGAACCCATAACGGAAGCAGCCGGTCCCGACAGTGCTGTCAGGATGGGACGCTTACGCATCTCACTGATTTCCATAACGCCGCCATCGCCTCTCATGATCATCAGAGGAACGGTAACGCCTGCCGCACGTACGGATGACTCGGTTGCATTGGCTGTCATCATCATTTTGGGCAGGATGGATGCATTGATTGCTGCAGTACGTGTACGGCGCGTAAGTCCGTACAGCTTTGTAATATCAGAAGCCATGGTAACCGGCACATTTTTCTTTTCCGCACAGCCATGGATCATCATTTCCTCATCCATGCTGTCCACACCAAAGGCCATGGAGGCAACAATTACCTGTGAGCCCTGGTTCAGTAATTCATCAATATTTTGGTTGATCACGTCTTCGGTCAGCATTTTCTTCTTGATAAAGGTATTGTATACCTTGATCATCCTGCCAACCTTTTCATCCAGAATAATGTCTTTAAGGGCCAGCTGGCGCTTTGCCAGAAATCCTTCCAGGCCGCCGCCTGCAACGCCGACCACGCCGACGCTTGCCACATCGCCTTCAATAAAAGCATTGGTAGCCTGAGTGGTAGAGTGGGCAACGAACACAACATCTTCTGGAGCGATGTTGTTCTCGCGCATACAATTCTGAAAGCTCTTTACAACACCGGCAGCAACGCCGCTCTTGTCGTCATGTGTAGTTTTAACCTGATTTTTTCCAATAATTTCATGGGTCTCATTATCCATTGCAACGCACTTGGTATAAGTGCCACCAACGTCAATCCCCATACGAACAGCTCTATGATTACGCTCTGCCATATTATCCATTCCTTTCACTCTACAATACTTTTCCAAGATTCTTTTGATCGTGGACCTTTATTACTGCTATAACGAAACATTTGTCGGGAGATATCCGGGCGCACATGATATACGCCCGGTTAAACAGAATATGCTTTTATTTTTTAAGAGAAATTCATTGTCAAATTGTAACTGTTCAGGACGGCTCATCTTCCTGACCTGAACTGTTACGTCAAATCTTAGATGAACCAAGCAGCTCCGAGTCCGCCTAACAGGATGAATACGGCAATATACTGGATCACACCTGTAAGGTAAGAGTTGGGAATTGATAGTTTCAGGAAGTCTCTGGATTCTACCTTGGTATAAGCAAGACCCCATGCAACCCATGACTGGGTGATACAGCTTCCGATATTAACAGTGATGGTTGGGATGGCAAATACGCCGTATAAAAATGGTACTGAGAAGGATGCAACATTAGATAACACACCCAGTGTAGCAGCACCACAGCCAACCAGTGTCATAGGTCCGCGGAACAGGCCCATGAAAAGCAGTACAGCAAATATTATACAAACAGCCAGTTCGCTCTTAGGCATTACATTTCCTAAGATCGCCTTGAAATAAGGAGATGCATAGGTAGCAACCTGGTTGAACATAGGCAGTGTAAGAAGGAAGCCTACCAGTGGAGCGGTATCAACCACACCATCATAGTAAAGCTTGTTAACCAGCTGACAGTTCTCTTTGAAGGATCCCTTCATCCTGCCGCAAAGGAACAGGGCCAGGAAACCAGCAATGATGAATCCGCCGATAACGGAGAAATCCAGCCAAATTTTCAGTACAACCGGTACGATTGGGAGGATCAATGTATACATTGGCGCATTCTTCTGGTCAGGAGAGGAATTACGGCTCTGAGCTGCCCATGAATGAACTGTCTTTGACTTCTTAAGGTAAACAGCAGCCAGTACAGTGGTTGCCACCAGCATGATGATCAGTGCTGCATAACCCCAGTGAGCCGCATACCATCCCAGTGTGAATTCAGGCATCTCATCAGGAGTGATGTAGAATGCACGGTACTGTGCAAAGTTAACAGGGTTCAGGTAGATACCTGCTGCAACAGATCCCATGAAAGAGAACATTGCAATTGCCTTTGGTACGCCAAGAGACATTAAAATAGGAAGTACGATAACGCCGATAGCGATAACAGGGCCAGCGCCGGTCATGGCGGTGAAGATCAGTGCTGTAACGATGTTTAACAGTGCGATGGTAACCATTGGCTTATCTCCGCCCAACTCAACGGTCTTACGGATCAGGGTAGATGCAATACCGGTATCCATCAGTACACGTCCAAACCATGCACCCCAGCAAACATTAACCAGTGTGGTACCCCAGCCTTCGGGAGCACTCTGGAAAATCTTGTTCAGGATAGACACCAGCTTTGTGTCTGTGCCTGCGCCAAACTGCAGAACAGGGTTGGCTTCAATGAATGCCTGGCTGGCGAACATGGTTCCTACCAGCGGCAGAACGGTCCAGACAACGGTAATCATCAAGAATCCGATCATCAGGTTGTGGCCTTTGATACAGTAGTATGCCAAGCCGAAGAAAGAAAGTAACAAAATTATACCAATAACGTATTCCATGGTATTCCTCCTCATATCTTTTTTTATTTTCCTACACGTGGAACTGCTTTGGGTTCCTGTTGCTTCAGGTCCCCTTCTCTCTCAAAACATCAGGATATTCTGGTTTCATCTCCCTTCATTATGTAATAAATATATTTCCATCCAGACCAGGCATACTCTGACCTTATCTGGAAAAGAACTGTGGATAGATTCCCTGGAGTGTATCCATGTTCCAGAGAATTGTGTTGAAATGGTTGGAACAGATCAGGGAAGCAGCTTCCGCATCCCCCCGCATAATGTTGTCAACCAGCAGGCGTCCCTCCACCTGGGTGTGTTCCCACCTGGTCAGGGAGGACATATAGACCTTAAAATTAAAGGTGCTGTACTGGAGATAGTTGACCCGCATCAGGTCACAGTCCATGGTCCTGAAATAATCCCATATATGCTCCTTGCCGCAAAAAGTGGACAGCAGGTAGCGCAGATGTTCATCCGCTGCCAGAAGTTCCAGCACCTCATTATCCCCTGTGATCTCCTTCTGTTTTGCAAGGGTCTGTTCCAGGGCCTCTCTCTGCTCCGGGGTCAGCCCCTGTCTGCAGATCTCCTCAATAACCGCCTGCTCCAGAACAATGTGGGTGTGCACGGACTGTTTGATCCGCTCAGGGTCGATCATGGTGACCACGGTCCCTCTCTGGGGATAAACCACTATGTAACCTTCCTCGATCAGCCGGGCCAGCGCATCCCTTACCAGGGCGCGGCTTACGCTCATCTGGGAGGAAAGGGAATTCTCGCTGAGCATCTCCCCGGGTTCGATGGCCAGGCTTAATATCTGATTGCGCAGAAAATTATAAATCTCATTTCTGGAATCGGCTTTCACAATCTTGTCTTTTACCTCAGGCACACTCTCATCCCCTCTCAGCACGCTTCGCCCCCCTGCCCGTAACGGGGGGTGCCAGGATTGCATACAAGTTATTTTCGCTTTTGCATACCAGTTTAGTTCAAAATTGCATATCAGCTGCGGAAATAACGGGTTGAATAAATTGTATTATTCTCAAGACATATACAAGATAACACATTTATCTCATGAGTGCAACACCTTTTTTATCATTTTACACATGATTTTCGTTAATTTTTTATTTAGTAGTTGCTTTTTTCACAAATAATGATAAAATTATATTAGAAAATGCAGTGGGAAAAATTGCATACAAGTTTGAGTTGGAATTTATTTACATTTTCTCTGTTCTGCTCCAATGTTTTAATATAGTGGAAATGCATTCTTATCAAACCTATCCTTGTATGCTATAATTTGATTTATGCCATTGACCGTCAGTGGAATACGTACCTGAACCGACTTGATTTTTACAGAATATTAAGAAAGGTGATTGCTATGTCACTACTTCCTTTTAATGATCCTAACAGCCGTATGATTGCGCGCCGCCCCTCAGAGGACGCACGCCAGTATGCATACCGCGTGATTAAAAACTGTATACTGGAGCTGTTCCTTCCTCCGGGGCAGAAGATGAATGAAATAGACCTGGCTTCCTCTTTAAATGTAAGCCGTACGCCTGTACACGATACCTTTACAAAACTGTCCAGGGAGAACCTGGTAGATATCATTCCCCAGAGAGGGGCCTTTGTATCCAGGATCGACTCGGAACGGATCGAGCACGCCATCTGGCTTCACACAAAGCTTGGCACCTCCATGCTTCACACCATCTTTATAAGGAATGTGAAGAAGAATGATCTGGAGTCCCTGTATTACAACCTGCGCCAGCTGGACGACTATCTTTACCAGGGCAACCTAAACCAGGCCCCCAGGCTGCTGTCTGATTACTATCATCAGCTCTATATACTGGCCGGGGACATGGACCTGGTATGGGAATCCCTGCAAAAGGTGGATATGGACCTGCAGCGGCTTTTGTACCTGGCCACCAGCAGTTCCGCGGTAGTGGAAGGTTTCCTGTGCGAGCTCACCAATCTGACCGATGCCCTGGCCAACAGGAACAATGACCAGGCCTGCCTGATCTACAGCCATCACATGTCCAGGATGCTGCTTCTGCTCCCGCCTTTAAAGCAGCATAACCCGGAATATTTTATATGCGGCAGCAGTGATGCCGCGTCCTGATCTGCAAAAAGAATCGCACGTAAGTGCCAGTGACATGTATCGCACGTAAGCGCCTACAGGACAGGCGCTAAGTGCTCATAACGAATCACTGCACTAAGCTCGTTTAAGACCTCGCTAAGTGCCAGTGACATGTATCGCACGTAAGCGCCTACAGGACAGGCGCTAAGTGCTCATAACGAGGAGGTATGTGATATGGAAAATTATAGGGATCTGTTCTCCCTGGAGGGCAAGACAGCACTGGTTACAGGAGGAACGGGAGGACTTGGAAGCGCCATTGCCCTGGCTTTTTTACAGCAGGGAGCCAATGTGGCCGTGTGCGGCGGCCATCCGGAAAAGGCGGCCGGACTGGCTGACTATGCGGCCCAGGCAGGCAGGAAGTTCCTCTCCATCCGCTGCGATATCCAGAAACAGTCAGACATTGACAATATGTTAAATGAAATCGAGGAACAGCTGGATACCCTGGACATCCTTGTTAACAGCGCGGGTATGAACCGCCTTCTGCCGGCTGAGGACTACACGGAGGATGCCTTTGACCAGGTCATGGGCCTGAACGTAAAAGGACTTCACCTGGTGACAAAGGCGGTGGGAAAGCGCTTTATGATCCCCAGGAATTACGGCAGGATCCTCAACCTGTCCTCTGTTAAGAGCCTGATCGGTACAACGGAAAATTATATTGCATACTGCGCCAGCAAGGGCGCTGTGAACATGTACACCAAACAGCTGGCCTGTGAATGGGGCAAATATAGGATCACCTGCAACGCCATTGCACCCACCTTTGTCCGCACACCCATCAATTCCTTTCAGCTGGACGATCCGGCTTTCTACAAAAAGCTGACGGACCGTATTCCCCTGGGCCGTATCGGACAGGAACGGGACATAGCGGCAGCGGCCCTGTACCTTTGCAGTGACGCGGCGGAGTTCGTAAGCGGACAGGTGCTGGCCGTGGACGGCGGGCTTACATCCATGCAGTAATAGTCGCCTGTGAGACTCCAAAATTACACTTTATAACAAGGAGGAAAACCATGATATTCGGAAATGTAAGTAATGAATTTTTTGATCAGCAGATCGCTGTGCTTCCGGCCGCCCTTCAGAGCGCCATCCGTTTTCTGAAGGAGAATGACCTGGCAGCCCACGAGCCCGGCAGATTCGACATTGAACTGGGCGGCGTCCCCATGATACTTCAGGTCCTGGACTTAAACACCGCTCCCCGCGAAACTTTAAGGCCGGAGATCCACCGAAAGAATATAGATGTCCAGTTCCTGGCTGCCGGCGGACCGGAGCGGGCGGGATATTATAATGATGACCGGACAAACCAGGTGGATGAGGATCTTCTCGACACTCCAAGAGATATCCTTTTTTATCACAATAATCCCAATGCCCCGGAAGGGACCATTGAACTGGTTCCCGGGACCTATGCTGTTTACTTCCCATGGGATGTGCATATTCCGGCTGTCCAGACAGGAGCCTCCCCTGCGCCGATCCGCAAGATCGTAATCAAGGTTCCCATGAGTGCCTGCGCCCCCGCGGCAGAAAACTGAGGTTTTGATTATGGATATGATCACTCATCTGGAAACCCTTGCCCAAAAGGATCCTGACCAGCGCCGCCAGGCACTGGCAGGGGTGCTTGAGGCCGAGGGGCTTTCTTATACCCTTCAGGAGGAGGAAGCCAGCTTTAAGAATCCAAGAGGCGTGGCAAATTACCTCCTGACCCCCTGGCAGGAAACTCCCTGCCTGCTTTTCTGCGCCCACTATGACGCGGTGCCCGGAAGCTTTGGGGCCAATGACAACGCGGCATCCCTGTGTATCCTCATTGCCCTTGCAAAGGAATTAAAAAGCAGAAATCTTCCCGCCCGGTTTGCTTTCTTTGACGGGGAGGAAAACTGCAATGCCGGCAGCAGGCTCTACGCCGCCCAGATGGATAAGTCCGCTGTTACGGGGATCATCAATCTGGATGTGTGCGGATTCGGCGATACCATTGCCATCTGCGGCAAGGGCCATGAGACCAAGCCGGTGCTGCGCCCATTTTGCGACAAAGCCCTGTTGGACAAGCACAATGGGCAGGTACTAAAATACCTTCCCAAAAGCGATGAGGTCTCCTTTGCCGGCAGCCGGATCCCCACCATGAGCCTGTGTGTGGTCCCCCGGTGGGACATCCAGTACTTAAAGGCCATGGCCACCTATGGAGACGGCTTTCTGGGCCGTCCCCCTGAGTTTGATATGATGCTGGAACAGATGGAAGTCATAACCACCATGCACGGCGGCTACCGTGATAATCCACAGTATGTGGAGGAAGATGCCATGATGCAGGTCTATGGGTATCTCCTGGAAGGAGTAACGGCCCCGCCTGCTGCGAAAAAGCGCTTCGGGCTTTTTTAGGAACCGGTTGAACCAACCGGCATTTAGATTAGGTTTAGATTGGTCTCAGGCCGCCCCTACCATACAGGATCATGCCGGCCTGTTTTCCCCAAAGCCTTAAGGGTACTGTCATGTAGGATCTCCCTCTCATACTTATCCTGTGACACATAGCAGGAATAAAAGATATCGGTCATCAGGAGTATGGGAAACTGAGGCGAGATTACATTTCCATGGTTCAGGTGAAGAAGGGACGGGATCAGCAGCACTTCGTCACAGAATCCATCGTACTCCGGTTTATTCTTGGCAGTGAGCAGGACGGTCCTGGCCTTTTTCTGATGGGCTTCCTGCAGCAGGAAGATCACATCTTCCGTCTCACCGCTGATACTGACTCCCAGCACCAGGCTGTTCTCATCCTGGAACACTCCCCGCATGCGCATCATGTCCCTGTCATCCATGGATGTGATGTCCACGCCGATCCTCATAAAACGCAGTTCCATCTCCCTGGCTGCCAGGCCGGAGCTTCCCATGCCGCACACAAACACCCGTGCGGCTTTGTTCATGTAACGGCAGATGCGCTCCACCTGTTTTTCGTTCACCAGGTTATAGGTCTTGTTCAGCAGTTCCTGATATGCGTTGAGTACGGTTCTTGTGTTGCCGGTCATGGATTCCTGCCGGACCACAAAATGTTCCCCATACTGGTAGATAAATTCCCTGTATCCCTTAAATCCGCATTTCTTGGCAAACCGTGACAGGGATGCCTCTGATACAAACAGCTTTCCCGCCACTGCTTTGGCGGAAAAGTCCGTCTCCTCCCTGTTGTAGATAAAAAAATCCGCTATATTCCTCTCCACCGTGGTGAAATTGTCGTAATTTGACTCGATTACCGGTATCACTGATTTCAGATATTCCATCCCATCATCCCTGTCTCTCTTTGAAATGGTAGTAGGCCCCTCTCATTCCGGCATCATTTCCGTGCTCTGCAAAGGCCAGAGCAGTCTTTTCCCGGATGCTGGATACAAGGTACCGGTCCATGGCCACCTGGATCCTGGGCCGCAGATACTCCTCCTGGGCCATGACGCCTCCCCCCAGCACCACCACCTGGGGATTGATCACATAGCATATATTGGAGATTCCTTTTCCCAGCACATCACACATGTCGTCAATGGCCTGGATACACACGCTGTCCCCTGCCTTGGCCAGTTCAAAGATGCGAAGGCCATTCCACATATGAACCGGTTCCCCCTTTGCAAGAGCCACCTTTGAGGCAAGGATACTGGCTGCTCCCAGAGTCTGGAAATCGCTGCCCTCCATATGCATGTATCCAACCTCACAGGCGCTGTTGCTAAAGCCGTGGTACACGTTTCCGTCTATAATGATACAGCCTCCGATCCCGGTCCCCACTGTAAGACACAGAGCGGACCGGCTTCCTGCCGCTGCCCCCGATACGGCCTCTGAAAGCCCTGCGCAGTTAACGTCATTTTCCACTTCACAGGGAAGGCCAAACTCCGATTCCATCCTGGCTTTGATCTTTGTGCCCGCATAATCAGGGATCAATGGGGCGGAGTAAAAGATCTCCCCCTTTTCCACATCCACCATGCCGGCCGTGGATACGCAGATCCCATCCACTCTCCACAGCTTCAGATATTCCCTTACAATGCCCACCGCCTTTTCCAGCAGGCTGGGGCCGCCCTTAAATGCCTCGGTAGGCATCTTATCCTTGGTCAGGAACAGTTCATTTTCATCCAAAACGCCGTACTTGATCTCTGTACCGCCAATGTCAATGCACACGTATTGTTTCATCCTTACTCTTCTCCTTTTTCTTCCTTGTTTTATTCTGCCGCAAAAGGCAAACCTGCCCTTTGCAATGGTTTGCCTTTTACATCTTCCCTATATTACTTACCTGTATTACTTACCTGTACTGCTTGCCTATATTAGTTCCTTGTACTGAATCAGTTATCGATCCTTACTTTAAAAATGGCCTTCTTGATCTGCTTTGGGCCATCCACCGCCACTGCGGTGCGGTGTCCGTCATGGGGGTAGCAGATCAGGAAATCTCCGGGACGCAGCACTGCGTGGCTGTTGGGTTCTCCCTCCAGAGGAAGGAAATCATCCTTTTGCACAAAATCCTTCTGCTCCATGTTCTCTATAAAGTTTAAATCAATCTGCTCCTGTCCGTCAAGCATTAAATGTACATCCAGGTATTTTCTGTGAGCTTCCCAGAAACGCTTTTCCGGTACAGTGGTTTCATATTCCACTACATTTACAAACAGGCGCTCTCCGTCTATGGGATGGCTGCCCTTTTCAAATCCGAGGAGATCATGGGCCAAGGCGTACTCAAAGCATTCTCTTACTGCCTGCGGCAGGAATCCATAGGTTCCTTCCTGGGTTATATTTCCAAAGATCATAGGTTATCCTCCTGTTCTGCCCTTGTCATTTCATGTATCAGATCAATTATGATAAATGGTTGCGTCCGCCGCCGGTTTGGATGTATCCCCGTCCATCTTTCTGGTGATGATACTTACCGGAAGACCCACAACCAGGGAAATGGCAATGGAGATAATGGAGTAGGACCAGATGGATACCGCGCCTGCCGGTGCCATGTATTTGATGCAGACCATGGTGATGGCTGCCACAAAGAACGCCACGTAAGCGCCTTTTGCATTGGCCACTTTGGTAAAGGTTCCCAGTACAAAGGTTCCTCCCAAAACGCCCAGCACAAGGCCCATAAATCCGTTAAACCACTCATATGCCGACTTGATCTCGCCGTTGGCAAGGATCATGGATACCAGGATGGCCACAACGCCCACGCCCAGGGATACGTACTGGGCAATCCTTGTCTGAAGGGCAAAGCTCATTTCCTTTTTGGACAGACGCTCCTGGATATCCAGTGTCCAGCTGGTTGCCACGGAGTTAAGTCCGGTAGACAGGGTGGACTGGGACGCCGCATAGATGGCTGCCAGCAGAAGTCCTGTAATGCCTACGGGCAGCTCATATGCGATATAGGAAGCAAAGATCTGATCCTGCTGCGCTGCCGGCGGGAGGGCATTCTGGCTGTAGAATACATACAGTCCCGTGCCGATCAGGTAAAATACGGTTGCAATAAAAATGGACAGCGCTCCGTTGGTCAGCATCATTTTGTTCAGTTTCTTTGTGTCCGTGGTGGTGGTGAAACGCTGTACAATATCCTGGCTGGATACATAGGAGGAACAGGTGTTAAATCCAGCGCCCACGATCAGCAGGAACACGCTGTCCTTTAAAATGTTGGGATTAAAAATGGGCTGGTCAGGTGCCAGGAACTTGCCCTGTCCCATGGTGGAAAAGATGGAGCCGAAACCGCCGTCAATCCCGTGGGCCAGGTAAAAGAGTGCAAAGGTAACACCCACCAGGAGCACGCTGCCCTGGATAAAGTCGGTCCAGAGCACGGATTTAAGGCCGCCTGTATAGGAGTAAATGATGGCGATCACGCCCATGGCAATGATCAATACATTTACATTGATGCCTGTCAGGTTGGACAATACCATGGACGGCAGATACATGATGATGGACATACGGCCTACCTGGTACACGATAAACATGACGGCGCCCAGGACGCGCAGGCCCTTGCTTCCGAAACGGATCTCCAGGTAGTGGTAAGCTGTATCAATATCCAGCTTGCTGTATATGGGCAGGAAAAACCGGATGGTGATGGGGATGGCCACCAGCATTCCAAGCTGTGCAAACCACATGATCCATGTTCCTGCATATGAATTTCCTGCCAGGGACAGGAATGAGATCGGGCTTAATAATGTTGCGAAAATGGACACGGAGGTAACCCACCACGGGATGGTTCCGTCCCCCTTAAAGAATTCCTTTCCCTTCATCTCCTTTTTGGAGAAAAAGAGGCCGGCAAATAATACTGCTGCAAGATATACAATAAGAATGATCAAATCAATTGTTGTGAACCCCTGCATATTTAAACTCCTTTTCTATCTGCCATGTCATTCCCGGCCCCTTTCATCCCTCCTGAAAGGGGCGGTGATGTTTTCCCTTTTGTGATGCCGCTGCATTAACAGTATTTGCCCACAGCCTCTCTTACCATACGCGCTGCTTCCCGTGCAATGGGAAGATCTTCCTCCACAAGCTGTGGAAGAGGTTCCCTTACCCCGCCCAGGTCCAGGTTCTCGTTGATCCGCAGCATTTCCTTAATGACTCCGTACATGTTGCCGTGGCAGGAGCACATTTTGTAGATAACCTCATTGGCCGCATACTGGACTTCCTTTGCTTCCTCCAGCTTTCCTGCCTTTACCAGCTCATCCATCTTAAGGAAAAGCTCCGGCATTACGCCGTAGGTTCCGCCGATCCCGGCTTCCGCGCCAATGACGCGGCCGCTGATAAACTGCTCGTCCGGACCGTTGAATATGATGTAATCCTTGCCTGCAGCCGCCTTGAACATCTGGATATCCTGCACCGGCATGGAGGAGTTCTTAACACCAATGACCCTGGGATTTTGGCGCATCTGTGCAAACAGTCCCTGAGTCAGAGCAACCCCTGCCAGCTGGGGGATGTTGTAGATGATGAAATCCGTGTTGGGAGCAGCCTCGCTCATGGTGTTCCAATATGCTGCAATGGCATATTCCGGGAGGCGGAAGTAGATGGGAGGAATAGCTGCAATGGCATCCACGCCCAGGCTCTCCGCATGTTTTGCCAGCTCCACGCTGTCCTTTGTGTTGTTGCAGGCAACATGGGCGATCACTGTAAGCTTGCCCTTGGCAACCGCCATTACATTTTCCAGCGTGGTCTTCCGGTCCTCCACGCTCTGGTAAATGCACTCCCCTGAAGACCCATTTACATAAACGCCCTTTACGCCTTTTTTAATATGATACTCGGTCAGCGCCCTTACACGCTCCGGGCTTACATTGCCCTCATCATCATAACATGCGTAAAATGCCGGAATGATACCTCTGTACTTTTCTAAGTTTGCCATAATCTTTTCTCCTTTCCCAATCAGGCGTCTTATGTCCGCCTATTAACCCTCTGCTTCAATTGCCTGGGCAAATGACCTGGTGATCAGCTGCGGCCTTGTAATAATGGACCCCACTACCACGCTGAATACTCCCAGTTCGATCACCCGTCTTGCTTTTTCCGGTGTGTTGATATTCCCCTCTGCAATGACCCTGTGCTTTACCTTTGCCACAATCTCACGTATGATGGAAAAATCATCCGACTCGATCTTCAGTCCCCGGCTCTGCTCCGTGTATCCCACCAGTGTTGTCCCAATAAAGTCAAATCCCAGTTGGTCCGCATGAAGTGCTTCCTCCACCGTGGAGCAGTCTGCCATCAACAGCTGGTCCGGATAGGCAGCCCTGATCTCCCGGTAAAACTCATCCAGGCTTTTTGCCCCCGGCCTCAAATCCGAAGTTGCATCCAGCGCAATAATCTCAGGCTTTACCTCCATCAGTTCCTCAATTTCTTTCATGGTGGGGGTGATGTATACTTTGCTGTCCTCATAATCCCGTTTTACGATTCCGATCACAGGCAGGTCCACCTGTTTTTGGATCTCAGCGATGTCCTCTTTGGTGTTGGCCCGAATCCCCGCCGCCCCGCCTTCCTTTGCTGCCAGAGCCATGCGGCCCATGATAAAAGAAGAATGAAGCGGTTCCCCGGGCAGTGCCTGGCAGGAAACAATCAGTCTTCCCTCTAGGTGTTCAACCCTACCATTCATGTCTGTTTCCTCCTGTTAAGGTTTTGTTAAGTTCTTGTAGCTTTAGTATAGCAGGTTTGTTTTTATTTTCAATAGTATCGGTATGTTCTGAAAGTTCTTTCATAAACTTTGAAATTCATCTGCCCTTTCGCACAATTTACAACGATAGTTTTTGTATAAAATGCACAATTATGCGGAGGTTGTTTCTCTAAAAATACAAAATCAGGAGGATTTCCCGGACAAAAAACTGGCAATGGGGAAATCCTCCTGTGATTTTGCTGGATTATTTAATTGTTAAAACCGCTTTATCTTCTTAGACGGCGTCTTCTCAAACTCCGCCTCCCTTACGATCAGGCTGTAGATCCTTTTATACACCGGCATATCCTTATTAAACTCGTCTATAAGCTCCCGAAGCCCTCCTTCTATATCCTTCACATGCCTCTTTCTGGCATACTCATAATCAGGGAATATCTCCGCCTCGATCACCTTGTCCTTTTCCCTTACCAGGACTTCCTTCACCAGGTCTGAGCGGCTCAGCTGGTTTTCCAGTTCCTCGGGAGATACATTTTCCCCGTTTGACAGAATGATCAGGTTCTTTCTGCGGCCTGTGATATAGAGGAAATTGTCCTCATCCACATACCCCAGATCACCGGTCTTAAGCCATCCGTCCTCCAGTGCCTGGTCCGTCTCCTCCTGCATCTTATAATAGCCCTGCATCACGCTGGTGCCCCTGACCCAGATCTCCTCATCCACGATCTTGGCCTCGCAGTTGGGAAGGAGCTTGCCCACGGAGCCGGTCTTATGATCCCATTCCAGGTTTGTGCTGATGACAGGGGAACACTCCGTCATGCCGTATCCCTGGAGAATGGTGATCCCGTACTCCTTAAACCGTTCCACATAGTCCGGGTCCAGATAGGCGCCGCCGCTGCATATAGTCTTCAGATTTCCGCCAAATGCGGCCTTGGCCACCATTTTCTTTGGCATCAGATTACCCGCATCCCGAAGCTTTCCGTAAATGGATTCGATCACCAGCGGAACCAGAAGCACGATCTCAGGTTTAAACAGCTTCATATTCTTCTGTACATGCATGATGGAATCATTGATACAGATGACAAGTCCGATGTAAAGTCCCTTGATGATATCCATGGTCAGGCAGTACACATGATTGATGGGAAGCAGGGTCATGGAGACCGTTCCTGCAGGAATCTTCATATCCAGGCACACTGCATTATCCACCAGGTTCCTGTGGCTGAGCATGACTCCCTTGCTCTTTCCCGTGGTTCCTGAAGTAAACAGGATGGTGCAGACCTGGTCAGGGTCAATGGCTGTCTCATATTCCCCGGTGTGGATCGCCATCTGCATGGAAAGGGACTGGATCCCGTCTCCGGGCTCAGCTGCCTGCATGGAAATGATCTGACGGACGCGGGGGCATTTCTCCCTCACCGCCTCCGCCACGTCCCGGCGTATCTCATCAAATATCAGCATTTCCACGTCCGCCCGGTCCAAAAGCCCGCACACTGCATCGGCGGGAAGCTGGGCATCTATGGGCACCGCAACGCTGCCGCTGCCCACGATCCCAAAATAACCCACGATCCACTGGTACGTAGTGGTGCCGATCAGGGCAATGTGTTTTCCACCCATGCCCATGGACTCCACCATGCGGCTCACGGACATGGAATCCCGGTTCACGTCCTGGTAGGACCGGTCCACGATCTCCTTTTTTACCTTATACCGAAATGCAGCCTCCGCCCCATAAGCCTCTGCCCCATGGCGGATGATATCTCTCAATGTTTCTACCGGCATAGCGTCCTCCCTTTTCTGTCTGCCATCAGTCCTGAAGCGACCGGATGTATTCCACTGCGTCTTTTACAGTCTTTACATTCACCACTTCCCGCTCCTCCACTTCCACATCAAACCGGTCCTCGATCTCTCCCACCATGCTCATAAAGTCATAGGAGTTAAACCCTAAGTCCTCAATAAAGCGGGATTCCTCGCAGATCGCCGAGGGTTCCACATCCACATACTCACAGATCAATTCCTTTAATTCCTCAAACATTGTTCTTCTCTCCTTTCAGTATTGTATCCTAAACCATATCGATTACTTGGCCCACTGTGCGGTCCGGATCCTCCACTCCCCTGAATATGATCCTGCACAGATAATAGTAAATATATTCCAGTTTTTCCGGCGTCACTACCCCGGTCTGGTATTCAAACCCAAAGTCCAGACCATTGTCCGAAGCCCTGTGGCTCACGGTGAGATACAGGGTATGGGCCGCAACTCCGTTGGAATAACGGGCTGTCTTATACTTGATATCCCCCAGCTTATCCAGTCCCGGTCCATCGTATTTCATGGCAAGGGGCTGGTAGGTCAGGCTTAAGGGCTCATAGGTCTGTCCGTCCCTCAGCTTGTAATAGTCATGGCGGTAATTAAAATACTCCGATGGACTGTAGTTTGCATGCCGGAAATACTGGTTCTGGGCATCCCGTATTTTCAAAAGGCCTTCCATGAATGTATCTTCCTTTGGCACAATGGTCCTGAAGGGAAAGCAGTGGATCCGGCTACCGCCGCAGCGCTTTTCCAGCAGCGTGGCCCGCCTTGCAATGGTAGTGGTAATGGACACGTCCTCCTGGTCATTTTCCTTCTGAAGGTAGGTACGCAGGCCCATAAGCAGCAGACAGGTCATGGAAACGCCTCTGCTCTCACAGAAATCCAAAAGCTTCCCGGAGGGCTCCCCTTCCAGATGGAAATTGGTGATATTTGCTTCCACATTGTCGGAGGTGTTGGTGGCTGCCCGGAGATTTCTGTTGCGGGTGGATCTTCTCTCCTTCAGCAGTTTTTCCGGACCGCATATGTCCGTAAATATGGGCTCGGAGGAAGCGATCATTTTCTCAAAAAACTCCCTGTCCTTTTCGCTGGACCGGCTGCCTGCCTCGTAAGCCAGATCCTTTTCCAGCTGCCTGATATAGGAGGACATTTCCTTGGGATAATGGATTTCCTCGTACAGACGGCTGCAATACAGCTCAATCACGTCCTTAAAAAACACGATCAGGGACTGGGCATCCATGGTCATATGGTCCACACATATGTAAAGGCCCTGATATCCGTCCGGCATCTTGATCATCACAATGTGGTGCATGGTGGAATCATAACGCTCAAAGGGGACCTCCGTCCACCGGCGCAGCATATTCTCTGCATCCTCTTCCTTCCAGCCTGTGAAGTCGAAGTGTTCGATCTCCCTGGTCTCCTCTTTTACCACATATTGGTAAATAGTTCCGTCTTTATCCCTGGCAAACCTAAGGCGCATGGATTCGCATCTGGCAATGGCTTCCCTGATACACTCCCGGAGCACATCCCAGTCCAGGTCGCTCTCAATGGTCAGGCTGGATCCGATATTCAGCACCTGTTTTTTAGGACAGTACTTAAGACAGTAAAAATGCAGTTTCTGTGCAGATGTCAGCGGGTACACTTTATAGCCTTTTCTGGTTTTCATGTTTTCCCCTTTCTTATTCCTCAATGATCCAGATACCGGCGGATCAGCTGATCCACCGCGTTTTCATAGCTCTCCGTATCCTTATAATAAGCTTCCGCATGTCTGGCCCCGGAAACCACCAAAAGTGACTTGGGGGACCTGCATGCATTGTAAAGATCATAAACCATGGAACAGGGCACAAATGTGTCCTTGTCTCCATGTATGAAAAGAATGGGTATCTTTGCCCTCTTCACCTCATCCCTGGCATTGCACTCATTCAGGCCGTATCCGGCCTCCTCCCTTGCCATGCGGTCCGCGATCTGCATCACGGGAAATGCAGGCATGTGGTACATGGATCTCAGCACATGGCTGAACACCTCCCAGGCAGAGGTAAAGGCACAGTCTGAAACCGCGGCCCTGACCTGGGGAGGAAGGGTTAGTCCTGTGGTCATCAGCACGGTGGCGCCTCCCATGGAAATGCCGTGAAGCATCAGTCCACAATCCTGTCCCAGGCGGGATACCACGTACCGGATCCACCCCAAAGCGTCATGGCGGTCCAGGCAGCCAAACCCAATGTAGGTTCCCTCACTTTTTCCATGGGCCCTCTCATCCGCCACCATCAGATTGAATCCTTTTTCCAGATAGAATCTGGCAATGCTGGAAAAATCATTCAGCCCTTCACTGGTATATCCGTGGAAACATACCACAGCCCGCTTGGAGCCTTCACAGGGAAAGAATGTCCCGTGGAGCCTCAACCCGTCAGCAGATGTGATAAACACGTCCTCCTTCTCCTGCCCGGCCAGCCATTCCTTGCTGGCCCTGATTCCGGGAATGTATGCATCCCAGTCGGTTCCCGCCATTTTCTGGGTCCGCTCACGCTTTGCATTGCCGCGCATCACGGTCCGGTGGAAAAAGTATCTGGCAATCCCGTATTCCCCTGCGGCGCCTGCCGCGGCCAGGCCCATGAACATGCCCATTCTTCCCATATGTACTCCTTTCCATGTCCTAGACAAACTTCTGAAGCATCAGCGCCTTTTCAAGGCTTCCTTCCACCTTCAGCTTTCCTGTTGTAAATGCAAAAACAGGATCCAATTTTCCGGCTGCCAGCTTTAGCAGCGTATCTGCTGAGCAGATAAAAATTGCATCCCTGTCATAATACTCATATGGCTCCACGTACAGCTTTCCCTCTTTTACCTCGGCATAAAAAGTCCCCTGGCCCTCGCCTGTAATATCAAACTGAAAGGCCAGATGCTCCCCTATCCCGCTCACATCCGCTTTCATGAAAATTTCCCTGACTGTTTCAAATAATGTTTCATACGTCATATGGTCTCTCCTCTGCCCTTTTGGCATTCCCATCTTCGACTAGCGGTCGAATCTGTGGTAAGCTAAACATATCACGTTTTCGACCGCCAGTCAAGTATGGTGTTTTCCTTTGTATTCTGCTATACTGGAAAGTATTCTAAAGAAAATACAGAGGATTTTTTATGCAAAACCATAATAAACGGGAACAGATTCTGGATGCCATGCAGGAACTTATGGGTTCCTCCAATGCCCAGGCCATTTCCGTAAGCGATATTGCCCAAAAAGCAGGGATTGGAAAGGGAAGTATTTATTACTATTTTTCCTCCAAAAATGACATCATAGATGCGGTGATCGAGCGTTCCTATTCCCGTGTGCTGGACGCAGGCAAGGAATTGGCTGCATCCTCCCACATGGATGCCTTTAAGAAAATGGAACTCATATACCATGCCTGTCTGGACTCCTCCACGGAGCTGAGGCGCCAGGAAGCCATCGGTACCTTTAACGAACAGCAGGAAAGCGCATTCATCCACCAGAAGTTTGCCCGCATTATCATCACCAGGCTGAAGCCCATACTGACTGATATCATCCGCCAGGGCATGGAGGAGGGTACCATACACTGTGAGTACCCGGAGGAGACTGCCCAGATCGTACTGACCGTGCTGACCATTACCCTGGATAACAACCTGATCCCTGCTGATCAGGACCAGATCGGGCGTATCCTTACCGCCTTTACCCAGATGCAGGAAAAGAGCATGGACATACCGGCCCATACCCTGGAGTTTGTGCTGCGGAAAAATTAAGCCCAATCCATATCCGCCAGGAACATTTTAACCAACCAAAAGAGGTATTTCCCCACTTTTCCCTACCCTTTTTCCTCATTCTGGCTTATAATATCTATGGCTTAACGGGCTGGCAGATGTTTCCAGCGCAGGAAAGATGAACGACAGCGCCCTTCTCAGGCGCAGAGAGGATACACAGGAATTATGAAAGACTCACAAAAGCAGGTCCTTGTTAAGGTTCTCCTTGGCATCCGCAATACCGCAGTGGCCATACTGGGTATATTCGGATGGCTTTTTCATGCCTTCCTGGCAGTACTTACCGCAGGGCTGATCTGCGGGGCCCTGGCAGGGATCCTTATCTATGCTAAGGTGAAACCGGAACTGGACCAGTGCAGGGTAATTGCTTACGACAAGCTGGCCCAGATGGAGAGAACGGATTTCTCCATGCTCAGCGACACTGTCATCTATGACAAGGACAACAGGCAGATCGGCCTGATCAATGCAGGCCATTACCAGTATGTGGACATCTCCCACATCAGCATGAATATCCAGAATGCGTATATTGCTCAGGAGGACAGGCGTTTTAAGAGCCATACCGGCGTGGACTGGATCGCCACCTTCCGTGCAGGGCTGGCCCTTATAAAACACGGCGGGACCGTGACCCAGGGAGGCAGCACCATCACCCAGCAGGTGATCAAGAATACATATCTGACCCGGGAGCAGACATTCACGCGCAAGATCGTGGAAATACTGCTGGCCCCGGAAATCGAAAAGGAATACTCCAAAGCAGATATCATGGAGTTCTACTGCAATACCAATTTCTATGGCCATCAGTGTTATGGGGTGGAGGCTGCCAGCCGGTACTATTTCGGCAAGCATGCAGCTGACCTGAGGGTGGATGAGGCCGCTGTCCTTGTGGGCATCAGCAACAGTCCCTCCGCCTATGACCCGGTGGCACATCCTGAAGCATCCCTTGAAAAGCGAAACGATGTCCTAAAGAGCATGCACGAGATCGGTGAGCTCTCGGATGAAGATTACCAGTCAGCCGCTGCCCGCCCATTGATCGTGGTGCAGCAGGAATCCGAGGGCACGGACGAGAATTACCAGAGCAGCTATGCTATCCACTGCGCGGCCCTGGAACTGATGAAAAAAGATGGATTTGATTTCCGGTACACATTTGAGGACAAGGAAGACTACACGGAATATACAAACCGGTATAAAAGCGCGTACACGGAAAAGTCGGACCTGATCCGGGCAGGCGGCTTTCAGATCTATACCTCCCTTGACAGCAGCCTTCAGGAAATGCTCCAGTCTGACATTGACCAGGGTCTTTCCTCCTACACCGAACTCCAGGAAAACGGCAAATTCGCCCTCCAGGGCGCCGGCGTGGTGGTGGACAACCGCAGCAATTATGTGGTTGCCATTGTGGGGGGCCGGGGCACAGAGGACCAGTTTAACCGGGCCTACCTGAGCGCCAGGCAGCCGGGAAGCACGATCAAGCCCCTGATTGATTACGGCCCTGCTTTTGACACGGGCGAATACTACCCCACCAGGATCATGGACGACCACAAATGGGAAGACGGCCCCTCCAACAGCGGCGAACACTACTACGGAAATGTGACCGTGAGGGAAGCCCTGAACCGAAGCCTGAACACGGTGGCCTGGCAGATACTGGAGGACATTGGCGTAAACTACGGCCTGGACTACCTTGGCAGGATGGAATTCCAGAAACTGACCTATGTGGATAACGGAGTGCCCTCCTTGAGCATCGGCGGCTTTACCAACGGCGTGCGGGTGGTAGACATGGCCAAGGGATACAGTACGCTGGCCAATAACGGCGTGTACAATGACCGGACCTGTATCACAAAGATCCTCCACGAACATGACGGTGAACTTTCCAAAGATATGAAGCCTTCCGCCAGTCAGGTGTACCGCGATGATTCCGCCTTTATGCTCACGGACATCCTGAAGGGCACCCTGAACGAGAGCTACGGCACGGGCCATGGCCTGGCCCTGGACAACGGTATGCCTGCCGCCGGCAAGACAGGCACCACCAACAGCAGCAAGGATACCTGGTTCTGCGGTTATACCCGTTACTACACCACCGCTATCTGGGTGGGGTACGACATTCCCAGGGACATGCCGGGCATCTACGGCGCCACCTATGCCGGGAGAATCTGGAAAAATATTATGAATCAGATCCACTCCGGCCTGGAGCCATGGGATTGGGAGCAGCCCGAGACCGTGGAGCGGCGGGCCGATACCAAAACAGGAATCGAGGATTATTTCAGCACCACAGCAGAGCTGCGGTCCCAGCAGAGCCTTCATGACAAGGAGCAGAGGGCGCTCACCGCTCAGCTGGAAGCTGACGTGGAGGATTTTACCGCCCGTGAGATCAGCACGGTGGAGGATACCTACGCGGTCAGGAGTCTTTACCAGAGCATCACTTCCCGCCTTCCCCTTCTGGATGACGGGGATCTGCGCGCCCGTATGCTGGATCAGGTCGAAAGCCGTTACGATTATTTTGAGGGGATCATTTCCCAGATGTCGGACACCATTGCCCTGTATGAAAAGCAGAAGGCGGCTGACGAGGCCCGGGCCCAGGAACAGGCCATGAAGGACGCCGAGCAGCGGCGCATACAGACAGAAAAGGATACAAAAAAGAACGAATTCCTTCAGGCTCTGCGTCTTGTGGAGGAACTTGAATACCAGCAGGACAACGCACAGTCCCTGGTACAGGATGCCATTACCAAGCTCCCCCTGGTGTCCGGCGACCCGGAACAGCAGGCATTTGCAGACCGGCTCCAGGCAGCGATCCAGAGGATCTCCACACTGCCCACCGAGGATGAATGGAATGCGGCCCAGGAACAGGAGCGGGCCGCCCAGGAGCAGGCTCAGATCCAGGCAGACCATCAGGCTCAGATGCAGCAGAACCAGCTGCAGTCAGCCCTGGACAGGGAGAAGTTTAAGTGGAACAATCTGGAATACTATGGACCAGGAGGAAGACCGGACTATGACAAATAAGATATGGAAAAAAATAAAACATAAGCGCACCGCCTCCGTTCCTGCCTGTCCCAAGGGAACAAACCCTTATTCCATGCCCTGCAGCGCCTGGTTCTTCACCTTTATGTGCATGAATATCCCCATTGCCGGATGGATCTACCTGCTGCATCTGGCTTTTGGAAAAAAAGAAAACCAGCTGCGGGATTTCGCCAAAGCCTATCTGGTATATAAACTGGTATTCCTGGCGATCGCACTGGTGCTGCTCGGGATCATGGTCTGGATCGGCCTGGATCTCGCAGATAAGGTGCTGGCTTATATGGAAATGCTGTGACGATTTTTGCTGCGGCAACCTTTGCTGTATCAACTTTTACCCCATCAACAAAATGCGGCCCGCCTACAGAGTTTTCTTCTGTAGGACGGGCCGCATTATAGTTCAAGCCTGCATCTGCGCCAGCTGCTCCTTAAGGGAAGCGATCTCGGCCTCATATTCCTGAAGCTTCCTGTCCTTCTCCTCCAGCTTTCTCTTCTGTTCTTCCACAATGCGCTGGACCATATTGCGGTCCATCATGGATTCGATCATAAGTCTCAGCTCATCCACGGTTTCTCCGGGAGTCTTGCCTTCCTCATCTATGGTGATATCCGCATATTTTTCATAATAAGGCACCCTTTCATTGTAAAGGTCCCTCAGGGTAAAGCCCGGCTTTAGGGCCACGCCCCGGTCCACCACGTTGCCGATACGGTTCTCCATCTCCTCATAACTCATCTTCAGGTAAACCACCTCGCTGATCTCCTTCAGATGCTTCATGGCTTCCTCACCGTAGATTACGCTGCCTCCCGGTGCAATGACGGAAAGCTGTACATCCAGCCCTGCATTGATGCGTTCCTCCACCTTCAGGAATCCATCCATGCCTTCCTCTGCTATGATTTCCTTCAGCAGCCGGCCCTCCTTTTCCTGGATCACAATATCCACATCCACAAAGGAAAATCCCAGCCTTTTGGCCAGCAGCACGCCTATGGTGCTCTTACCGGAAGAGGGCATCCCTATCATGGTTATATTTGGTTTCACTGCAGTATCCTCCTGGTCTATTTCTTCTTGGACGTATTCCTGCCCTTTTTTGCAGGAGCAGCGGACGTCTTCCGTTTTTTAATGGTCTTTTTCACCGAATACCCGAAGCTGCCCAGCTTTTTCCCCAGCTCAAAATATTCGCCGTGGGAATAACTCACAAGCCCGGAGGCATTCAGATTGAATTTCCCCCTGTCGTCCATATACTGGTTATCAATGGTCACACCCATCACCTTGGCGATAAACATGTCATGGCTTCCCAGTTCTTTTATTTCCACTACCTTGCACTCAATGTTCACCGGACTCTCCTCAATCCCCGGAGCCTTTACATACCGGGATTTCTGGGGCGTCAGCCTGGTCTCCGCGAATTTATCCACATCCCGGCCGGATTTGACGCCGCAGTAATCCGTGGCGCGCACCAGCTTCTTATTCACCAGGTTGATGACAAACTCCCCGGTATCCTTGATAATATCATGGGAAAAACGTTCTTTTCTCACAGAGATGGACACCATGGCCGGATCGGAGCAGATGGTTCCCGCCCATGCCACTGTCACAATATTGGGCGTCTCCTCCTCACGTCCGCAGCTTACCATTACCGCCGGTACAGGGTACAGCATGTTGCCCGGCTTCCAATACTCTTTTGCCATATATTCTCTCCTAATCCTGTTCCGCCAGCATCAGCTCCGGAATCAACTGCTTTTTACGTGACACCACTCCGGGAAGGTTAAGGATGGGTTCCTCCTTTTGTGTTGCCTCCTCCAAATCCAGATGAAATGCCTTGGCCGCAAGCTGTACGGCGCCCTGGCCCTGGCAGATCAGATCCGTGGACTCTGTCAATATGTTGGTCAGCATAAAGAATACCATATCCAGTCCGCTTCCCTCCCTGGCCTTTTCCATAAATTCCGGCATACGGTGTTTCAGCCCTTCCAGCTCTCCCCCGTTCAGGGAAGTGATCTGGCCCACGCCGATCATCACCTTGCCTGCGGTAAATCGCTTAAAGTCCTGGTAAAAAATCTCTTCATCGGACTTATCTTTCAGGTTGCTGCCCGCCCCAAACATTTCCATTGCGTATTTCTCTATGTCCAGTCCTGCAATGGCTGCCAGGGATCTGGCCGCCATCTCATCCACCGGCGTACAGGTGGGTGAACGGAACAAAAGGGTATCGGACACAATGGCGCTGCACAAAAGCCCTGCAATCTTTTTCTCTATGTCCACACCGGCTTCCTGGTACATCTGATAGATAATGGTGGCCGTACAGCCAAGAGGCTGGTTACGGAAAAATACAGGAGCCATGGTCTGGACCGTGCCCAGCCTGTGGTGGTCGATGATCTCCTGGATCTCCGCGCTCTCGATCCCTGCCACTGCCTGGCTCTTCTCATTGTGATCCACCAGGATCACCTGCTTGCCCTTTGCGCCCAGCAGGTTCCGGCGTGAGATCATTCCCAGGTATCTGCCTTCCTTGTCAAGAATGGGGAAATCGCGGTGACGCTTGCTGGCCATCACCTCCCGTATCTCATCCGTATAATCATCACTGTTAAATGTGATCAGATGTTCCCTTGTCATAAAGTAACTGATGGGCATGCTTTGATTGATCAGACGTGCTGCCGTATAAGTATCATAGGTGGTGGCGATCACCGTGCATCCCCTGTCCTGTGCGATCTTCTTAATGGTCATGGAAACGCCCGCGCCCTCGCACACGATAATTGCGGCCGCGCCCATCTCAATGGCGCACAGCTGGGACTCGTACCTGTTTCCCAGGATCACCAGGTCGTGGGGTTCAATGTAGAATTCCATCAGATCAGGGTTGGCTGCAGCGATCAGCACCTTACCCTTATCAAAATACACATCCGCGTCCCCCACCAGCAGGTCCGCCTCCAGAGTCTCAATAATATTGGAATACTGGGTATTGGCTTTGGACAAAATGCTGCTGTCGTAAATATTCATGTAGGTCTTTGTAATATCGCCCACCGTGATCAGCCCCTCCAGGGTTCCGTCCGGACGTACCGAGGGAATGGTCACCACGTTATTCTCCTGCATGATCTTCCACGCCTTTTTCAGGGAAATGTTGTCCGCCACCCCCCTGGTCTTGCGGATCTCAATATCCTTGACCTGGGTCCTTACATCCTCCACCAGTTTGGGCTCCTCCACCCCAAAGTAGTCCAGCACAAACTGGGTTTCCCCGTTCACATGGCCCGCCCTGGCAGGCACATACTCCTCTCCTGTCAGCTTATTCTTTAAGTTGGCATAGCAGATGGCCGAACAGATGGAATCCGTATCCGGGTTCCTGTGGCCGATCACTGTGGTCTTTCTCTTTAAATCATGTTCCATCTTTCTTCCTCTTCTCTCTCCCTCTGTTCTTCAAGTCTATGGTAATTTTGTGGTATTCCGGAATCTTTCATAATCTGTTTACATGGGATTCACATTTCGTTCACATTTATTTTTTATACTATTTTCATAAGAGTTATATAATTTCAAACAAGTTTAATAGTAAAATTGCACATAGATTTTTCATAATTGCCCCGGTTGAATTTGGACCGGGGTCTCCTCATATTATGGGATATCCGGATCCCTTTTAATATCACGATTCTTCCCGCCATTTCAGTATATCAAACCAGTTTTCTTTTTTCAACCAGATTCATCTCGTAAATCCGGACAACAAATAGGTTTCCTTTCAGCAAAAGAGGCCGCAGCCCGCGGTTAACAGCGGTTGCGGCCATATTTCCAGGCCATATTTCCAGACATATTCCAGACTATATTTCAGGCCTGGGTCCGGCCTGGTGCCTACTTCAGCTTATACTCCTTCTCACACTTAAATTCCGGAAGTTTTTCACCCTTTTCCAGCTTCTTTCCTTTGTTCCCGCTGCTGTCCGCACTGTAAACAGTTCCGGAATCCACACGGTATGTGTACTGATCATCCACCTTATATGCCTTTTCATTGGTCTGTATCTTGCCGGCAGCGTTCACCAGGTATATTTTCCCATCTACCTGAAACGCCTGGTAATCCATGTCATCCCCTGCTTTCACCAGAAGTCCCTCTGAGTACAGGAATCCATCCTTTTCCCCTGTGTATCCGGAGCCTTTTGCGGAGCCGGATGTGGCAAAATAAAATGTCTGCATTTCTCCCGATCCGTCCTCGACCCCATCAATCCGGCCCGTGCGCATCCGGCCATCGGAATCTTTATCGCCAAAATACCCGTTCAGTACCAGATTCCCTGAGATCACTCTCACAAGCCCGGTCTGACGGCATCCATACTGATCCAGGAAATAGCTTTCCCCATTGACCTTGGTAATGGCGCCGTTCATGGTCGTGGCCGTGGTCTTCAGATAGGCAGGTGTACCGTCATTCTCAAAGTAATACCACTCTTTATCCCCTTCCTTTGGCCCTTTGCCGGAATCCAGTTCTTTCAGCACAGTTTGATCCGAGGAGTTTCCGGGATGCTCAGAAAGCTGCTTCCACTGTCCTTTTGTCATATATCCCTCATCCGGTCCGCCCAGGTAGATAAAACGGCTGATCCCCACAGCGTCCCCTGACTGGGCTGAGTTTTTAACCGCATGCCATCCCGTAAGCATGACCCCATTCTCATCAAAGTAATACTTCTTCCCATCTATGGTCGCAGGATTGTACTCCTTGGATGTGGAGCGCTTTGCCTTTCCATTGGACTGGAAATAGAACCACCTTGCATTTTCTCCGGCCTTTTTGTACTCCTTGGAGCTGTCGCCTTCCCGGGGCAGCTGATCTTCGTCAAACTCCAGACACTGCCAGCCCCTTCGCATGGCTCCGTCATCTTTATCCCCCAGATAATAGATGTTGTTACCCTCGTAATACCAACCCGTGCGCATTCTCCCATCGCTGTCAAAGCAGTACCTGCCATCCTCTATATTCTTCCAGCCGTCCTCCTCAGCCTTGCCGTCCCGGCCCAGGAAATACCAGCCCGCCTCCTTCAGACCATCCTTACCGTCAGTATGGATCCAGGAATTTCTGACCATGGCCCCCTCGCCGTCCACATAGTACGTGTTGGCAATCCAGGTGTTTTTCTCCACGGTTCCTTCACTGCCCAGATAGTAGGACACCCCGTCCCTGGTCTTCCAGTCATTAGTCACATAATTGCCCTTGCTGTCCGTGTAGCGCATGGTTCCGTTCTCTTCCACCCAGCCGCTGTCAGCCTTTTTCACCCCTGCTGCCACCGTGCCGTCCGCCGGTCCTATCTCTTTTGTCTCCTCTTTCCTGACTCCTGGGGCAGCAGTCCCTGACACCGGCCCTTTGCCCGCGGGAACGGCTTCCTCTCCCATGGCCGTTCCTGCTGCTATGGACGCCATCCAAAGACCTGCCGTTATTCCCCATATTAATCTCTTTACGGTCATAAACACCACCTCCTGGTTATGAGCACTTCAATACATGTTCTGCTGAGCGCAATGGCTTATATAAATCATTTTACCAGAAAGCGGGTAAAAATAACAGGAATACAAAAGGCAAAAATACATAAGAATTCTTTAATATTCCTGTGTCAGCCATCTCCGGTACGTGAGATCCACAAGAAAGGCTCCCAGCGGCGCTGTGATCAGGATTGCCAGCACAGCCACGGTGAGCACAATATTTCCGCAGGCCAGCCCCATGGACAGAGGCACTCCGCCGATGGCGGCCTGTACCGTGGCCTTTGGCATATACGCCGCCATGCAGAACATCCGCTCCTTCAGATTCAGCTTTGTTCCCACAAGACAGCACATTACCCCTGCCATGCGAAATACCAGCACGCCCAGGATCAGAAGAACAGCCGCGCCCCCAGCAGCAGCGGCGTAGCTTATATCCACAGTTGCACCCACCAGCACAAACAGCAGGATCTCCGCCCCAACCCACAGCTTATTAAATTTAAGTGACAGGCGCCTTGCAACCGGTTCCCGTTTTTTCTGAAGGGCGATCCCCATACACATCACGGAAATAAGGGAAGAAAAGCTGAAAACGCCCTTTAATGAGTCCTCAAGGGATACCAGCACAAAGGAAATACACAGCAGGATAATGACCTTGACCGTGTCCCTGATATGCATTTTCTTAAAATAAACAGCCAGCAGGATCCCCACAGCCGCTCCGATGAGTATGCCCGCCAAGATGGAAAGGGGGATCTGCACAAAGCTGGCTGCAGATACCTGCGCGCCCTGGGCCAGGCCCGTGAAAGCGGAAAACAGCACGATCACAAACACATCATCCACGGAAGCGCCTGCCAGTATCAGCTGAGGAATGCTGTTTTCAGTGCCGTATCCCTCCTCCATCAGCCTGATCATCTTTGGCACGACCACGGCAGGGGACACCGCCGCCACCACCGATCCCATGATGGCTGCCTCCAGCATGGAAATTCCCAGCAGCCGCGGCGCCAGCGCCACCATGCCAACGATCTCAAAACATGCGGGCACAAAACACATCAATATGGCAGGGCGCCCCACCCGTTTAAGGTCATCCACATCCAGGGACAGGCCGGCCCGCATCAGAATGATGATCAGGGCAATCTTCCTGAGTTCAGCCGAAATCCCCAGTATGGACCCATCGATCAGGTCCAGGACATAGGGCCCCAGGACAATCCCCGTAAGGATCATTCCAGCCAGACTTGGCAGGTGCAGCTTTCTGCAAAGCCACCCTGCGGCCATGCCCACCATTAATACATACGCAATACTTAAAAGCATTTTATTTCCTCCTTAAAACGCAGAAAAGCCGATGGTTTCTGCGTAAATTTACGCAGAAGTCATCAGCTTGATAAGCGGTTTTAGTATTCACTAAGGGAGAACCTCATTCCCATACTCACGTTATATAATATAACCTGCGGCGGGATGTTTGTCAATACTATATGATATTTGAGTTGGTTCTAAGGTTTTTGTCCTAAGATTTTTGTGCTCTCTCTGACCACAAGCCTTGGTTCATAGATCGTGGTCCTCTCTATCTTTTTATCTGGGTACATCAGGTTTTCAATGATCTTCTCAGCCGCCTTGTATCCCATATCAAAGGCCGGCTGATGGACCGTTGTCAGACCGGGGCTGAAAAAGTCCGAGTACGCAATATCGTCATACCCCACCACCGATATCCGCTCCGGTATATCAACCGCCTGCTCCCTTGCCCATTTATAAACACCATAGGCGATCAGATCATTAGAAGCAAAAATTCCGGTCACCCCCTGCTTTACCAGGCGTCCAGCCTGACGGTACCCAGAATCAATATGGAAGTCCCCGTAAGCGATCCATTCCGCTGTCCCCCTGATGCCGGCTTCCCGGAGCGCACTTTTATAGCCGAGAAGGCGCAGGTTTGCCGTGCAGGTATCATTGTTAATGGGGCCCGTGATGCAACCGACCCTGCGGTGTCCCAAATCAATGAGATGTTTTGTGGCCAGGTAACCGCCCAGCTTATTATCCAGCCTTACATTCATCACATGACTGAAATCCGTCATATAATCAATTGCCACTGCCCGGATACCGAATTTTCTGACATAGGCGGTCACCTTTTGAGCGGTTTCCTCCTCCACGCCGGCTGAAAAGGAGATAATGATGCCATCCACTCCGCGGTCTATCATCAAATTAATATAATCAAAATCCTTTTCCCGCTGGTCATTGGTGTTGCAGATGATCAGGCTATAGCCCATATCGGTACACTTTGCCTCTGCTCCGCTTGCCAGCTCCGCAAAGTATGCATTCTTTATATCAGCCACCACAATACCGATTGTTCTGGTCCGATTGGTCACAAGGCTGGCTGCCATCCTGTTGGGCCTGTAGTCCAGCCGTTTCGCTGTCTCTAGCACCCGCTTTCTGGTTTCCTCGGACAGCCGGTGAGGCTTGTTATTCAGTACAAGTGAAACCGTGGAGGGAGATAAATGGGTCTCCCTTGCAATATCTTTTATGGTAGCCCTCATCCGCTGCCTCCTGTCACTGGATAAATCCGTTGGCCTTGTGCATTTCAATGATATCACTTACATTTTCCGAATCCACAATGATCGGCTGAATCAGGTACTCCTCCGGCTCCGTGATCTTCCCCTCTGCCATATCCACCGCAAGTCTGGCCGCATTGGCCCCCATATCCGCCGCATCCTGGAGAACAGAAGCCGTCATCTCGCCGTCCGCAATCGACATGCATGAATCTGCCAGCCCGTCAATCCCATAAAACTGCATGGTCTGCACATCCTTGCCGTCCGCTTTGCAGGCTTCCACGCATCCCAGAGCCATACCATCGTTCATGGCCAGAACCGCGTCTATTTCCGGATAGATCTGAAGCCAGTCTTCCATGATCTTCATAGCCTTTTCCTTAGCCCATGTCTCATTATTCTTTACATCCAATATCTCCACGTCATCGCGTCCGGCCTCCTTTAAGGCATCCTGATACCCCTTCCAGCGGTCTTCACTGGCTGAATCTCCAGGCGTGGAGAGAATTGCAAGGCATTTTGCATTCTGAGGCAGACCGGCGGCGGCCGCCTCCCCTGCGGCATGTCCCAGAAGATAATGTGAGGCTCCTGAGCTGGAGGACACACCGTCCTTAATATCGCAGTTATTTGTGATAACCACGCTGATCCCCTTTTCCTTAAATGCCTGTGCCCACTGGTCCGTATCCTGACTGTTGCTTACCTTATCCAGGATCAGCGCATTGTAGCCTTCCACCTCACACTGGTCAAAGATCGATTGTGTATTTGCCGGGTCTGCCATCAGATCCACTACCTTATACTCCACATCCTGATACTTCTCCTCCAAAGCTTTGGTCGTGGAATTACACAGCCAGCTGTGAAATGGGTCAGCCATATTCTTAGCGGTTACAAATACTTTGATCTTTCCTGTTCCGTCTTCAGACGTATTCCCTGTTTCAACACCCGTGGCTTCCGTTTTCTGCGTATTGGTCTCCGCACCTGTTTCCTTCGCACACTCGGACAGCAGTATCCCCCCCAAAGTCAGCCCTGTTAACAACACTCCTAATTGAAATCGTTTCATTTTTACTTCCTCCTTTTTTTATAAATGATCCCAGCTCCATTTGATATTTACTGGGTTTTTACTGATTTTTTCCGTATTCTCCGGTTTTTACTGATTAGATCCATTGCCACTGCGCCGATAATGATCAAGCCTTTCACAACGTTCTGTACATAGGACTGCACTCCTGTCAGGTTCAATATATTGCTGATAATACCCATAATGACGGAGCCGATAAAGGTTCCGGGAGCAGTGCCGATCCCTCCCGTAAAACTGGTGCCTCCGATTACAGTGGAAGCGATCGCATCCCCATGGTAATTCATGGCCGTGTCAGGCAGGCCGGAATTCACACGGGCAATCTGCAGCACGGCCGCCACCCCGGTCAATATGCCTGCCACTGCATAAACCAGGATAGTGGTGCGCTTAACATTGATACCGGATGCATTGACAGCATCCTGATTTCCGCCAATGGCATAGATATTCCGCCCAAAGGTAGTCTTGCTCAAAAGGATCCACACAATGACTGCAATGACCATAAGAAACACCACCGGTATGGGAACCGGCCCTATGTATCCGGATGAGATCTTCCCATAATCCCCAATCTTATAAATAGGCTGTCCGTTGGTATACATATAGCAGGCACCGCGGGCAATGCTGTCCATGGCCATGGTTGCAATAAACGCGGGAAGCTTAATCTTAGCAACCAGAAAACCGCTGCAGGAACAGCAGATCACCGCCACGGTTATGGCCGTCAGGAATGTCATCAGATAGGAGCCCGTGGACAGGTATGCATTAACCGATACCATGCCGGAGAACGCAACCACCGCACCCAGGGACAGGTCAATATAACCGCTAATGATGAGAAGCATTTCTGCAAATGCCAGGATTCCTGTAATGCTGATCTGCCGGAGCACGCTTGTCACGTTTTTTACGGTCAGGAATGCAGGGCTTAACATGCTGCACACAATGATCAGTATGATGAAAATCAGATAGTTGCCATATTTTTTCATCAGGGTGTTCATACCCTGATCCATATTAATTTGTTTCATGTTCCCCTCCTGTTGATAACATTACAATATTTTCCTGTGTCATTTCTTCCCTGGTAAGCTCGCCGGTGATCCTTCCCCCATACATCACGTAAGCCCTGTCGCACATTCCAATGAATTCCGGTAATTCGGAGGAGATCATGACAATCGCAATTCCCTGTTTTGCAAGCTCCACCATCAGCTTATAGATCTCGTATTTGGCGCCTACGTCAATTCCCCTGGTAGGCTCGTCCAGGATCAGTACCTTGGGATCCGACATGAGCCATTTTGCCAGAACCACCTTTTGCTGGTTCCCCCCACTTAGGTTCTGCACGATCATCTCATCCCCGGGTGCTTTGATCTTCAGCTGCCCAAAGAATGCGGCGACCATATTCTTTTCTTTTTTCTTATTTAAAAAATGAAGGGCAGATACTTTCTTTAAACTTGAAATGGAAATATTCTCCCGTATATCACGGCACATGATCAGGCCAAACCGTCTTCTGTCCTCGGATGCCATGGCAATACCGCTGCGGACCGCGTCCTCTACATTCCGGATGTGTACTTCCCTTCCATCCACCTTCACGCGTCCGGCCTCAAACGGATCCAGCCCAAAGATACACCGCACAGTTTCCGTGCGGCCCGCTCCCATCAAGCCGCCCAGCCCCAGGATCTCTCCTTTTCGGACCTTAAAGCTTACATCTTTCAGCTTATTATAGGATGATGTGAGTCCCTCCACTTCCAGGACCACATTGCCCGGCTCTACATGTTCCTTAGGATATGTATTGCTGAGTTCCCGTCCCACCATCATCTTCACCAGGCTCTCATTGGTAAAGTCCGCTGCAGGCGCTGTCTCGATATGTTTTCCGTCCCTCATGACCGTAATGTAGTCGGCGATGCGGAAGATTTCATCCATCTTGTGGGAAATATAAATGATAGTGATCCCCCGTTCCTTTAATTTCTGTATGTTGGCAAACAGGCGGTCCACCTCGGCATTGGACAGCGCCGAGGTCGGTTCATCCATGATCAGGATGTCCACCTTATTAGCCTTTATAGCTCTGGTGATCTCTAAAAGCTGGATATCAGAGACGGTCAGATTTCTCATGGTTTCTTTTGGATCATACTGCAGATCCTCGTCTTTTAAGATTTTTTCCGCCTCTTTTGTCACTGCCCTCCAGTTAATAAATCCAAGTTTTCTCGGCTCCCGGCACATCATCAGGTATTTTTCCACAGTAAAATCCGGCAGATACTGCAATTCCTGATAGATCATGGCTACTCCGTTGGCCTCCGCGTCCAACGCGCTCTTAAACCGTGCTTCTTTTCCGCTGATCATTACCTTTCCGTCCGTCTGAATGTAGGAACCGTTTAATATCTTCATAAGGGTGGATTTTCCCGCCCCGTTTTCCCCCATCATGATGTGAACCGTACCCTTTTTTATGCCGAAGCTCACGTCATCCAATGCCAGTACTCCCGGAAATGCCATGGTAATATGTTCAAACCATATCTTATAATCTTCATTCACTAAAGCCTGTCTCATTTTCCTTCCTCTCCCAGCCCGCTGATTCTGAAATCATAGGTCCCTGATCCTGCTTCAACAATTACCCATTGGCCAGATGCGATATCCCGAAGCTGAATTCCCGGTAATTCCATGGCTTGGTCCCCATGAATCAGCACCTCCCCATTGGATTCAATGTGCATGGTCTTCTGTCCAGTCCCCTTGACGGGCAGATATATGGATGCCCTGCAGTTAACCGGGATCCTGACATGCAGATCCAGCCCTTCCTCGGTCTTCTCCCAACCGCTGCTGATCCTTCCGCGGATGGAATCCAGGCTGCATTCCACGCAGCGCAGCTGTTTCGGGATAACCGGTTTTATCACCACATGCTCAAAACCCGGATGTGATTCATCTGCCCGGACTCCTCCCAGATACTTGTGAAAGCATACTCCCACCGCCCCATTCATCGGGTGGTTATGGGAAGCCATACCGGCCAGCGGTCCTGGCGCATCCACCTTCTCCCATCTCTCCCAGATGGTAGTGGCTCCGTTTTCGATCATATAGCCCCAGCTTGGGTACTCTGTCTGTGTCAGAAGTTCATAGGCCAGATCCTCTTCTCCATTCTGAAACAGCACCTCTATAATATATCTGCTGCACAGGTTTCCGGTGGTAAGGTGCATGTAATGCTTTAAAATATCATCCTTGATCTGATGCAGCACTGCTTTCCTGTCCGCTTCAGGCACCAGTCCAAGATACATGGGAAATGTATTTCCTGCCTGGCTGTTATTAGCATAGTATTTTTTATCCTTATGATAAAACCTGGCCTGGAACGCTTCCCTGATCTTCCCTGCTTCTTCCAGATAAAACGTTTCATCTTCCCCCAGTCCAAGTACGCGGGCCATCTTCGCCATCAGGACGCAGTCATAATAGAAATACCCCGTTCCCATGAGCACCGTGGGGGTGATCGTGGATACTGCTCCGGAGCCAATGCTCCCAAGGTCCGTTCCTGATACGGGCGCCGCCCAGTCCCCCATCTGCGAATACCTCAGGACATATCCGTTGGAATTGCGCTTAAGATACCCCACCCACCGCCTCATTGCCTCATAGTTCTGTTCAATGATCCTGACATCTCCATAATGAAGATAGGTATTCCACGGAATAAGAAGAAAGGATGTGCTGACAGGGTCAGCCGGTCTCAGGCCATACCGGATGAACGGCGCCGTGTCCGTGATGGCGCCGGTGCGTTCTCCCTGGGCATCCCTGATATCCTGAAGCCATTTCTCATACAGCTGAGGCAGCCTGTAATTGTACAGGGCGCATTCATTTCTCACCGTCATGTCATTCAGCCATCCCAGACGTTCGTCCCGCTGAGGGCAATCTGTGGGCAGTCCGTGAAGATTGCTCCCTTCAGTCCATACAATATTGCTGTAAAGCTGGTTCAGAAGTTTGTTATCACAGGAAAATGCTCCCACCCGGCACACATCTGATCTTACTACACATCCGGTGAACCTATCGGCCCCGGGCCGTTCCTCCAGTCCATAGATCTGAACATACCGGAATCCGTGATAGGTAAATCTGGGTTCATAAATCTCCTCTTCCCCGCCTTTTAACGTATAGATGTCCGTAGCCCTGGCACGCCGTAGGCTGATGGGATTGATGCTGTAGTCCTCATGGATCAGCTCCGCGTATTTCAGCATGATCCGGGTCCCTGCTTTTCCACTGATCCTGATCCTGACCCAGCCAGCAAAATTCTGTCCAAAATCCAGAGTATAGCTTCCGTCTCCTGCCTCATAAACCGCTCTGACCGGCAGTTCCTTAACAACACGGATCGGCTCCAGGATCTGTGACCGGATGATCCCCGGCATTGGTTCGTGCTCCACCACTTCCCGCCAGCTTTGGTCCATGGTATATCCCGGGCAATCCCATCCCGGCCGTTCAAGCCCTGCATCATATTGCTCTCCATGATAGATACTGTTCTTCACCATGGGGCCTGACGTGGTATAGTACCAGCCATTCAGGTCACTGAAGATCCATTCCCGGGTGCCGTCCCCGTATTCAAGGAGAAACTCTGCTGAAAACAGGTTCTCACCCCAGCCCACCCCGTCCTCGCTCTCCCGAAGGTTGTGCCATCCATTTCCGCATTCAATTCCAAACGCATTGTCCCCCAAAGACAGTTTATCCGTAATAATATAGCTGGCATACAGAACTGTCTTTTTACAATCCGTCCACGCATTATTCAATACAGATGTATCTGCTTTTTTCCCATTTATCGTAAGCACGTAATAGCATGGGGATGCCACAAAAGCCATGGCATGGCGGACCGGCTTTTCCAAGGTAAACTCCTTCCTGTACCAAAAGCAGCTTCGCTCCACAGCAGGCCCCCCGATCCAGAGGGCTTCCCACGGTTCCCCATTGGCCAGCCCGGTGGTAAAGCTGGTAATCCGGCTCTCCACCGCCTGGCCGTCATCCAGCAGTGCGGTCACTTTTATGTCAAACGTTTTAGCGCTCTGCAAATTTTTCCCCTGATACCAGACACAGGATGACTCGCTGCTTTCAACCATACCACTGTCCCATAAAGTCCCTTCGCCCCGCTCCAGCTGTTCTTCTGTCTCCCCTACCAGGATGCGGTACGCCCTCTGTGATCTCCCTGTTCCATCCCCTTCGTAGCTCCAGCTGAATCTGGGGTTCTGCATATCAAGTCCTATGGGATCGCGCATATATTCACAGTACACTTTCAAATCCATGTTGCATGTCCCTCCTCACTTATAGTGTGTACTCCCGGAGACTCCGAGAGTACACATAGTGTCAAACGTTTTAGCGCAGGATAAAATCCGGCCTTACCCGGATGTGACTAAAAATATCCCGTAACCCTGTGGAAGCTCCATGTTGATCCGGAAGCCATGCCCCCATTCACTCTCTGCTTCTGAAACAACATCAGCCGGTTCGATCCGGCCGGTAAACGGATCCCAGATCTCCGGATGCTTCCCTGCCTTTACATCCACCACCAGGTTCTGTATTTCCTTTGTATAATTAATAAAATAATATTTACGTTCATTTCCCTCAAACAGGCACCAGGATATGCCGTCCATGTCCTCTCCTGTATGGATATACGGATCGCTGATCCAGTCTGGATAATGGCGGATGTTCTTTCTGCACTCTGCCGGCCCGGCCACGATCTTCAGTGCCCGCGGACATGCCTGATCCAGCCATTTACAGATCTGATCCCCGTCCATTGCCTCAAAGAATTCGGTTTGAGAAGACTCCATTATGTGGTTTACACACCTTTTGACAGTTTCATCTTCCTTCCTGTTTCCTCCATAAGCCGGAACACTTTCCACAACCGCGATCCGGCCGCCCCGGCCTGCAAATGTTTCCAGCAGCCGTGCCATCTCCTGCGGCAGCACCTCGCACATGGGCAGGATAAATGCTTGATAGGATTGACCTGTTATCCGGTTGACCAGCATTTTATCCTTCACATCAAATAATTCTGCCGCATCTGATGGAACCATGGTAAAGTCCCTGTTTTTCTCCTGAAGTTTATGCAGCAGGCACTGCTCTTCCCGGTCAATGGCAGCTGCCCTTTCATCCTCGATCACAGGTCCCATATGGTATCCATGTCTGAATCCCTGATCCGCAATATAATGCATCCAGTAAGATTCCGTGGGATGATAGATCAGTACGTCTGTTTTTCTCCGGCAGTCCTCCGTCATGCCGTATATTCTGCGGCACATCCGGTTGGCCTGGTCCATGTGCTCCCATTCCTGCCATTGGAAGAACTGGGACGGAGGCCAGTCATCCTTTCTGAAGCCACGGATGGAATAAAAAAATCCATGGTTTGTAATGGTCATTACGCCCTGGGAATACAGCCAGGATATCATGCGTATATACTCTTCAAAGGTAAGCTCCCATCCGCTTGCAGCAAATGCCTCGCATACAAGGCCTGATTTTCCATATACCTCTGCGGCCGAGGCTGCGAATTTGATATTCAGGCTGCCGATCCCCTTTCCAAGATGATCCACGCCCGGTCTTCCAAACTCCCTGAACTGACGCATGAAATCCCCGCTGAACCGAACCTGCCCTGCCATAGTCTCCTCTCCCAGCAGATGGGGACAGTAATCAATGTTATGGGCTTCACACCATTCGCGGATCGTCCTGTGGTAATGTTCTCTGTACAGATCGCTGATGAGCTGAAAATAATCACAGCGCGTCCTGCCCGCCTCGCAGCCCGGCAGCACCAAATCCGGCAGCCGTTCCTCCAAACGGTATCCAAACCTCTCCTCAAACAATTCCAGCAGCCTGTCCGTCCATGGAAAGGCATGGCAGAAACGTGTTTCATCGTTAAAGCTGGCTGTGATCACACTTCCAAATGCGTCAGGAAAGCGTTTATAATATGCTTCATACGTGGTTTCCAGAAAATACTCTGTAGCTTCTTTGTTAAGGTAATCCGGAGTAAGCATCCCCTCCCCCTGATAGAGCTCTGTCTGTATTCTGGCCTCAAACACAATGGTGTCCCGGTCCCTGCAGATCTCAAAGTCATTTTCAGACAGGTTGAACAGGCATCCGCTTTTGTCATCGGGCTGGAACTGCCTGATATCCAATGGTTCCATTGTCTTTGCATCATAGCAGAAGAGGTTGTTGATACTTCGTCTGCCCTCCCTATCCCTGACCGGATCATCCGGTGCTGTTTTCCCTGTCCGGCAGATATCCTCAGGCTGTCTGCGGAATCTGACTCCGGACCCCACATGAAACATCTGGATGGATAAATATTTTTCGCGGAATGCCTCGTGCCTCGTTACTTGGCCGTTGGCAATTCCGGCCGGCCAGTTAAATTCATCATACAGCCACATGGTCTCGCTGTGCCTGGTTTTATATTCGATCACGGTTTTTATGTGCTCCATCCATGCATCATCCAGATAGCCGCCCTCAAATCCGCTTCTCGCATGGGGCGCGCTGCATGTGATCCCCTTTTCACTCATTATGGACATCTGGCGCACAAGCTCGTCCCTTTTAAGTCTGTCATTCCAAAACCAAAGGGGGACCTGGGCCTCGTTCCATTCCCGCACCTGTTCCGGACTTTTAAAAAAGTCTTTTTGCATTCAATGTCTCCTTAAATACCTTTTATTGCTTGCCTGATTCGTATTAGAGTATAAAAGAAAAGAGAGCCAAGATATATCATTTTTCTTGGCTCTCTATCATATTTCTTATATTTTAATCGATTTCTGCTTAAAAGGTATCCTTTCCATACAACAGCTTATACTCATTGGGGGATATACCCGTATACTCCTTAAAGATCTTACCAAAATGGCTCTGGCTGGAAAACCCCAGGTAATTGCTAATGGATTTGCAGTCATAGGGTGAATACATCAAAAGATTTTTAGCCAGCTTTACCTTTTCCTCCAAAATATACCGGCTGATCTTGACCCCCTCGCACCGCACAAACAGATGAGACAGGTAATCCGGGTTCACATACAGGGCTTTTGCAATGGTCTTTACAGTCAAGCGTTCATGCATATGCTGGAAGATATGGTACTTACACTGCGCAACCAGTTTATTCTCCTGCTCCTTCTTCTCCCTCTGTACCTGTGCGTGCTCATATACCATACGTGTAAAAAACCTGGCCATATCCTGAACATAGAGCGCTACCTCTTCCCGGCTCTTCGCCTCATCGATCCTGATCGCCCAGGAATCCCCCGCTGAAAAAGCTTCATCGGAAATAATACCGCCGTCAATGGCTGCTCTGGCGTAAATGGCCATCGCGCACATTGCCACATTTTTATCGGAACGCAGCACATCCCTTGACAGGGTTCCCAGCTTTCCTCCGTATGGCTCCGTGATGCATTTCTCCATCCCCTCCATATCGCCCTGACGGATACACTCCAGTTCACGTTTTTCCCTCTGATAGGAATTATGGATGATATTATTTTCCTGCATACTGAATTTCAGACGGGCAATATCCTTTTTTACCGTTTCTTCATTTATCTTATTCTCCATATCAAATGGCCCCGCTTGCAGTTATTGTAATGTCTTTTACGGAATGATTATATTATATATGTCAATTTTACCGGACAAGCTGTTAAAAATCATGAACAGAACGTGGAAAAAATGTCAAATAGGTGCTAGAATAGGAGAAAAATACATTGGACAAACAAGGAGAAAAACCATGACAAGCCCCCTTACCATCAGGACCGCATCAGTCAGTGATGCACCGGCCCTGCTCTCCATCTACGCCCCCTATGTGGAGAAAACCGCCGTCACCTTTGAGTACACAGTGCCCAGTCCGGAGGAGTTTCAGACACGGATCGCCCACACCCTTGACCGCTACCCCTATCTGGTTGCAGAGAGAAACCGGGAGATCATCGGATACGCCTATGCCTCCGCATTTAAAGAGAGAGCCGCCTATGACTGGGCTGTGGAGACTTCTGTCTATGTCTCGGAGAACGCAAGAGGCACCGGAGCCGGAACCACCCTCTATAAAGCCCTGGAGCAGGCACTGGAAAAACAGAATGTGCTGAATGTCAATGCATGCATCTCCTACCCCAACCCTGGCAGCATTTCCTTTCATGAAAAGCTGGGTTACAAAACCGTGGGCCATTTCACCCGGTGCGGCTACAAGCTGGACCAGTGGTGGGACATGATCTGGATGGAAAAAATGCTGGGAGAGCATCCCGCTTCCCCCAGCCCCTTTATTCCCTTTTCCAAACTTTGATTTCTGTTTTAGAGCTCTGTTTCAGAGCTCTGTTTCAGAACTCTGATCACAGCCGGCCGTATATGTCTGCCATGCGCCTGCATTTTCGGATCAGTCCGTCCTCCAGATCACCGGAGCGCATCCTCCACCTCCAGTTCTTGCCCAGGGTGGAGGGTTCATTGGTTCTGGCCTCAGTTCCAAGCCCCAGATAGTCCTGAACAGGGATTACCGCCAGCTTTGCCACGCTGGACATGGCCAGCCGTATAAAATCCCAGTGCACCTGGTCCTCAGGTGTATGCTCATTGCCTATGTATTCCCTGGCAAACGCCCTGTCATGGTCATTCATGCCTGCAAACCAGCTGACCAGCGTGTCATTGTCATGGGTGCCTGTATAGACCACGCAGTTTTCCCCATATTTATGAGGCAGGTATGCGCTGTCCTCTGTCTGGTCAAATGCAAACTCCAGCACCTTCATTCCCGGAAAACCGCTGTCCCTTACCAGCTGTAATACGGTAGGAGTCAGAAATCCCAGGTCCTCGGCTATGATGGGAAGGTCCTCTTTCCCAAAGCAGGTCTGCATTTTGCGGAATATCTCGATTCCCGGTCCTTTTTCCCAGTGTCCGTACTCCGCTGTTTTATCCCCATATGGTATGGAATAGTACTCGTCAAATCCACGGAAATGATCCACCCGCACCACATCATACAGATAAAAACTGTATTCCATGCGCTTCATCCACCAATTATACTCCGTGCGCCTGTGATATCCCCAATCATACAGGGGATTTCCCCAAAGCTGTCCGGTGGCGGAAAACCCGTCCGGCGGACAGCCGGCCACTGCCACAGGAGTCCCCTTTTCATCAAACTGGAACAGTTCCGGATGGGACCAGCTGTCAGCCCCGTCAAATGCCACATAGATGGGGATGTCTCCAATGATGCGTATGCCCTGCTCATTAGCATACTGCTTCAGGGAAGTCCACTGCTCCTCAAACTTGATCTGCTGGAATTCATAAAATCCGATCTCATCTGACAGCTGCTCCCTGTACCGGGCAACCGCTTCCCCTTTTCTGAGCCGGATATCTTCATCCCACAAATTCCAGCTTTTAGATCCAAAGTGATTCTTTATGGCCATGTAAAGACAGTATTCCCTTGTCTCCTCCCCCAGCGTACGGGCGGCCAGATCATGGACCGCGCTCCCCCATTCCAGACCGGATTTCCACCTCTCATACGCCTTTCTCAGTAAAGGGAAACGGCCGTCATACAGCTTTTTGTAGTCAATATCCCTTTCATTGCCGCCAAAATCCACTTCCCTGCACTCTTCTTCTGTGAGAAGCCCCTCTGCAGTGAGCTTTTCCAGATCGATAAAATATGGGTTACCGGCAAAAGCAGAAAAAGACTGGTAAGGCGAATCCCCGAACCCGGTGGGTCCCAGAGGCAGTATCTGCCAGTACTTCTGTCCCGCGGCTTTTAATATATTAACGAACTCATACCCTTCCTTAGAAAATGCTCCAATGCCGTACCGCGAAGGCAGACTGGCAATCGGGAGCAGCATACCACATTCCCGCATCTTATTTATCTCCTTTGATCCGGGCAGCACCTTGTCCTGCTCTGCCTGTTCCCGGAAAATGTCGCTTAATTTTACCACAATTGACAGCGGGATACAAGTTAATCCTTTTAAGGCTTTAAAGGGGGAACTGACGCCGGACAGACATACCGCCGCTTTCCCCTGCTGTGCGTTCCGTACTCAATGGCCTCACTGGGGCAGCGGCAGATACATGCCATGCAGTGGGTACAGTTCTTTCCCCACAAAGGCCTTCCCTTTTCAAGGCGGATATTGTTAAGCGGACAGACCCTAACGCATTTTCCACAGGAAATACAGGAGTCATCCGCATAAAACTTTTTCGCATGGACAAACAGAGGATAGAAGATATCATTCACAATCCCGCTGTTCATCTTATCCTTAAAGCCCAGGCCGGGCTGTGAAAATATCTCCCCGCCCTTGATCCGGCGGGCGGCTTCATCTATAACCCATTCCGCCTGGCGGATGATCCTTTGCGCTTCCTCCTGTGTGGGGACGGAAAACATGGCAATGTAGTTCTCCGGCATGACAATTGCAGCGCACCCCCGGTAATCCATTTTTTTTACAGCGCACAGTTTTTTCAGATATCTGCCTGCATTTCCAATGTCTCCTCCGCAGGTCATTACAAAGTAAATGTCCCTGTTTCCGGCAAGAGGCGTGTTCTCCAGCCATTCCTGCACAATACGCGGTATTCTCCAGGCATAGGTGGGTGCCACCACGACCCATGGACGGTCCGAGCGCATCTCCCAATGATCGCGGCTTCGGATCTTGCCCAACAGGTCCAAACTGTCATCGCCGGTCTCTCTGCCAATCCTCTTTGCAACATATTCGCTGTTTCCTGTTCCTGAAAAATATAAGATCATCCCAATTGCCTCCCGCCGTATTATTTTTATAGTTTGTTCCTGTTCATTTACCATTATACCGGACAAAAACAGTTAATACAACATTCCCCTTTTCCTATTCCCCTCTCCTGTACTCTCCCGGAGTCCGATGGTACTTTATCCTGAACAGCCTGTTAAAATAAGAAATATTGTCAAATCCGCACCGCTGGGCCACGTCCGTCATCGACATGGCCGTGGAGCGCAGAAATCCGGCCGCCTTTTCCAGCCTGTAGTCATTGAGATACTGGATAAAAGGCATTCCCATATACTTTTTAAAGTATTTCATAAAGTGGGACGTACTGTAAAAACACAGGGCAGCCCCGTCTTCCACGGTAATCTTCTCACCGTAATGGTTCTCAATATATTCCAGGATCAGCTTCATTTTCTCCCTTGATTTTCTCAGCCTCTCCCCTCCTGCCGGAATATTGTCCTCTGACAGCAGGCCCAGAAGCAGAAACAGAACGCCTTTTACACCCAGTTGGTAGCCATATGCCTTATCTTTGCAGAGAATATCCATATAATGGATACCGTCCATCACATGCTGATAGATATCCATTCCTTCCCTGATATGAATCGGACTGTATGCCTGCCCCTGGGACAATGGCTGAAGGAAATCCGCCGTGCATACATCCTCCTGTGTTGTCATGAGCATGGATAAACGGAATATAATATTCTCATATTCCATCACCTCCTGGCCGGACTGGCTGATCCCGTGAAGCTGTCCCGGGAATATCACCACTGCCTCCCCGGCCTGTACCCTCAGGGGCTCCATATCCACGGTCACCACTCCCCGGCCTTTTTTTACGGAAATGATCTCCAGTTCCTCATGCCAGTGGACCTGTACCTGCTTAAAATCAAGGGGAATGGAACAGGGATAAATATTAAAGGGAAATTCCCTTCCCGCATGTTCCTTGACTTCACGGTAATCATAATAATGACCGGTTCCATGACCATCCAGCATATTTTCCTCCCCAAACCATAATTTTGATAGTATTGTACTATATATTAACATGATTCTGCAAGATTTTCTTATATTATAAAACTATAATACAGACAAACGTACAAGTACTGTCCCCTTGGGGATTCGAGATCACTCTATAAACAGATTGATTGTTTTGAAAGGAAGGAATACCATGAATCAAAAATCATTGGAAGAAATGCTTACCGCCTTATGTAAAAAGGACCTGTCCCTGTGCACGGACCAAGAATTGTACACCGGGCTGCTGCTCCTGGTAAAGGGCATGGCAAAGGAGCGCGCCGCTGCCAGGGGAAAGAAGAAACTCTATTATATTTCCGCTGAATTTCTCATTGGAAAGCTTCTTTCCAACAATTTGATCAACCTTGGGATTTACGACAATGTAAAGGACATCCTGGCAAAGCACGGAAAGTCCTTAAGCCATATGGAGGACATGGAACCGGAACCTTCATTGGGCAACGGCGGCCTGGGCCGTCTGGCAGCCTGTTTCCTGGACTCCATTGCAACCCTTGGCTTAAACGGGGACGGGATTGGGCTAAACTATCACTTCGGTCTGTTTAAACAGCTGTTTTGCAGCAATCTCCAGGACGAAGAGCCTAATCCCTGGATTGAGAATACCTCATGGCTTACCAAAACTAATGTGACCTACCAGGTTCCTTACAAGGGGTTTACCCTTACCTCCAGAATGTATGACATCCAGGTTACGGGTTATGGAAACAGGACCAACACCCTTCATCTCTTTGATGTGGAAACCGTGGATGAATCCCTGGTAACCGAGGGCATTTCCTTTGACAAGACCAATGTTGAGAAGAACCTGACCCTGTTCCTGTACCCGGATGACAGCGACAGGGCCGGACAGGTGCTGCGCATCTGCCAGCAGTATTTTATGGTCAGCAATGCCGCCCGGCTGATCCTGGCAGAAGCCCTTGAAAAAGGCTCCACCCTCTACGATCTGCCCGATTATGCGGTGATCCAGATCAATGACACCCATCCTACCATGGTCATCCCCGAGCTGATCCGTCTTCTCACCTCAGAGCATGGCATGGAAATGGACGATGCCATCCAGGTGGTAAGCAGGACCTGCGCCTATACCAACCACACCATCCTGGCAGAAGCCCTGGAAACATGGCCCATGGAATACTTTAAGGATACGGTTCCCCAGCTCATCCCCATTATGGAAATCCTGGACGACAAGGTGAGAAGGAAATTTGACGACCAGTCAGTGGCCATCATTGACAGAGGTGACCGGGTCCACATGGCCCATATCGATATCCACTACGGCTTCAGCGTCAACGGCGTGGCAGCCCTTCACACCGATATTTTAAAGGAAAATGAACTCCATAACTTTTATGAGATATACCCCGGCAAGTTCAATAATAAAACCAATGGGATCACCTTCCGCAGATGGCTCCTCCACTGCAATCCGCAGCTGTCCGCTTTTATCAGCGGATTGATCGGGGAAGGTTTTAAAAAGGATGCCATGGAGCTTCAGAACCTGAATGATCCTGCATTTACAGGCAATATCAAAACACTACACCGCCTTTTGTCCATTAAGGACAGCAAAAAGGAGGATCTGGCCGTTTATCTTAAGGAAACCCAGGGGTTGGATGTAAATCCGCAGTCCATCTTTGACATTCAGATCAAACGCCTTCATGAGTATAAGCGCCAGCAGATGAACGCCCTGTACCTGATCCATAAATATCTGGAGATCAAACAGGGAAAGAAGCCAACCACTCCCATCACTGCCATTTTCGGGGCCAAGGCAGCTCCTGCCTATGTCATTGCAAAGGATATCATCCATATGATCCTCTGTCTGCAGCAGATCATTGACAATGATCCTGATGTAAAGCCCTGCCTCCAGGTGGTGATGGTGAGCAATTACAATGTAACCCTGGCGGAAAAACTGATCCCGGCCTGCGACATTTCCGAGCAGATCTCCCTTGCTTCCAAGGAGGCCAGCGGCACGGGCAATATGAAGTTCATGCTCAACGGAGCCGTTACCCTGGGCACGGATGACGGCGCCAATGTGGAGATCCATCAGCTGGTGGGGGATGACAATATTTATATTTTCGGCGATTCCAGCCAGACAGTCATTGACCGGTATAAGGACGGAAGCTACTGCTCCAGGGACTACTATGAATCCAATCCCGCCATCAGGGAAGCGGTTGACTTTATCACAGGACCGGCCATGCTCGCTGTCGGATGCAAGGAAAATCTGACCCGCCTTTCCAATGAATTGCTGAACAAAGACTGGTTTATGACCTTCCCTGATTTTGATGCCTACTGCAAAACCAAGGAACAGGCATACAGCGATTATGAAAACCGCACCCAGTGGGCAAAAAAAATGCTTGTAAATATCAGTCAGGCCGGATTCTTCTCCTCCGACCGCACAATTTTGGAATATAACAGGGATATATGGAAGCTGGATGAGGAATAGCAGACCGCCGGGGGGATAATTGTAATAAATTTGCCATAATTTTCATAAAATCTTCAAATTCATGTGGTATCTTCTGTGTTATACTTGAGTGAGTTTGAACTTTCATTCCAGTATGACTGAAATCAGATCCATATCGAAAAGGAGTAATTATATTATGAATCAATTAGCGGCAATGGCCCTTTCGCTTGCCCTGGGTACAGCGCTTGCGGCTACCCCTTATAGTACGGCTTCTCTTAACACGGCCTCGTTTCACACCTCCGGGGCCGTGGATTCACCGGAGGCATTTTCCACCTTTGCAGTGGGTCCCGGCCTTAACAACCTCTCTGTAAAAGACGACTATGCCTCCTACCAATGGGCATTACGCAATGACGGCCAGGTGCAGAGAATTGAGCGCAAGCTGGATATTAAAACCGTGGACCCCATTATAAACACGGACGAAAACGGGGTGGACAGCATTTCCCTGCCTCCCCTGGGTCCCAGCAACTTTAAAGCCTTGACCACTGATGCGGTCAAGGGGATCGATATCAACATCCAGCCGGCCTGGGAATTCTATGACCAGCTTGAGGCAAAGCGCCCCGTTGTCGTAGCTGTCATAGATACAGGCATCGATACCACTCATCCCGACCTTAAGGATTCCATGTGGGTCAACGAGGATGAGATACCCGGCGATGGCATTGACAATGACGGAAATGGTTACATTGATGACGTGAACGGATGGAATTTCCTTGACAATACCAATCAGCTCTATGTGGGAAAGGAAGACAATCACGGCACCCACGCTGCGGGCACCATTGCTGCGTCCCGCGGCAACGGCGGTATTGCGGGGATCAATGACGGCCAGTATGTAAAGATCATGTCTTTAAAAGCCCTGGGCGGTGAAAGCGGCAAGGGAAGCCCGGAAAGTGTCATAGCCGCCATCCGCTATGCGGAGGCCAACGGCGCCCAGATATGCAATCTGAGCTTTGGCTCTGAAAACTATACCGAGGAATTCATGGCAGTCATACAGAATTCCAAGATGCTCTTTGTGGTGGCTGCCGGAAATGGGGATGAAAATGAAAAGGGATACAGCATTGACCAGAATCCCGTATATCCTGCCAGCCTTCCCTTTGACAATGTGATCACGGTGGCCAACCTTATGTTTGACGGCAAGCTGGACCGAAGCTCCAATTACGGACCTGTGAATGTGGACCTTGCCGCTCCGGGCTGTTTTATCCTGAGCACGATCCCGGACCGTTCCTACGCGTTCATGACCGGCACCTCCATGGCAGCCCCCATGGTAACAGGAGCCGCTGCTATGATCTATTCCGCCAGACCGGATCTGGATCTGATCGGGGTCAAGAACGTCCTTCTGGCCTCAGCAAAAAAACTGGATACCCTAAACGGCAGGGTACTCAGCGGAGGTATGCTGGATGTGTACTCGGCATTGCAGTGGGGAAGGCCGCAGTAAGATGCGGGTGTTTGGATGGGGCGGAGTACGGGGATAAGGATTCAAGCAGCCGTTGGGTAATGAGTTACAGGTTTTAGTATTTTAGCAAGTTTTATTTTTCTCCCCCCTTCCCATCGCATCATACAGCCAAAAAAAGGCATTGTCCACGACCGCATGGTTTGGACAATGCCTTTTTATTATCACTTATAAATCAATCACGCCATAAGCCATATCTGCTTATATTATACGGGATATGCCTTGCTCTCCTTGTCGGCCACGGAGCTGTCCACCTTTGTCTGCTGGGCTGCTCTGTACTCGAAGAAGTCCTTTGCAACAGCCGGGAACAATGCATAGCTGAGCACGTCCTCATCCTGCTGTTTCCACTGCGCGCATTCTTTCTCAAACTGAGGCAGCTGCGGCGGGATCAGGTCTGCAGGTCTGCAGGTGATAGGGGTCTCGTCACCGATGATCTTCTTCTGAACCTCGGCGTTAAACGGCTTAACCGTCTGGCCGAACTCACCTAACATGATCTTCTTGGATTCCTTCGGAACCATCTTGTAGCGCTCACCCATGATCACGTTCATAACAGCCTGTGTACCAACGATCTGGGATGATGGTGTAACCAAAGGCGGCTCGCCAAAGTCCTTACGCACTCTGGGGATCTCCTCCAGAACTTCGCGGTACTTGTCTTCCTGCCCTGCGTCCTTAAGCTGCTTTACCAGGTTGGAAAGCATGCCGCCCGGAACCTGATACTGAAGGGTCTTGATGTTAACGCCTAATACCTTTGGATTGAGAAGGCCGCTCTTAAGCGCCTCGTCACGTATGGGCTGGAAGTGATCTGCGATCTCAGCCAGCAGTGCCTGGTCATATCCTGTGTCATATGGAGTTCCGCGGAAGGTCTCCACCATTACCTCGGTAGCCGGCTGGCTGGTTCCCAGTGCCAGAGGCGACATAGCGCAGTCAATGATCTCACAGCCTGCTTCCACTGCCTTTAAGTAGGTCATGGATGCAACGCCGGAGGTGTAGTGGGTGTGCAGGTCGATAGGAAGCTTTGTCCCTTCCTTCAGCGCCTGTACCAACTCTGCTGCTGCGTATGGTGTCAGCAGACCTGCCATATCCTTGATACACAGGGAGTCAGCTCCCATATCCTCAATTCGTTTGGCAATGTCCTTCCAGTAATCCAGTGTATATGCATCACCCAGCGTGTAGCACAGGGCGATCTGTGCATGTCCCTTTTCTTTATTGGTTGCCCTGACGGCTGTCTCCAGGTTACGGATATCATTCAGACAGTCGAAAATACGGATGATATCAATACCATTGGAAATGGACTTCTGTACAAAATATTCCACCACATCATCTGCATAGTGATTGTATCCCAGGATGTTCTGTCCACGGAACAGCATCTGCAGTTTGGTGTTCTTAAATCCGTCCCTCAGTTTCCTAAGTCTATCCCATGGATCTTCCTTCAGGAAACGAAGGCAGGAGTCAAATGTCGCACCGCCCCAGCACTCAACTGCGTGGTAGCCTACCTTGTCCATCTTATCAATAATGGGCAGCATCTGCTCAGTAGACATTCTGGTTGCAAGCAAAGACTGATGAGCGTCACGAAGGACGGTCTCCACAATCTTTACTGGCCTCTTCTCTATCTCTGCCATAGTAATAATTCCTCCTCGTTATGAGCATTAGCGCCTGTCCTTAAGGCGCTTACGTGCGATACAGACCACCGCCGCTCCGACAGGTTTCACACCTGCCTCGCGCAGCGGCTGTCATTGTCAAAATGTGTTGCCACTATACACCAAATATTGCCATGAACGTACCGGCTGCAACTGCTGTACCGATAACGCCTGCAACGTTGGGTCCCATAGCGTGCATCAGCAGGAAGTTGGTAGGATCAGCTTCAGCTCCCACCTTCTGGGATACACGTGCTGCCATGGGAACCGCGGACACGCCTGCGGATCCGATCAGCGGGTTGATCTTGCCTCCGGTCAGCTTGCACAGAAGCTTTCCTAAGAGCACGCCGCCGATGGTGCCGAAGATAAATGCGGTAAGGCCCAGGGCTACGATCTTAATGGTTGTAACATTCAAAAATGCCTCAGCACTTGTGGTTGCGCCTACGGAAGTTCCCAGCAGGATAACAACAATGTACATCAGCGCATTGCTTGCCGTATCAGCCAGCTGCTTCACAACGCCGCTCTCACGGAACAGGTTGCCCAGCATCAGCATACCTACAAGAGGAGCTGTGGATGGCAGGATCAGACACACCACAATGGTTACAATGATGGGGAATAAGATCTTCTCCAGTCTGGAAACCGGACGAAGCTGTTCCATCTTAATCTTGCGCTCTTTCTCAGTTGTAAGCAGCTTCATAAACGGCGGCTGGATAATGGGTACCAGCGCCATATAGGAATATGCTGCCACTGCAATGGGTCCCATGATCTGGGTCTGTCCCAGCTTACTGCACAGGAACAGGGAAGTAGGTCCGTCCGCGCCTCCAATGATGGAGATGGCAGCTGATTCCTTGCCTGAGAATCCTAACAGTATGGCAAAGAAATAGGCGGAATAAATACCCAGCTGTGCGGCAGCACCCATCAAGAAGCTGATGGGGTTTGCGATCAGCGGACCAAAGTCTGTCATGGCTCCCACGCCCAGGAAGATAAGGGAAGGCAAGATGCTCCACTCATCCAGCTGGAAGAAGTACCACAGAAGTCCTCCGGTGCCATTGGAGGTCTCCTCCGGAGAGTACATGATCTCCGGATAAATATTAACCAGCAGCATACCGAAAGCAATCGGAATCAGCAGCAGGGGTTCAAATCCTTTTCTGATCGCAAGGTATAAGAACACCAGGGCTACTAAGATCATCACATAATTCCCCACTCCCAGATGGAAAAACGCCATCTGGTTCAGCAGGTTGTTTATCAAATTGCCAAAATCCATAATGTTCCCTCCATAATGAATCCCATATTGCTATGGGTCCATCTTTTCTATTAGTTCAGAGTAGCCAAAACCGCGCCGGATTCAACGGAATCGCCAGTGGATACATTAATGCTGGCAATGGTTCCATCCTGAGGAGCCACAATATCGTTTTCCATCTTCATGGCTTCCAGAACCAGAATAACATCACCCTTCTTAACAGCCTGTCCAACAGCGCTCTTTACTGCAACTACCTTGCCGGGCATGGGAGCTGCCACCTGTACGGAGCCTGCTGCGCCTGCGGGAGCTGCCGCTGGTGCAGGAGCTGCTGCAGGGGCTGCGGCCGGTGCAGGAGCTGCCACCGGTGCTGCGGCCACTGGTGCAGCACCGGCTGCTGCGCCCTCTTCAACGGTTACTGCATATGCTTTTCCATTTACTGTAATTGTATATGTCTTCATTATATAATTCCTCCTGAAATTAAGAATAATTACGGAATCCCTGTTCCTTATCTCCGCCTGGAACCCTGTACCCGGCGGATGGAACGAACCACCAGTCCGTTAGAAGAAGTTCCCTCATAAGCGGCAATGGCCGCTGTTATAACTGCCACAAGTTCTGCGTCATCAGACAGATCCGCACTTACTGCCGGTGCCGCTGTATTAACCGGTACCGCCGGTACTGGTGCCGGAGTGTCTTTCTTTGTATTCTTTCCTGTCTCCCACTGATGGATGAACTTAAAGCAGGCGATCAAAAGGCTGATGAAGATAAGTACCGCGAACACGGTTCCGATACCGATCGCGGAATAAACCGTTGCCGATTCCATCAAACTGCCTACATCCTTGGCGTCATCATCGTTCCCCAGGTCGGTGAACTCTGTCTTAAGTTCCTGTGTGGCCATATTCAGGTTCAGCACGTACTGCATGGAACCCTCTGTAAAGGTAACAGGAATCATCACCGTATAACTGCCGTCTGCCAAAAGCACTACGCTTGCGCTGTCCAGGTCAATTCCCTTAACATCTCCCAGCTCATGTCTGATCTCGATCTGGGTATTGTACAGGTTTGCGCTTTCCTGATCCCCCTGGGCCTCGGTCAATGCCTTCTGGATGATCATCTGCTCCATGGATGTTCCCAGGGTCTGGGCCGCTGAAAGCTTCAGGGACTGGGCCATGGCGTCATCTACAAGAGTTCCCTCCGTACTGATCTCGGGAACCTTTGCCGCAGCATCTTCCTGTTTTGCAGTACAGGCTGACAGGCTCACCAGGCAGGCAGCCATGAGAACCGCTGCTGCCACTCGTTTCATTAATCGTCTCATATACCTGTCACCTCTCTTTAAACCGTGCCATGCTTCTTAGACGGACGGTCCTCTCTCTTTGTGAACAGCATTTCAAAGGCTGCGATCACCCGCTGACGGGTCTCCTCTGCCTTGATAATATCATCTACATATCCTCTCTTAGCTGCGGAAACAGCGCTGGACTGCAGGGATGTGTACTCTGCTGTCTTCTCTGCGATCAGGGCTGCTGCCTGATCTGATGCAGCGATCTCCTTTGCATACATGATCTTAACAGCCTCGGAAGGATTCATCATTCCAATGACTGCGCCCGGCCATGCGTAAACCACATCCGCCCCAATGGACTTGCTGCCCATGGACAGGTATGCGCTGCCAAATGCATCCTTAACAACAACAGTTACCTTGGGCACGCTTGCATTGGCGTATGCATAGGTAAGGCGTGCCGCTGCCTTTGCCATTCTTCTCTCGCTGCAGATCTTTGCCTTGTAGCCCTTTACGTTCACCAGGGTGAGCACAGGGATATTGAACGCATCGCAGAAATTAATAAAATCAGTTGCCTTGTCACAGCCCTTGCCGGACAATACAGCCTCAAACTCTTCCTTCTTCTCTCCGTTGTCATAAACTTCGGTACGGTTGGCGACACAGCCAACGGTTGTCCCATTCAGCCGGATGAAGCCGGTAACCATGGAAGGTTCATATGCTTTCTTCACTTCCATGAAAAAATTATTATCAGAAATCATGGTCAGGGCCAGACCTGTATCCCCGGTACAAGCTTCCAGATTCCCGCACATGCGGTTTAAGTCATCCTGACACTCGCCGTAAGACATATCATCCTCATTGTTGGACGGTAAAATAGATACCAGGCTGCGGATCTGAGCCATGATAGATGCCTCATCACCTGCAAAATCAACCAGTCCAGACTCTTTAGCCTGGAAGTCAGCCGAGGAGGTGTCACATTTTTCAATGTAATTGCCGTCAATTGCGTTCGGTGCATTAACAAACAGCTTTCCGGACTTCTCTTCCATGAAAGTGAAGTCTGTGATGCCTGCTGATACCGCCATACCCCCGCCGCAGGTTCCAAAGATCGCTGTTATCTGTGGAATCACGCCGGAAGCCATTGTCTGGCTTAAATACAGCTTTCCAAAGCCGTCCAGTGCATCAGTTGCCTCCTGGAGACGAAGCCCTGCGCAGTCTACCAGGCCAATGACAGGTGCTCCCATCTTCATTGCCATGGAATAGATGTTGCAGATTTTCTTTGCATGCATTTCACCCATGGATCCGCCTAATACAGACGCATCCTGGCTGTATACATACACCAGGCATCCACCGATGGTACCATAACCGGTAACCACACCATCAGCCGGGGTCTCCTGCTCAGTCATGTTAAAGTCCGTACTTCTGGCAGTGATGTACGCGCCGACTTCAACAAAACTGTTCTCATCAAGCAGGGCTGCAATGCGGCTGCTTGCTGAAGTTTGTGCTGAATTACTCATTTTCCAGTCCTCCATCATTCATAAGTTTAACAATACCTAAACATCAGAACCTGAATTTAGCCCTGACGTCAAAAAAAGCAGAAATATTGCCACATACAATTATAATAATAAATTTGTCAAATATCAAGTTCTTTCGGCATAAAAAAGTGAAAATATTAACGAAATCCCGGATCAGGGTAACAGAAAGGAGTTGTAGCATTTCCAAAAGAAAAGGAAAGGCTGCAACTCCATTTTTGTTACATAGTGATCACCGCCTGCAAACAGGGGTATTTATGTCATTGAAAAAAACTTGTCGTGAATGACCTGCACTGCTTTCTCCGCATCCTTTTTGTCCACCAGAACGGATATCTTGATCTCACTGGTGGAGATCATATTGATATTGATGTTGGCGTCATAGAGCGCTTCAAATAATTTGGCTGCAACACCGGGATTGTTGATCATACCCGCTCCCACCACGGAAACCTTGGCGATCTCTGAGTTGGTCTCCAGACGGCCGTAGCGGATCTCCTCTCTGTGCTCCTTAAGAAGGGCTGCCGCCCGCTCCAGGTCCGGCCCGGCCACGGTAAAGCAAATATCCTTTCCCTCCTCATGGCCGATGCCCTGAAGGATGATATCCACATTGATATGGTGCTGTGCCAGCAGCGAAAATACCTTAAAGGAGGTTCCGATCTCATTGGGCACCCCGATCAGTGCAATCCTTGAAATATCCTTGTCCTTGGCAACGCTGCTGATATATGATTTTTCCATGCGTTTTGCTACCCCCTTGATTTTTGTACCCGGATGGCCTGTGAAGCTTGACAGGACCTCCAGCTTTATATTGTATTTCTTTGCCATTTCCACGGATCTGTTATGTAATACCTGTGCTCCCAGGGTAGCCAGCTCCAGCATCTCGTTGTAGGTAACTTCCTCCAGCTTCCTTGCGCCCTTTACCGTCCTGGGATCAGCGGTGTACACGCCGTCCACATCCGTATAGATCTGGCACAGGTCAGCGTCCAGGGATGCTGCCAGGGCCACCGCGGAGGTGTCGGATCCGCCCCGCCCCAGGGTGGTAATGTCCTCGTTCCTGTTCACGCCCTGAAACCCGGTCACGATAACGATCCTGCGCTGGTTCAGCTCCGCCTCGATGCGCTCCGTGTCCACCTTTTTGATCCGGGCATTCATGGAGACCGTATTGGTCATCATTCCGGCCTGCCATCCGGTAAGGGAAATGACCGGGCAGCCCAGGGCCTCAATGGCCATGGCGCACAGGGATACGGATATCTGCTCCCCTGTGGACAGCAGCATGTCCATCTCCCGGTTGGATGCATTGGGATTGATCTCCTTTGCTTTTTCAATCAGGTCATCGGTGGTATCCCCCTGTGCGGAGAGCACTGCGACCACCTGGTTCCCGGCCTTGTAAGTGTCAGTGATGATCCTCGCCACATTGCGGAGCCTTTCTGCGTCAGCCACAGAAGTGCCTCCGAATTTCTGTACAATTAAACCCATAGTTATTCCTTTCCAGGTACCGGCCTCTGTCACCCGGTACTCCTTGCAAAAAAGCGGTGTCCCCCCAGGGCCACCGCTCCTGTGCCGCCTGGCGGCACCAGCGTTCTACTAAATATTTTACACGCAGACCTTTATTTGTCAACCACTCAATTCTCCAGGTTTCTCCACTTAAAGTTGGGAATCACATCGGACCACTTGCTGATGCCGATAATGGATTTTGCAAACTCCGTGGCTTCCAGGGTGGAGTTCTTCTTATCAATATCCCGGAATACCTGCCAGATCTTCTTGCGTTTGGTTGCCACGATCAGATTGGGCTGGTTCATATCACACTCCCAGAGTCCGAACTTCAGCCCGTCCTTTGCCTCGGACGGAGCATCCACCTGGCGGCTTACTGTGTAGGCGTCAATATAGGGATTGCTGTCCACCAGATAATAGGAGTATGCATAGGCGGCTGCCTGGATCTCAGGTATGTTGCCCCTGGTGGGACTGTAGGAGGTAAAGCCCTGCTCAGTCAGAATAATGTGGCGCACATGACCGGATGGCGTGCGCAGTGTTTCCTGGACAAAATAATCCGTGAGCACGTTCAGATTGGCAAAGTTGATCACCGGTGAATTAAAATCATTGGTGAACAGGCCCGTGGTCTGGGGATCATCCCAAAATTCCGGTTCTGTCATGGGACAGGGATAAGGATGGTATGCAAGACCCCAGTCCATCTGTCCCTCGGTGTTTGCAATGGAGTTAAAACTGTCCACAATCTGCTTGCCGCCGTACTTCAGCTTTCCATCGATCTCGTTCATCCAGTTGTAATCCAGGGAAAAATATACCCTGTCATTGGCATTGGTGCTCTTGATCGCAGTATAGATAACCCGGAACGCCTTCTGATATGCCTTTACATAGCTGGTCAGATCCGTGGCACCCATGTAGTTCCACTGCTGGTTGTTGATCTCGTTGCCGATGATCCAGTTAGACACCTTGCCGTAGCTGGAGTTGGACCCGCTGTAATGGTCTGCCAGGAAGGAGGCAATGGCCTTTGTCTGCTCAAATCCGCTCTCCGTCTCAGCATTGAACATGTAATAAAATGCATTGGAGCTTTTCTGGGTCCCCGGATAGATCAAGTCCGGCGTATTGGGGTTCCAGTCATTTAACAAAATAACCGTTACGGTCATACCCTTATTGGACAGCGCGCTGATGGTCTTGTCATAGGCATCCACCACAGCCTTGTTAAAATGATAGGTCTTTCCGTCATACTGATATGTGATTCCTGTTCCCATAATCTGGGAAAACGCAATATTGGTGGTCACATGCTTTACACCCAGGTCAAAGGCGTCCTCCAGCATGTCAATCTCAATATTCAGTCCTTTTTTGGAAAGGGGATCCTTAAATGCCGCGGTATTCTTAGCCACGATCTCAGGATTGGTGATATAGTGAGGTTTGCTGACGGATATAAATTGGGTCCCGTCATATACGGCCAGCTGGAATTTGCTGTACAGGCGGTCCTGAGCCGTTCCCAGGTTTAACGGTATGGTCACCGAAGTGCTGCCCAGGGCTGCCGCCGATGCTGCAAAGTCCCTTCTGCCTCCCAGCTCCTCCTCATAAGGCTGCATCTCAAACACGTAGACATTGCCGTCCGTACCAGCTGCGTCTCCGCTGCTGTTAAATGCAATCTCTATGTTTTGTTTATCTCCTGTAATCTTACAGGAAGTAATCTGTCCTGACACTGCGGGAGCTGCCGGCTCTGTCCCGGCCGTGGTTTCAGTCTGGGCCGTATCCGCCAGGGCCATACCGGTTCCAAAAGCAGCTGTCCCGCAGACCAGGAGCGCTGCCAGAGCCAGCGCCTTACCTCCCATTAACATATTTCTCTTCATTTTCATTTCCTCCCAACTTTCTCCAGAATAGGATACAAGGTACATCATACAAAAAGAAGTTTACTTTTTCCGTGAACTTTTTATTACATGTATCTTAATTATTTGTATGATGGATTCCCGATTTTTAAGTGGATTTTTTATCCAATTTATGGCATGATAATATGGATAGGTATATAATGGAAGTGTGAATTGAATGTCTGGATCCTTCCAACACATAAGGAGGTAACTAACTTGGCTAGCAGAGCAGAATTAAAAGCGCGGGCAAAAGCATGTTTAAAAAAATACTATTGGATGGCTCTTTTGGTGAGCCTTGTGGCAACCATATTGGGCGGAGGCGGCAATACCTCCGTTAATTTCAGTATACCGGGCCGTTCCGGCTCCCGTTATCTGACGGAAGACTTTGATCTGGCGGCCCTGATCGCTGTTATGTTCATCGTTATCATCATGTCTGTCATCATTTTTATTGTATGTGTCCTGATACAGACCTTTCTGAGCAACGTGGTGCGGGTGGGACTGTGCTCCTACTTTATTGAAAGCAGGCAGAGACAGGCGGACGCGGGCTTTGAACGCCTGTTTTACGGATTTGGCGGCGGCAGATATCTTAAGATCGTAAAGGCAATGTTTATGAAGGACCTGATCATATTCGGCTGGACCCTGCTTCTCATCATTCCCGGCATTATCAAGACATACCAGTACGCAATGGTTCCATATATCCTGGCCGAATACCCGGATATGGATTACCGCAGCGCCCTGGACCAGAGCAGAAACATGATGGATGGGCACAAATTCCAGTTCTTTGTATTGCAGCTGTCCTTTATCGGCTGGGAAATTCTAGGTATACTGGCATGCTGTATCGGTATCATCTTTGTGCTTCCTTATGAAAATGCAACCTATGCGGAATATTATGAGGAATTAAAACAGATGGGGTACAGACAGGAATATAACGGAACTTACTGATACAGTCCAGAAGACATGGCTTACCGGTACGGTCCAGAATACGGAAATTGCCGGTACGGTCCATAAGACGGAAAAAGCAGGATTTCAGGGAGGCAAATCCCTGTAAATCCTGTTTTTTAGTTTTGGGACAGCGGCGGATCGGTCTATCCCGGGATGGTTCCCGTCACAGTGCAGTTACATCCATCACAGTCCGGTCACATCGATCACAGCTCCTGTATCCGCCGAACTGACCAGGGCAGCGTATTTGGCCAACGCAGGTTTTCTGGGCTTTCTCACAGGAACAAAGGCCATTTTTCTTTTCTCCAGTTCCTCCTGGGACACTTCAAGGTGAAGGCCGCGGCCTGCAATATCGATTTCGATCACGTCCCCATCTTCCACCAGTCCGATGGGACCTCCCAAGGCGGCTTCCGGGGACACATGGCCCACGCAGGGACCGTGGGTGGCCCCGGAAAAGCGGCCGTCCGTTACCAGGGCGCAATCCTCATCCATTCCCCGTCCCATAATCAGAGCCGTGGTGGAGAGCATTTCCCTCATTCCCGGCCCTCCCTTGGGTCCTTCATATCGGATCACAATCACGGTTCCCTTTTCAACCGTATTGTTGCTGATGGCTTCGTCCGCCTCCTCCATGGAGTTGAATACACGGGCTTTCCCCTTAAAATGATACATGGACGATTTAACCCCCGACTGCTTGACCACGGCGCCCCTTGGCGCCAGATTTCCGCGGAGCACCGCGATGCCGCCCTCAGGCTTCTGGGGGGATTCCATGCTCTTTAACACATCATCAGGAGCGGCTTTGACCTGTTGAAGCAGTTCCCTTAAGGTGCTGCCTGTTACCGTAAGTACATCCCCGTGGATCCTGCTCTCTATGGTTTTTAACACGGCTGAGATCCCGCCGCTTGCATCCAGTGATACAATGGGGTATTTTCCGGAGGGCTGCAGGTTACACACAAAGGGAACCTGCCGGCTGATCCGGTCAAAATCCTCCAGGTCCAGCTTTACTCCTGCCTCATGGGCAATTGCCATCAGGTGCAGGACCAGGTTGGTGGAGGAACCAGTGGCCATGGCTCCGGCAACACCGTTCAGCATGGACTCCCGGGTGAGGATCTTCCTGGGTGTGATCCCCTTTCTCAGAAGTTCCATCACACATCTGCCTGATGCCTTGGCAATCCGCTTTCTCTTGTTGGATACCGCTGGTGCTGTCCCTGCTCCGGGCAGGGCCATGCCCAGCACCTCCGTGAGCATACACATGGAATTGGCGGTTCCCAGGTGGGCACAGCTTCCAACCGTTGGAAGGGCTGCTTTCTCAGCCTCCTTCATCTCCTCCACAGTCACAGTCCCCATTTCCACACGTCCGGGATATTCCCTGAGTTCAGAGGAACAAAACAGCGGATTGCCCCCCACATTTCCGGGAAGCATGGGGCCGCCCGGCACAATGACGGCCGGGATATCCAGCCTGGCGGCCGCCATCAGCATGCCCGGTATGATCTTGTCACATCCCGGCAGCAGCACCATTGCGTCAAAATGATGGGCCTCCACCACCATTTCCACGGAATCGGCGATCAGGTCCCTGCTGGCCAGCGGATAACACATCCCCTTATGCCCCTGGCACAGGCCATCGCAGATAGCGATCGTCTCCGACTGCCTTGGTACGCCTCCCGCCTCTATGATCCCCTGTTTCACATACTCTGCCAGTTCACGCAGATGCACATGCCCGGGCACCATTTCGCTGAAGGAACCGATGACCGCCACAAAAGGCTTTTTCATATCCTCCTCATCCATACCCGCGGCATACAAAAGCGCCCTCTGCCCCGACCGCCCAAGGCCATTGGTCAGAGTGCTGCTGCGGTATTTCCTGTCTTTCATCTCAAACGCATCTTTGTAGTTCTTTTTGTAGTCCTCTTTGTACTCCATATCGTACTCCATAACACCCTCCTTATATGCAGTTGCTTACTGTATAGGTAACGGTTCAGGACGGTTCATTTTCTTGACCGGAAAAGCCGGTCAAGAAGCATCGGATGTTCCCTCTATTTCACCCATTTTCCCGCCGTCCTTAACTGTTACGTGTATATTATAATTCGTTACCTTTGATAAGTAAAATTAATAGTTTTACACTTACTGTTAATTTTTTTAACAGTATCTTTCCTGCCCTGTTGTATTTCCCCACATTTCCATTTATAATTAAGGTAGTGGAGCACAAGGAGGTTTTCATGAATCTAAAGGAGATAGAGTATATTGTAAAAATCGCGGAGGAGCGCAATGTGACAAGGGCGGCAAAAAAACTGTTTCTCACCCCCTCTGCCCTGAACCAGCAGCTGCTCCATCTGGAACGCGAGATCGGCACGCCCCTCTTTTTCCGTTCGCGCACCGGATGGTCTCCCACGGAAGCCGGGGAGGTCTACCTCAGCGCTGCCAGGGAAATGCTGCGTCTAAAGCGTGAGACCTATCATCGCCTCCAGGATATCACTGACGCAAAAAAAGGCTCTCTCTCCATCGGTTTCCCGCCGGAAAGAGGCGCCCACATGTTCACCAGTATCTATCCTGTTTTTCATAAAGAGTATCCAGGTATTGTGATCAATGTATCGGAGGTAAGCGTCCGAAGGCAGCAGCAGATGATCATCCAGGGCAGCCTGGACATAGGGTTCATGACCCTGCAGGATAATCAGCGCACAGATGATGAGTATCTGCCTATCAGCGCCGAGGAGCTGGTGCTGGCCGTCCCGTCCGTCCATCCCCTGTGCAGCCAGGCAAAGCCCGGCGGCAAGGGTCCTTATCCGGAACTGGATCTGGAAGGCCTTAAGTACGAACCCTTTGCCCTGATGTACAGGGAATCCACCATCCGCCAATGGGTTGACACCATCTTCCGGCAGGCAGGCTTTGTTCCCAATGTACTGTTTGAGACAGCCAGGGCCCGGACCATTCTCCATATGGTGGGAGCGAGGATGTGCTGCGGCCTGGTGCCTGAGTCAGATACACTGGCTCTGCGGGAGGATGTATCCTATTTTTGCCTGCCGGACCACCCTTCATGGAAGATTGTGGCCAGCTACCGCAAAAACAGTTACCTGAGCAGTCCTGCCATGTACCTGGTCCAGCTGGCATCACAGTATTGGCAGGATCCTAGCAGAGTTTCTCCATAACTGAGGCCGATGTCTTTTCATTGTTCACACTGCAGGTATCATAGTATCTTCTGTAATACTCGGTGTACAAAAGGTCAATGAGGAACAGCTGGCTGATCTCCGCCGATGAAGAACCAGCCTGCAGCGGACTTTCATTGGCGCCGCACAGCAGTACCATGTCGCCGTAAGCAGTCAGAGGGGACTTGACGAAACGGGTGATACATACAATTTCCGCCCCTGCCTGTTTGGCCAGCTGTGCCACATGGATGGTATCCTTGGTGGCTCCCGAATAGGAGAACACCACAGCCACCTCACCCTTGGTCATGGTGGAGGCCATCATGGCCTGGATATGGGAGTCTGATGCGCAGTACACCTTGGACTCTATTTTAAGGAATTTGTCGGCCGCCTTCATGGCCGTGGTCATGCTGGTGCCCACGCCGTAAAAACAGATGCGCGTGGCGTTGTGGAAACACTGGATAACCTGTTCAAAATGGTCTCTCTTAAGAAGGGATTGGGTCTCCTTAAGTGCGTTTATATTGGAAGCCAGCACCTTCTGGACCACCTCGTCAAAGGTGTCATCCAGGTCGATATCCCCTTCCATCTGTCCCATGCCCTGCCTGCCCTCATTAAGGCTCAGGGACAGAAGCATTTTAAATTCCTGATACCCTTTGCAGTTCATGGTCTTGCAAAACCGGAACACACTGGTATCACCCACGTTGCAGACCTCGGCCAGTTCCGTGATGGACATGAACAGAACTTTTTTAGGATAGTTGAGGATATAGTCCGCCACCTTTTTTTCCGCTTTTGTAAACTGGTTGTACTCTCCTCTGATCCTCACTAAAAAATCCGCTGTCATTTGCCTTCCTCCTTTGGCTGCCCGAAGCCTGAAAAATAAATTTATTAACAGTTCAGAACGGCGTGAAAATGGGTACAAAAGCGGGCGTTAAGCTTGCTCATAAGTCCGTTTTTGCACCCATTTTCACATTGGATGGACATCCGATGCTTCTTGACCGGCTTTTCCGGTCAAGAAGATGAGCCGTACTGAACAGTTACAATTTATCTATATTATAAAAAAAAATATTTCTTTTAGCAAGAGAGGGGTGTACTTCTTATGAAGCATTTGTCTAAAAAAGAACTTTTCTCAATTCCTAACCTGATGGGATATTTCCGCCTTGTCATGATTCCGGTATTTGTATGGCTGTATCTCCACGCTGTGACGGACGCAGACTATTACAGGGCTGCCATGGTCATGGGCATTTCCTCCATCACCGATATGTTTGACGGTATGGTTGCCAGGAAATTCAACATGATCACGGAATTCGGCAAGTTCCTGGACCCTCTGGCCGACAAACTGACCCACGGCGCCATCCTTCTCTGCCTTTTAAACCGCTATCCTCTGATCCTCCTGTTAGTCGTCCTTTTTGTGGCAAAGGAAGGGTTCATGCTCGTTATGGGCGCCATCAAGCTGCGCCAGGGCAAAAAGCTAGACGGCGCCATGTGGTTTGGGAAATGCTGCACCGCCCTGCTTTTTGTAGTCCTCTTCCTTTTCCTCCTGTTCCCCCATATGCCTATCCCTCTGGTCAATGGGCTGATCCTGCTGTGCGGGGTAGTGATGGCGGTGACTCTTGTGATGTATGTACGGGTGTTTAGACGGATGTAGGGCCGGCCTTAAACCGGTATCCCCTCCTTGATCGCCGCCACAAACCTCCTTGTAATATCTCCTGGCTCATCGCACTCCTCCCCTTTCTAAAAATGGAACATATCCAGTTCCTCTGCCTGATACTTTTCCTTAATTCTGAGAATCTCTTCCTTAAGGCCCGTGAGTTCTGAATCCTCATAGTTGTAGAACGGCTTTCTGGAGTACCCGGATTCCAGCCCTCTCCAGTTCATCATACCGTGGAGCACGGATGGGAAATCATATTTCAGGGCCGCTAAGATCACCTCATCCGCAATCTTCTGAAGCCTCATTCCTCCCTTGATATCGCTCTCCTCCACCTTGGCCAGAATCTTCTTGTACAGATCCGGGAACAGGTTGTAGAAGGAACCGATGATACCGTCCGCCCCTGCGCACATGCCGGAAAATGCCATCTCATCACAGCCTGAATAGATCATGAAATCACTGCCCAGCTTTTCCTTCAGGTATCCCATCTCATCATGGGATCTTGCCGTGTATTTGAGGCCGTGCACATTGGGAAGGTCCGCCAGCTTCAGCAACAGGCCCATGTCCATAAGCCCTGCCAGCTGGATGTTATAGACCACCATGGGAAGGGGCGTTGCCTCAGAGATATCTTTGTAATAGCTGTAAATATCATCCGCCCTGAACTTCCAATAGAAAGGAGGCACAGACGAAATGGCGTCCGCCCCTGCCTCATAGGCGTGCTTTGCCAGTTCAATGGATTTCTTTGTGCCAATATCCCCCACATGTACGATTACCGGAACCCGCCCTTTAACCTGATCGATCACAGTGTCCACCACCAGGTTCCGCTCCTCGGCGGTCATGGTAAAGCATTCTCCCGTACTGCCGGTGAGATAAAATCCGTCTGCTCCATGGTCCAGCATAAAATCCACCATACGTCTGGTGCACTGGATATCAACATTTTCCTCTTTGTCAAAAAATGTCATCATTGCCGGGATGACTCCCTTGATCTGTGTCATTTTAAATTTACTCATGATTGCCTCCTGTTGTTTGAACCTCTTTCTTTGCAGCTGCCTGCTCGCTGACGCGGTGGCAGCATACCATATGTTCCCTCCCTTCCTGCATGATAATGGTGGGATGGGGTATCTCGGTCCTGCATTTTTCCATACACTCCGGGCACCTTGGGTGGAAGGTGCAGCCGGACGGCGGGTTCACCGGGCTGGGTACATCGCCCTGAAGCGGGATCCTCTTGCGCCTCTTATCTATATCCGCAATGGGAATCGCGCTGAGCAGCGCCTTTGTGTAAGGATGGAGCGTATGTTCAAATAGCTCTTCCGTATCCGCCATCTCCACTACCCGCCCCAGGTACATGACCACGATCCGGTCACTGATGTATTCCACCACGGACAGGTCATGGGTGATAAACATGTAAGTGAGGCCGCGCTCCACCTGGAGCTTTTTCAGAAGCTGCAGCACCTGGGCCTGAATGGATACGTCCAGGGCCGACACAGCCTCATCGCACACAATAAATTCAGGGGATACGGACAAGGCTCTGGCTATGCCGATCCTCTGCCTCTGGCCGCCTGAAAACTCATTGGGATACCGCTCCATGTACTCCGGAGGCAGGTTAACTGCTTCCAGAAGCTTTGCTATCTTTTCCTTCCTGACCTTTTTGCTCCTCTCCCCAAACCGGATCAGGGGTTCCTGCATGGAACCGAATATGGTAAAGGACGGATTCAGGGAGGAATATGGATCCTGGAACACGATCTGCATCTTGCACCGGGCTTCATCCAGCTCCCTCTTATTCATACCGATCAGCTCCCTCTCCCCTGTCTCAAAGGAATATCGGATACTGCCCTCCGTGGGTTTGATCAGCTGAAGGATACTTTTCCCCAGGGTGGTCTTGCCGCAGCCGCTTTCTCCTACCACACCCAGTATTTCCCCCTTGTATATGTCAAGGTTCACATCATCCACTGCCTTCACATACCCCACGGTCCGCTTAAATACCCCCTGTTTCACAGGGTAATACGTCTTCAGGCCGTTTACCTTAATGAGCACATCCTTTTTGTCTGCCATTATCTCACCCCTCCTTTCCCATCAGGTCATGAAAGCATCTGCAGTAATGGCCCGGCTCCAACTGGACCTCGGGGGGCATTTCCTCCATACACCGGTCGGCGGCGAATTCACACCTTGGCGCAAACTGGCAGCCTTTGGGACGGTTATATGGATCGGGTGTAGAGCCTTTGATGGGTTCCAGCTCCTGCTTCTTGCCCCGTCCCAGCACAGGTATGGACTTAAGAAGGGCTCTTGTATAGGGATGGGCCGAATGGGTCAGCACAGCTCTGGCATCCCCGCTCTCCACAATATTGCCCATGTACATTACAGCCACATTGTCGGCCAGCTCGGCAACCACACCCATATCATGGGTGATGAGCAGGATAGCCGCATCATGATTATTCTTAAGGGCCAGCATCAGCTCAAATATCTGCGCCTGGATCGTCACATCCAGGGCCGTGGTGGGCTCATCCGCTATGAGCACCCTGGGCTGGCAGCTCATGGCCATGGCGATCATGGCCCTCTGGCACATGCCCCCTGAAAACTGGTAAGGGTATTCATCCACCCGCTTCTCAGGAAGTGGGATCCCCATGTCCTTTAACAGGCTGACCGCCTTCTCCTTTGCATCGCTCTTGCTCTTTGCCCTGTTATGATAGAGAAGGGATTCGTTGATCTGGTATCCCACTGTAAAGACCGGATTCAGGGCCGTCATAGGGTCCTGGAATATCATGGCGATCCCATCTCCGCGGATCTCACGCATCTCTTTTCCCTTTCGCTTTAACCGGTCGATCCTTATATCCTTACCCTTGTCGTAAAAATGTATCTCCCCCTTCTCAATCCTGGAAAGATCAGGCAGCAGGCCCATAATGGAATTGGCGGTCACGGATTTGCCGCACCCGCTCTCTCCCACGATACACATGATCTTCCCCTTCTCCAGCTGGAAGGACACGCCCCGAAGGACTTTGTTGCATCTCTCATTGTTATAAAAATTAACTTCCAGGTCCTGGACTTTCAATACTACGTTATCGCTCATGATGTATTATCACACTCCTTGCATTGAGCACTTAGCGTCTGTCTTTTAGACGCTTATGTGCGAAAGCACTTCACGATTCTTAGCGAGGTCCTTTCGAGCTTAGTATCGTGAAGTTTCCCCTGGCACTTAGCGTCTGTCTTTTAGACGCTTATGTGCGAAAGCACTTCACGATTCTTAGCGAGGTCCTTTCAAGCTTAGTATCGTGAAGTTTCCCCTGGCACTTAGCGTCTGTCTTTTAGACGCTTATGTGCGAAAGCACTTCACGATTCTTAGCGAGGTCCTTTCAAGCTTAGTATCGTGAAGTTTCCCCTGGCACTTAGCGTCTGTCTTTTAGACGCTTATGTGCGAAAGCACTTCACGGAAGCACATTGGTTATCCGATCTGGGACGGGTCCGTGGCATCCCTCAGACCGTCACCGATAAAATTGATACCCACCACAAACAGCGTCACCACAATACCTGTTGGCAGCCATACCCACCAGGAATTCTTCAGTATCATCAGGTCCTGGGCCGCATTCAGGATATTGCCCCAGGTGGCCACCTCCAGAGGAACACCCAGTCCAAGAAAGCTTAGGGATGCCTCCTGGAGGATGAACATGGCAGTGGAAAGGGTTATGTTTACAAAAATGGGGCCGATGGCATTGGGCAGCATGTGGACAAATGCGATCCTCATGCTTCCGATTCCAAAAGCTTTCAGCGCCTGTACATATTCTTCCTCCCTCAGGGACAGCATCTGGGACCTGGCCATACGGTACATGGAAGGCCAGCCCGTAATGGAAAATATAAATATCAGGTTCCATAAACTCTGGCCCGTAATGGTCACCAGGATCAGAACCAGGATGATCTGGGGAAATGACATAAGAATCTCTGATATCTTCATAATGATACCGTCAAACCAGCCGCCCTTGTAACCTGCAATGGTTCCCAGGGATACGCCTAAAACCGTTGCGATCAGCGCGCTTCCAAGGCCCACGCCTATGGATATGCGCCCCCCATAGAGAACCCTGGCCCATATATCCCTGCCGATTTTATCAGTTCCCATAATATGGGAGGCAGTAGGCGGGCTCAGGATGTTGCGCAGGTCCACCTTGGTGGAACTGTACTGGGTAAACAGGGGCGCACACAGGCACATGAACATGATCACAAAGAATATGATAAATCCCAGTACGGACAGTTTGTTGGCAAACAGCTTCCTGAGGGCACGGTTCTTGATCCCTTTTTTTATACGGCCGGAGTTTTCCCTCTCCAGGATCCGGTCCATTTTCCGTTCAAGTGAACTTTTCATCCCGCACCTCCTAACTCAGTTTAATCCGCGGATCCAGCACTGCTGTGATGATATCCACGATGATGCTGGCCACAAGCACCAGCAGGACACTGAAGAAACCGATGATCATGACCAGGGGTGTATTCTGGGAGCGCACAGCTGAGACAAAGAGCACACCGATACCCGGCCACTGGAACACCTCCTCCACCACCACAGCACCTCCGATGAGCATGGGAAGGCGGAAACCGATCAATACCACCACCGGCGTCATGGCAGCCCTCAGCCCATGGAGAAGATTGACCCTCCACTCAGGCAGGCCCTTGCTTCTGGCTGTCTTCATATAATCGCGCCCCATGGAATCCAGCATGCTGGAGCGTCCATAACGCATAACTCCTGATGTCAGGGAAAATCCCAGCACAGTGGCAGGCATGATCAGATAGGGCAGCCGTTGAATAAAGTTCTGTCCCGCATAGGCCATCCGGCCTCCCACCGGAAGGATGCTGGTGTGGAGTGCAAATGCATTAATGCAGATGAGTCCCAGCAGGAACTGGGGGATCGCCACACCTACCATTCCAACAATACTCAAGATCTGGTCCAGGACCGTTCCCTTTTTAAGGGCACAGACAATCCCCAAAAGAATACCGAAAACAGAGGACATGACCAGGGAGGTAAAGGTCAGCTCAATGGTTGCCGGAAGGTGGTTCTTCATCAGGGTAATGACAGGGACACCGCTCTGCAGGCTGTATCCGAAATCACCGTGAAGCATTCCGGCCAGCCACTTTAAATAGCGCAGGAAAAACGGGTCGTTCAGGCCCAGGGCCTCTCTCATGGCATTCAGCTGTTCCGGCGACATGGTGGCAAGGGCATCGGGCGGAATCAGGAAATCAACCGCATCACCCGGCATCAGCTCCATGCCCAGATAGATCAGGAAGCTGATTACCAGCATCATGGGAATGAGGGTCAGAATTTTACGTATTATGTAATTACTCATTAAAATTCCTCCTTGCATTGAGCACTTGCGCCAGGTTTTCCGGCGCTTTGTGCGAAAGCCCTTCGCAATACGAAGCAAGATCATCCATAGCTTCGCATCATGGAAGTTCTCTTGTTAAAAAACAGGGCGGACCGTTTTATTACCGGCCCGCCACAGTCCAATCATCCTACTTTATATTCGCATCATGAGGGAACTGGTTGATATAGAAACATCTGGTATAGCGGATATTTGCCGCCGTCACCGTCATACCGTCCATGGCTTCGATGGCCTTTGCATCATCTGTGGATTTGCTCCATGCATAATCGATCTTGCCCGCTCCCGCATTCTTAACCAGATTGCCGTCATTCTCTCCGCTGGCAAACATATAGATGGTATCAATATTTCCTGTTCCGGTCTTGTAGTATCCGTCCCATCTCTTCAGGGTTGCATAGTTGTTGAGGACCACCTCATCAACTTTGTATGGGCCTGAACCGATTGGTTTCTGCCAGAACTGATCTTGCTGCAGCGTCTCGGGGCTTGCTTTCTCCAGACAATGCTTCGGAAGGATGGGCCACTGTGAAAATACCGCAAGGGCATTAGCAGATACCGTGTCAAAGTTTACTGTAATCTTGTTTCCATCGATCTCAACGCCTTCCAGGTTGTCGGTCTTGCCCTCCAGGAAATCAGCTGAGCCCTGGATGGCCTTCATTACCTCGGATGCAACCGCATTGGTTCCCGGGGTCCTTAACATCAGTTCCAGTGTGAACTTAACATCCTCTGCAGTGAGGGGTTCATCATCATGCCACTTTAACCCGTCCCTTAAGACAAACTCAATGGACTTGTCATCCTCAGACACAGCATAGCTCTCAGCCAGCATTCCCTCTGTGGGATTCAGGGAACTGTCCGCATTGATCAGCTTGTCGAAGATCAGCTCAGTGTTGATCATGTAACCCGGATTAACCATGGGATACCAGAAAAATTCTTCCGGTCCGCCGTTGGTGTACATGGTATTGTCCGCCCGGTCGATCTTCCAGTCCAGAATGTTCTTCTCATAGGAAAACTGGTCGTTGCCGAATTTGCTGCCCGCAGTGTCCAGCTTGTCGCTGGTATAGATAAAGCATACCTGGTGATACAGCGGCATGGCCAGTTCATTCTCTGCCACAAACTGCTGGATCTTAAAAAATGCTTCCTTCTGCTCATTGGTATCCATGGTTGCGTTGGATGCTGCAATCATCTCATCCAAGCCATCCTGCTTGGGAACCGAGGAGTTGTTGGATGCAGTGGATGCAAAGCGGTTATAGAACTCACTCTCCGCCAGGGCTGCAACGGCTGCATAGGCCAGATCCCACTTCACAGCGGACGGTCCCTTCTCCTTGTCTGCGGGCGGTACCCAAAGCTGGGCTGCCAGGTCGCCTTCCAGCTTCCTGAACTGGGCCTTCACGCCAACCTCCTGCCAGTACTGGCCGATAATGGTCATCAAATCCACGGTCTGCTGGTCATCATAGTAGTAGACCACGTCCAGGGTATAGTCTGCCGGCCATCCTGCTTCCTTCAGCAGCTCCTTGGCCTTTTCCGGATTATACTCATAGACCGGGATCTCAGGGTTCAGCCAGTCGCCGGGGGCGGTAAAGCTCTTAGCCACTTCCGCCTTTCCCTCAAAAAGGCTGTCCACAATGGCTTCCATGTCAATGGCGTAGGCCAGTGCCTGCCGCACCCTTACATCCGCCAGAGGTGTTCCCAGATCTGTTGCCCCTGCCCCGTCTGCGGAGCTGCCTGAGGTCCCGCCTGCAGGTGCCTGTGTGGTCTGGGCGCCCTGCCCCGCAGCAGTGGTCTCAGCCGTCTTTCCTCCCGAACCACAGCCGGCCAGGGATCCCACGGCAAGAGTTGCTGCCAAAAGCAGGCTTGCTAATCTTCTTTTCTTCATAATCCGTAACCTCCATTTCTTAGTTTGTACTTTGTACTACAAAGTTTTGTAACCTTCATTGCTTTTTCAAGCTATCGTGACTTTATTGTATGATAATTGCACATACATGTCAACATATAATTTATTTTCCCGTGTGTATAATGTACGTATTACGGATATTATCTTGTCGAATTATGTACATTTATAACAGTTCATTGACTTTTTTACTAATATGCAATATGATAAACATATAGTTAGAACTTTATCATACAAATCATACAGCACAGGGAGAATCACAGGTATGGCAGAAGCCAATGGAATGAAAAATCTAAAATCCCGCAAGTTATATCTGCAGGTTTACGATGAAATTAAAAGTTATATAGAGAAGAACCATCTGATGCCGGGAGATAAGCTGCCCTCTGAGATGAAGATGTGCGAAATGCTGGGGGTAAGCCGTAATGTGCTGAGGGAAGCCATCAAATCCCTGGAGATTACGGGCACGGTCTGCTCCACTCCCGGTGTGGGGATTGTCATTCAGGAGTTTAACACTGATTTTTTCCTCAGCAACCTGATCTACAGTATCAGCGATGAGGACCAGCTGCACAAGGAGATCGAGGAACTGCGCCGGGTGCTGGAGCTGGGTTTTGCAAAGGATGCATATGAGAGCATCACCCCGGAGTCCCTGGAGAGCCTGACCAAGGAAGCCAAAACCATGGAGAGCCTGTTTGTCCAGATCAAACAGTCACGCTCCTCCGTATATGGTGCCAGGTTCGCTGAGGCTGACGCATCTTTTCACAAGATACTGTTCCAGGCAGTGGACAATCACCTGTTAAAGTCCATTATTGAGTTTTTCTGGGCATGTGACCGGTATTATAAAGTCAAGACCACCCACAGCAACATGGAGCTCACCGTGGAAAAGCACCTGCGCATCTGCAATGCCATCAAAGCCCGGGATTATCAGAAGTACTATGATGCAATGCAGTTCCATTTTAATGTGGGATATTTTAAGAGATAGACAGGGGGATATTTATGGATCATCTGATACAATCCCAAATGCAGTATGATATTCTGGTCACCGGCGCCGGCCTGGCCGGTATACGGGCAGCCGTAAGCTGCGCCCGGGAAAACCGGAATGTACTCCTCATAACCTCCTCCCGCCTGTGTTCCGGCTCCAGTTTCTATCCTCTGATGGATACCATACACTGCCTGTGTACTGCCGGTCCCCAGGACAGGGAACGTTTCTTTAAGGATATAGAAGACTGCAGCCAAGGCATGAACGACCCATGGATGGGAAGATATTATATCGATCATATTGAAGAGTGTATAGGGAACCTGCCTGAGATGGGCATTGATTTTCACAGGCTTCCTGAAAAGAAGCTGGCATGTTTTGGCCATACGGCCCGGGATCTGTATTACTGGAAGAACTGGGACGCGCTGAGGACAAGGGTGCACCAAGCCATCCGGAAAACCGGGCGCATCACGGTGATGGAGCACACGGACCTGGTACAGCTTCTGGTGTCGGAAAACCGGATCATCGGCGCTCTGCTCCTGGGGCCGGAGGGAATACTGACCATATCCGCCAAGGCAGTAATCCTGGCAGGGGGAGGCATGGGAGGGCTCTATCTCCACAACCTGAACACTGCGGATGTGAACGGAAGCACCCAGGCCATTGCCCTGAAAGCCGGTGCCAAATTGATCAATCTGGAATACAACCAGTTTATTCCGGGTTTTCTGTCCCCTCTCTATAAAACCGTGTTCAGGGAGGGTAGCCTGCGATACTGCACCGGGCTGATCGGACCGGATGGAGAAGATGTGCTGAAGGGACTTCTGCCCCACCAGGCGGATTATGAGGAGTGCCTCATGCTCCGGGAACCCCACGGCCCTTTTACCTTCTCGGATAATTCCAGATATTTTGACATTGCCCTTATGAAGTCCGCGCTGCAGCGTATCGAGGCAGAAGGAGGTACATTTGATGAGTCCTCAGGGTGTCTGATCCGCTACAGCCCTGATATCCTGAAGGATAAACGCGGCTATGTACGGGATTATACGGACTGGCTGCTCAGGGAACACAATATACATATTGAAAAGGACCCCATTTCCATTGCTCCCTTTTTCCATGCGGCCAATGGAGGGATCTGGGTGGATCACGGCTGCTGTACCGGGGTGGAGGGGCTCTTTGCCTGCGGCGAAGGAGCCGGGGGCATCCATGGAGCCGACCGCCTGGGAGGCATGGCCTCAGGAAGCTGCCTGGTATTCGGCACTTTGGCAGCCAGGTCTGCCTGCGGTCATGCTGGAAAGAATCACTTTTCCCCTGTCCCAGTGGATGATATCCGCGGCCAGCTGTACGCCTCCTACCAATGCTGCCCTCCCTATATAAAACAGCCTTTGTCTGATACCGGCCGTATCCCGGATTCTCCCCAGAAGATTTGCCGGCGGGTAAAGGAACTGATGTGGCGGTACGGTGGCATTATACGGACTGAAAAGGGACTGGTCACAGCCCTTGAAGCCATGGATGCCATGGGACTGGTTCTGGATCAGAATATGGGGCTTGATGACTGCGAAGATGCTCCCCAGCTTAAGGCATTCCTAAAAGCCCACCAGTATCTGGATCTGGGCCGTGCCCTGCTGGCATCCATGCTGGCCCGGAGGGAAAGCAGAGGAAGCCATTACAGGGAGGATCATCCTCAGACAGATCCGCTGGCCGGCGCATGGCGTACCGCGGTCAGCCTGACGGACGGGAAATATGTTGTCTCCCAAACACCTGCCCCGGGTTATACGGAACCTTCCTCCTGTTCCTGATACATCTGCTCCTGATAGGCGGAATCCTGATACACACGTTTTAATGTGAATCCCCGCCCTCTCACCTCGTTGATCTGGTTGATGATCATGAAGGCCTCCGGGTCTTCATTCATCACCAGCTGGTTCAGCCTGGGCAGGTCACGCCTGGCGATAACAGCCAGGATCATCTCCTGCTCCCGGTGCAGGTACCCTGTCTCCATGTGGAGAAGGGAGGTGCCGCAGTCCAGGCGCTCTGCAATCAGCCGGTTGATGGTTTCGTATTTCCTGGACACGATCTTCACCTGTATCCTGACATTTCCGGACATCAGAACCTTATTAAGTACCATGGTATATACAATGATCAGCAGGATACCGTAAAGAATGGCATGGGAGTCCGCAGAGATCAGCTGCAGACCCAGGATGATGCAGTCCATGAGATAGAGGCTGAAGGACACATTGATCTCAAATTTTTTCTTGAGGATCAGGGATGGAATATCCATTCCCCCGGTGGAGGCTCCGGCCCTCATGACAATGCCGATACCTGCCCCTATGAGGATGCCCGCATAGATCACGGCCACCAGCTTTTCCTGCATCACAAAACCGCCGAATCCCAGTCCCTCCAACAGTCCCAGCATAAGGGGATAAATAACCGTGCTCAACGCCGTGGTCAGGGCAAACTGTCTGCCCAGGATCCATGCCCCGAACAGGAACATGGTAATATTAAAAATGCTGACAAACAGGCTGATGGGAATTCCCAGGGTATGGGAGGCAAACAGCGCCAGTCCCGTGGTCCCTCCGGTAATCAGCCCATTAGGAACAATAAACAATACCACTGCCGCCGCATACATTGCATTTCCCAGAACAATCTGGCACAACCTTATAATCTCCCTTACCGCTGTCTGTTTCTTTTCCATTATCTTTCATCCTTTCCCACTCTACCCGAATAAAATCCGCAATAAAAAACAGCAGATTTCTCTGCTGTTATAATATACTGTATTGGGTTTTACCATACCAGGCCCTGTACTGTGTTAACCTGATCTTCATCTGTCAATTACCTCAATTCCCTATGGGCAGCATCATTATCTTCCTGATGAACCCATTTATCCGGATGGATCCGCACGCGAATCCAGAGGTTATCGTACCACGTTTTGTGCAGCCTGTCAAGCAGCCCTTCCAATCCCCCAGTTCTTGTGTTACACTGTAAATATAAAAATAAAATCAAGGAGGTACCACCATGAGAAAACTCATCCGCTGTGCAAACCAGTACATCTGGGAATCCGACTGGAAATTCATCAGCCTGCTGAAGTTCTGCCTTTTGTCCCTGGGTATATGCATTGGACTGCGTATTCCCAACCCCAAGAAGAAAACTGTGTTTACCATAGCCGCCATTACATTCATGGTGAGCTACATTCCGCTCATGGCGCGTTTTGTCCAAATTCTGTGCGCGGATGAGGAATAGCGGCTCACCCATAAGATCTGCATTTGATCTACCTGCCTACAGCTTCACTGCTTCAGGGTATCTTAGGGTCTTAGCGCACACATTCAGTTTCTCCAGACGGCGCACCACCTCCCCGGTACACTCCCATCCGCTGTGGAACAGAATGACCTCCCGGGCCCTGATCCTGCTGCAGAGAGCTACAACATCATCATCATCCATGTGCACCTTAAACACGATCTTTTCTCCTATTGCCCTGATCTTACACTGTTCTCTACAGGTCTTGTCCAGAACCGCGTATCCCATTGTTCCCAGGGCGGCATGGCCTGTGATGATGATCTTATTACCGTAGTCCCCTTTAAGAAATTCATAATATTCAAGACTTACCGGAGTTGTGATCATTCCATCCGGTGTCAGATACACGGCAGCCCCTTCTGATCTAAGGGCTACCTTTCGTTCTTCCCCGGAACGTATGATTGTCACCTCAGGCCCTGAGCGCCCTTCCATCCCCGGCTTAATCCACCGGGTCTGACCTGACAGTTCCATCCGGCTGTCCGCCACTGACTGCTCCGCATACAATCTGATTCCGGGCAGGTTCTTTTCCAGATATATCAGTATATCTATACCCCGCCCTTTGGATGGGACAGGTAAAAGGACTTTCCCACCCGAGTGTACGGTTTCCAGTATGGAGTCTAATAGCGCCCGGTACTGATGGGCCTGGTTCATAACATTCCCTGCATACGCGCAGTTCATGATAGCACCATCACATGGTCCAGGCAGATCAATGGCAAGGCCTGAGGAATCCAAGCACATGTCTCCTGTATAAAGTATCTTTTTTCCTTCCAATGAGAACATATACCAGCATCCCCCCAGCACATGGCCGGAACGGCCTGCGGTCACATGGAATCCGCCGATTTCCTGCTCCCCCAGAGCGACTCGGGCATAGCGTATCTGGCCCGCTTTCTCCATCCCAAAGGGAAGAGTTCCCCCTTGGGAATCTACATAGGACATCCACTTATTAATAAATCCGGGAACCTGGTCCAAAGTCTCAGCAGTCCCGTACACCAGTCCCTCATACCCCAGCTCATACAAAAGAGGAAGTGCCGCTACATGGTCCTCGTGACAGTGGGACAGGAACACTGCTTGAATGCGTGATACGATCTCCCTGGTCAGCTCCGGATAAAAGCCCACACTGTCCCCGCAGATCTCCCGCTTCACGCCACAGTCCAGCAATATATATCCACCCCTAATCCCTATGAGATGGCAGTTTCTCCCATTCTCTCCGCTTCCGCCAAAAGATGACAGGTAAATTCCTTCCTCCGTCATATCTTCATCATCTTTTTTCATTCTCTTCCACATCCTTATTTCATATTTCTTTCATCTGTCCTTGTGACGGGCCACTGGCTCATGCACCATATTTCCTGGTAAGTTCCAGGTAATCCATTATGGTAGCCATGAACTGGCTTCCCGTGTATTGATTCAGGATGCCTCCGGCACAAGCCCTTTCCCCAAACAGCTCCACCCCGTCCCGGCGCACACCGGGACCTGCCAGGAATGAGGGTACCGGGTCTGCAGAATGTTCCCGTTGACAGCAGGGTGTGGAATGATCGGCTGTCATCCCATAGTAACAGTCTTCCTCCCCTATCTGCTCCAGCCAGCAGGAAAACATCCGGTCCACCTTTTCTATGATTTCAGCCTTCCTGTAAGGAAGGTTATCATGGCCGCATAAATCCGTACCTTTTACATGGACCACCACCAGGTCATAATCCTTTAACAGCTTAACCGCTAGTCGGGCTTTGCCCATATGGTCTGTGTCAAACCCTCCGGTAAATCCATCTTCCCGATAACCGTCAAATCCGCACATCCTGCCGATTCCGGTAATTGTGGAATCACCGGCGATCACAGCAACCCTGGCGCCCGGATACCGGTCTGTAAAGGGCGGAAGCACCATGGCCTTTCCGCATCCCCTTGTTAATATAAAGTTAGCCGGAAGCAGGCCCCGTTCTACCCTCTGCCTGTTGATATCGCTTTTCTCCCAGATACGATGTATTTGCTGCTGGAATTTCCACAGGATATCTGCGGTCCGTTTATTCCCGGCATCCTTAAGATCTTGAGGACGTATGACTGCTTCCCCTTCCCTGGCAGTACCAGGGTCTGTATCAGGAACGCTCCACCCCAATCCGCTTCCCCGTATCACCATGGCCAGACGATGCTCTGTCAGCGGCTTTAAGATCAAGCGGCAGCCGTCTACTTCAAGTCCGTTCACCTCTTCCACCAAACCCGCTATATCCCGGGGATCTGAGATCCTTCCCGACCTTCTGTCAATCACCTTAAGATCTTGATCTACAGTGGCAAGATTCCCTCTAAATGCAACATCTCCCAGTTTAAGGGTCATACCTGCGCTATAGGCCTCAATGGACCCTCTACCCGTGTAATACGGCTCAGGATCATAACCAAATAGGCACAGATGTCCCCAGTCAGTACCGCACCTGGCCCCCGGGCGGTAGGGATGCACAAGGCCAGTCATTCCTCTCCTGCACAGTTCATCCAACACAGGGGTTCTGGCATATTCCAGCGGAGTTTTTCCATTCAGTTCATCCACTGGACGGTCCCCAAGACCATCTGCAATGAGCATGATACCTTTGCGCTTTAATCTCCCTGTCACATCTGTCCCTCCCTTGCTTTTTTCAGCCTGTCGGTCATAACAGCCAGTCCCGGCACCAGACAGATTACCCATACCGCTGCCTTTCCCGCCATAGATGCAGTAAAAGGCACATCATATGTGAAGTCCAGGTTTACCGTACCTGCGGGAGCAATTCCCTTTGACACGCCTACTGCCCTTATACCATGTTCCTCTGATAGGATAAAGTCCGCGTAGGCAGTTGGTTTTGTCACCTTGACCACCTGGTTCCCCTGGGGGAGCTCAATGGTCAAGGTGTATTTTCCTATCTTCTCAGGAAAGTAATTGGTAAACTTGTAGGAGATCGGGTAATCCTCTCCTCCATTGACATCTGCTACCTTCTTGCTGCTATAGAAACCAGGACATAAAAACTGTGCTGTCAGCGCCGCACTGCTGTCCTTGTCCGCTGCCTTGATCCTATAAAATCCCACACTTCCAACAGAGACCGGCTCCATGTTTACACCTTCCAGATTTTGGCCTGAAACCTCCCCAAAAGGCTCCATATCCTTAACAGAAGAGATCACATACAGATACCCCTCCTGATCCGGCTCCCCCTCCAGCTGGATGGTAAGAATACCGTCTTTTGTACCAGAGGGCTTAAATGTCTCTTGATAAGAGGACAGGGAAACATATTCCTCTGCCTGTACCTGAAAGGAGGCAACAAATATTCCTATTAAGATTCCTGTCATCAGCGCTGCTGTTTTCATTCTTTTTTTCATCACATTCCCTCCTATACAAGACCTACAATCCTGAACCAGGTGAAATACGCCACCCCTAATATCAGCCATTTTGCCAACAGGACCAGCATGCCATAGATAAACTGATCTTTTACTGAGAAATAACCGGTGCTGTAGAAAATAAGATTGGGCTTGCAGTGGGGCGGCAGTGTAATACTGTCACAGATAGTAAAGCAGGCCGGCAATGCCAGAAGCAGAGGATTCACACCCAGGTTCCCTGCCAGAATGATAATAGCCGGAAGCAGGATGACAACCCTTACATTTTTGCTGGTAAACACCAGATGGCTGAAACTGGCAACAAACATTACGATCATATAAAGTGTAAACGGATTAGCTGATTCCAGATTAAATTTATCAAATACCGTATTAAGAAGAAAGGAAGCCGCACCTGACGCATCCAGCGAAAGCCCTACTGCATATGCCCCTGCGGAGAATACCATCAGGTCCCACGGGATCTTTGTCTCTTTCCAGTTGAGGATTCCTACATAAGGAAGGAAAAACAGGGCAGATGCCAGCAATGCTACCATGACTAGACTGATCTGGAACCCGAACAGTTGGATATGATGTCCGTCTGTTGCCCACAGGAATACGGTAAGGGCAAAAATGCACAAGGCCTTTATCTCATTCCTACTGATCGGTCCCATCTCCTTTAGCTGGTCCTTCAGGGACTGGGCACCTGAGTCGCCGGCACCTGAGGGCGGAGCCTTAACCTCGCTCTTAAACAGAATATTTCCTATGATGATGGAAGCGATCAGTGTCAGGATTGCTATGGGCATACTGGCAATAAACCATTCTCCCCAGGTCACGTTTACATTTGCCATGCTTAGGATATATCCCACTGCCAGAATCTGGGGAGCTGTGGCTGTAAGGATGCCACTGGTTGAAATATTATTAAAATGGATCTCCTGTATCATCAGCTGTTTGCCAAAATTGCTCTTGCCAGGCACTGCCTGATATACATTCAGAACCATAAGGCATATGGGCAGAAGCATGGCTGCCCGGGCGGTGGTGGACGGAACCACAAATGCCAACAGTAGATTTACCACGCCCAGGGAGATCAACGCCTTTTTAGCCGTTGTGCCAAACCGTGAAACAATGAACAGAGCCATCCTTTTTGCAAAACCAGACTTCTCCATTCCAGATGTAATGATAAATGCGGACAACATCAGCCAGATCACATCCTGTCCAAACACAGCCAGTGTATCCTTCTGTGTCCATCCGCCTGTAAATACAAGAAGAACGATCGCCAAAAGAGCTGCGGCATAGGTGGGCACTGCCTGTGTAACCCAGAGCACAAACACCATGCCAAACACGGACAGTGACGCCTTTCCCTGAAGCGTCATCTGTATTGGTGTATCCATTGTGTAAATGAGTGCAAAGACAAGAAGCGCAACCGCGATTCCCATGATTTTCATCCATTCCTCAAAGGACAATCTTCTCTTTTCCTTTTTCACCCCTGAAGAAACCTCCATAAATATCTTGACCTCCCGTCATTTATGTTTTATCATCTTAATAGAACTATTGGTTATATATCCGATCGGTAATTATATTATATTTCTCATTATACCATAAGTCAAATTCCCTTTTTGTCGTCATCATATAACTTTTTGTAATATAGGGAGGTATTCCATGGACATACATAAGATCTTCAGTTTCTGCGCAGTGGTCGATCAGGGAAGCCTTTCCCAGGCAGCTAAAGCCCTTTACTGCTCACAGCCCGCCCTTTCCAAACAGATCCACTCCCTGGAAGCGGAAATCGGCTACCCACTGTTTGACCGTACAGGCAAGAAGATGGCCCTGAATAAGAACGGACAGCTTCTGTATCAGTTCGGCCGTCATCTGGAAAAGGATTTTAATCAGCTGAAAGCTGACCTGTATTCATCCAACCATTCCTATGGGCATGAGATCAGTTTTGGAGCCACCAACTTTATCGGTATCTATCTGCTTCCTCCCATACTCAGTGGTTTCAAAAAACAGTATCCCGATATACCGATAAATTTTACAGTGAACTTTTTTCCTAATATCCTGAACATGCTGGACCAGGACGTGATCAGTTTTGCCATCATTCCCGAGGATGAGGAAACCACCCAGAATCCCGGCTATATCTGCAGGCCCTTCTATGATGACGAGATGCGTGTGGTCTTCCCTCCCTCCCATCCTCTCAGCGGCAAAAAACAGATTATGCCTGAGGATCTCCTTGATTATCCCTTCCTGATCTCCCAGATCCAGTCAGCCACAAGGAAATTTGTGCTCTCACGGCTGCAGTCCTATGGGATTCACCTTGGAAATGTACTCAATATGTACAATACTGAGGCCATTAAGCAGGGGATCCTTAATGGGATGGGAATTTCCGTGCTATCCAGGTACTCTGTATTAAACGAGGAACAGAATGGGCGAATCTGCACCATGCCTTTGCAGGGAATCGATATTATGCGCAGGCTCTACTTTATCCATAAGAAATCCCACATTCTCTCCAAGGAGGAAATGCTGTTCATCAATTCCTTTTTTAAGGAAGCATGATAAACCTAGAACAAAACGAACATAGATAACAAAAGAGTGAAAAAAAAACTGCGCATCCATGGTCTTTCAACCATGATTGCGCAGTTTTCATATACGTTTGGACACAATATCTATTCAGATATACCTATACAGGCAAAGTTATCAATTACTCGATAACGCTTACAACTCTACCAGAACCAACGGTTCTTCCGCCTTCACGGATAGCGAAACGAAGACCCTGCTCCATAGCTACTGGATGAATCAGCTCTACGGTCATCTCTACGTTATCGCCAGGCATACACATCTCGGTACCAGCTGGCAGCTCGCAAACGCCGGTAACGTCAGTTGTTCTGAAGTAGAACTGTGGACGATAGTTGTTGAAGAAAGGAGTATGACGGCCGCCCTCGTCCTTTGTCAGAACGTAAACCTGAGCGGTAAACTTCTTGTGGCACTTAACAGAACCTGGCTTACACAGACACTGTCCTCTTTCGATTTCAGTTCTCTGAACACCACGCAGCAGAGCGCCGATGTTGTCGCCGGCCTGAGCCTCGTCAAGCAGCTTACGGAACATCTCGATACCGGTGATAACGGACTTACGAACGTCCTCATGGATACCGATGATCTCAACTTCGTCATTCAGGTGCAGAGTTCCACGCTCTACTCTACCGGTAGCAACAGTACCACGGCCGGTGATTGTAAATACGTCCTCTACTGGCATCAGGAATGGCTTGTCAGTCTCACGAACTGGGTCTGGCACCCACTCGTCAACAGCCTTCATGAGCTCAAGAACCTTGTCGCCCCATTCGCTGGAAGGATCTTCCAGAGCCTTCAGAGCAGAACCCTGGATAATAGGTGTGTCATCGCCTGGGAACTCATATTCATTTAACAGTTCACGGATTTCCATATCTACTAATTCAAGCAGCTCTGGATCGTCAACCATATCACACTTGTTCATAAATACAACGATATAAGGAACGCCTACCTGACGGGAAAGCAGGATGTGCTCTCTTGTCTGAGCCATAACACCATCGGTAGCTGCTACAACCAGGATAGCGCCGTCCATCTGGGCAGCACCAGTGATCATGTTCTTAACGTAGTCAGCATGTCCTGGGCAGTCAACGTGTGCATAGTGTCTGTTCTCTGTCTCATACTCAACGTGAGCAGTAGAAATCGTGATTCCACGCTCTCTCTCTTCTGGAGCTTTATCGATATTCTCGAAAGCAACTGCCTGGCCTGTACCTAATCTCTCATGCAGAGTCTTTGTGATTGCTGCGGTTAAAGTGGTTTTACCATGGTCAACGTGTCCGATGGTACCAATGTTACAATGAGGTTTGTTTCTTTCAAACTTAGCTTTAGCCATTTTATAACGTCCTCCTTAATTTGCGCCCTGTATAATGGGCTATTATAGTTAATGTCAGGCTATCAATCATTATATTCCATTTTCCCTTGATTTACAAGCCTTTTGTTAATTATTTCTTGTGGTCGGAAAGCACCTTTTCCTGTACATTCTTGGGAACCGGCTCATACTTCTCAAAGAACATGGAGTAGTTTCCACGGCCCTGAGTTCTGGAGCGCAGGTCTGTTGAATAACCGAACATTTCTGACAGCGGAACATATGCTTTTACCATCTTGCCTCCGCCGATATCTTCCATGCCTTCGATGCGTCCACGGCGGGAGTTGATATCACCGATAACATCACCCATGTAGTCTTCAGGCATGGTTACTTCAACCTTCATGATAGGCTCAAGCAGGATTGGGTTGCCCTTGTGCATAGCATCCTTAAATGCCATGGATCCGGCAATGTGGAATGCCATTTCGGAGGAGTCAACCTCATGGTAAGAACCATCGTATACATCAGCGTGAACACCCAGCACTGGGAATCCGCCAAGGATACCGGTCTTGCATGCTTCTTCGATACCTGCTCCGACTGCCGGGATGTATTCCTTCGGAATCGCACCGCCCACAACGGAAGAAGTAAACTTAAAGGTCTCTTCTGCATTTGCCTCCATCGGTGTGAAGTGAACCTTACAGTGACCGTACTGTCCACGTCCGCCGGACTGCTTCGCATACTTGCTGTCAACATCAACAGCCTTGGTAAATGTCTCCTTGTAAGCAACCTGAGGAGCGCCTACATTGGCCTCTACGTTGAACTCGCGCAGCAGACGGTCTACAATGATGTCCAGATGAAGCTCGCCCATACCGGAGATAATGGTCTGGCCGGTCTCTTCATCCGTGCGAACACGGAAGGTAGGATCCTCTTCAGCCAGCTTCACCAGCGCATCGCCCATCTTATCCTGGCTTGCTTTGGTCTTAGGCTCGATCGCGATATCGATAACCGGCTCTGGGAATTCCATGGACTCCAGGATAACCGGATTCTTCTCATCACAGATCGTATCACCGGTAGATGTCATCTTAAAACCAACAGCAGCAGCGATATCACCGGAGTAAACACGATCCAGCTCGTTTCTCTTATTGGCATGCATCTGAAGGATACGTCCTACACGCTCTTTCTTGCCTTTTGTTGCATTCAGTACATAAGAACCGGAGTTCAGGCTTCCTGAATACACACGGAAGAATGCAAGCTTACCAACAAAGGGGTCGGTCATGATCTTAAATGCAAGAGCTGCAAATGGCTCATCATCGGAAGAATGACGCTCAACCTCATTGCCCTCCAGGTCAACACCCTTGATAGCAGGGATGTCTAATGGGGACGGCATGAACTCAATTACTGCATCCAGTAACTTCTGAACACCTTTGTTTCTGTAAGCAGTACCGCAGCATACGGGGATTGCCGCACACTGGCAGGTAGCTGTTCTCAGAGCTTTCTTCAGCTCCTCGTTGCTGGGTTCCTCACCCTCCAGATATGCCATCATTAAATCGTCATCCAGCTCACAGATCTTCTCTATCAGCTCAGAGCGGTATAATTCGGCATCATCCTTCATATCCTCAGGAATATCAACGATGGATATGTCATCGCCCTTATCATCATTATAGATGTAGGCTTTCATTTCAAACAAATCCACGATTCCCTTGAAATCATCTTCTTTGCCGATTGGCAGCTGAATGCAGATCGCATTCTTGCCAAGTCTGGTCTTAATCTGTTCTACGGCGCCGTAGAAGTTTGCGCCCAGAATGTCCATCTTGTTGATGAAGGCCATACGTGGTACGTTATAAGTGTCTGCCTGACGCCATACGTTTTCAGACTGGGGCTCTACACCGCCCTTTGCACAAAATACGCCGACAGCGCCATCCAGCACGCGCAGGGAACGTTCAACCTCAACAGTGAAGTCAACGTGTCCTGGTGTATCAATAATATTAATACGATGCTCTAATGCACCCGGCTTCGGCTTGCAGTTTTCCTGCAGGGTCCAGTGACAAGTGGTAGCAGCGGAAGTAATGGTGATACCTCTCTCCTGCTCCTGAGCCATCCAGTCCATGGTAGCAGTACCCTCGTGGGTATCGCCAATTTTATAGTTTACACCAGTGTAATACAGAATACGCTCAGTCGTTGTGGTCTTACCAGCATCGATATGGGCCATGATTCCGATATTCCTGGTTCTCTCCAATGGATATTCTCTTCCAGCCAAGGGATTTTCCTCCTTAAATAATCAAACAAGTTTAGCACATGACCGCGATTAGAAGCGGAAGTGTGAAAACGCCTTGTTTGCTTCTGCCATCTTGTGCATGTCTTCTTTCTTCTTTACAGATGCGCCGGTGTTGTTGGCAGCGTCCATAATCTCATTAGCAAGTCTGTCCTTCTGGGTCTTCTCGCCTCTCTTACGGGAGTACAGGGTGATCCAGCGCAGAGCCAGTGTCTGCCTTCTCTCAGGCCTAACCTCGATGGGTACCTGATAGGTAGCTCCGCCGATACGTTTTGCCTTAACTTCCAGAACAGGCATGATGTTGTTCATTGCTTCTTCAAATACTTCCATGGCGTCCTTGCCGGTTGTCTCAGCAACACGGTCGAAAGCACCATATACAATTTTCTGAGCAACACCCTTCTTACCATCTAACATAATGTTGTTGATCAATTTGGTAACAACCTTGTTATTGTAGATCGGGTCTGCCAGAACGTCTCTCTTCTGAGTATGTCCTTTACGTGGCACGTTACTTCCCTCCTTAATAGAACTGTCCAGACCTGCGCTGCAGATCCTCACAGCGTTTCATTAGATCATAGGTACTCGTATTGAGTTAATACGTTCATGCACGGTCTTACAATATATAATCCTGCAACCACAGGTCAATATCATCATTCCGGCACAATTCCTACAAATCAAATATGCGGTCTAACTAATTATTTCTTCTCTTTTGGTCTCTTAGCGCCGTACTTGGAACGGGCCTGCCTTCTGTTAGCAACACCTGCTGTATCCAGTGTACCTCTAACGATATGATATCTGGTACCTGGCAGATCCTTTACTCTTCCTCCACGGATCAGTACAACACTATGCTCCTGAAGGTTGTGACCCTCTCCTGGAATGTAGCTTGTAACCTCGATGCCGTTGGAAAGACGAACTCTGGCAATCTTTCTCAGTGCTGAGTTAGGCTTCTTAGGGGTAGCAGTCTTAACAGCGGTACACACGCCACGCTTCTGTGGTGCGGAAACCTCTGTAGCCTTCTTCTGTAAGGAGTTGTAACCCCTCTGCAGAGCGGGTGCAGTAGACTTCTTTTCGCTGGTCTGTCTTCCCTTTCTCACTAACTGGTTAATTGTTGGCATTCTTTTCACCTCCTGTGATATTGTCTGCGGTTGCTGTATGTCAGCTTTTTGCGCACGAAAACATTACGTGTTTAAGCACGCCATATCATTATATACATGCAAAAATGTTCTGTCAAGGAATTTCTTGTGTTTTTTCGATTTTTCCCCCTAAAATACCCCCAGAACCGCCGTATATCCCAGGGCCGCTGCAAAAAACAGCAGTATCATAGGTATGTTCCGTTTCACCAGTTCACCAATATTTACCTTAAAATATTCCGCTGCAACAAACAGGCATACATGGGTGGGGCTGATCTGCATGGCAGCATAGGAGGAACTCATAAGCAGCACCAGCAAAGGCACTCCTCCCTGGGGCATGGCGGCCATGGCCATGGGCATACAAAGGGGAATGATGGCATTTGCACCGCTGATAATGGATCCAAAAAAGAAAATAAGGGCAAAGACAAGAGGCATGGGGATCGGAAGGCTTCCAAAAAAAGCGGGGAGCTCGTGGATCACCCCGGTGGAGGTGATGATATCCTTAAACATCATGATCAAAATGGTATTAAAAATAATAATGGACTCAAAGGCGGAACGGAACATGGGTCTGATCTCCTCCATCCCCAAACGGTCCACAAACACATTGAGCACTGCCACCAACGGGGTGGCCGCATACACGGGAATGTCAGCCGCAATGATCAGAACCACAATAAGCAGGATGGACCACAGGCTCCGGACCAGCATTTTTACGGACTCGATCCTGCCGCCCTTGGGAGCGCGTCCCGTGGCCTTTGGCAGCTTTCTCAGGTAGAACACATATCCGATCAAAAACAAAACCGCCACCAGGGGAAGCATGGCCACCACAAACTCCCCCGCGCCTATGCCCGACACCGCCAGGGCAATGAGGATGGATGAGTAGGTGGGCAGGAAACACTCCGGTATATGGCGGAAAAAGCTGGTGACCGTTGTCATATCCTCCCTGCTCATGTAATCCTCACAGGAGGATTTTACAATATCCGCGCACAGGTTCATGGCCCCGGCCGAGGGCAGAAGTCCGATCACCGCAGGAGCGGCGGATGCGTTGATCCTCCGGTTGTTAAACAGTCCGTTTAAGGATTCCTCCGCCTGCTTTAACCTGCTCCGGCATTCCAGCATCCGCTGCAGGAAGGTAATGAAATAAAAACTCAGCACCACGGTGATGGTATCCCTGCCGGCCATGGACCTGCCCATGATCACAACCGCATCCGTTACAGGAATGCCATAGAGCACCAGGGCCGCCACAAGGCCGCCGGAAATGGCCATAAACAGAGGGCGCTTCATCCAGAGGATGGCAATGATCACCAGGAAGACAAGACAAAGTTTTGCGATCAAGAGGTTCATTTGGATCTCCTATCTCCATTATTTCACTTCTTTATGATAAAATACAAAAAATATACAGCTGCCATGATATTGATTTTATCATGGCAGCTGTATTCCACACAATCTGTTTTATTACGTCTTTTCAGATATCATATATTATTTGCTGTGGTTCTCCAGCCATCTGGCCGCACAGTTTGCAAAACCGGCCGCACCATACGGCAGCATCTCCTCATTAAAACGGACCTTGGCGTTATGCTGGCTGCAGAAATAGCCGTTTTCCCGGTCCGGTCCCGCACCAATGTAAAAATAGGCGGAGGGGATCTGTACAGTAACACTGGCAAAATCCTCTGATCCCATTTTCATGATCGGCGGCTCCACCACGGAGGCTTCATCACCCAGAACCTCCTCCAGGTAACCCCGCATCTCGGTCTCCACCTGGTCGTCCACGATCAGGGGATCATTCTGATGGCCGAATGTCACCTTGCTGGTACAGTTAAAGGTCTTGGATATCCCATCCACCACTTCCTGAAGACGGCGTACCAGGAGCGCTCTCTGCTCTGTATTATAGGTACGTATACTGCCTGTCATGGTGACCACCTGAGGGAATACGTTAAATGTCTTGGTATCACTCTCAATGGAGCACACGGTCAGCATGCATATCTCAGTGGGTGTGCACTCACGGCTGATCAGCGCCTCCAGTCCGGTAATGATATGGGCGGAAGCATTGATGGCATCCACTGCCTGATGAGGACGCGCCCCGTGGCCGGCTTTTCCCATTACCTCGATCTTAAATACATCATTGGAGCAGAATGCAGGTCCCTTGCTGTAATTCAGTTTTCCCAGTGGAAGAAGGGCATCCACATGGAAAGCCATGGTGACATCCGGCCTTGGGTTTTCCAAAAGGCCGCCATTGATCATTTCCTGGGCGCCGTTTCCGGTCTCCTCACCTGGCTGGAACATCAGCTTTACCGTACCTTTGAGATCCGCTTCATTTTCCTTTAACATTTTAGCCGCCCCCAACAGCATGGCGGTGTGGTTATCATGGCCGCAGCAATGAGCCTTTCCAGGGTTTACGGAGGCAAAGGGAAGTCCGCTCTCCTCTTCCATAAGCAGTCCGTCCATATCGGCACGCAGCAGGATCACAGGGCTTCCGTGGCCGGCCATGGCAACAAGGCCCGGGCCTACGTGCGCGACCTCGTATCCCATGCATTTTAACTTATCTTCGACAAATGCTTTGGTTACAGGTATGTCGCAGCCTATCTCCGGGTGCTGGTGCAGAAACCTTCTGTTTTCAACGATCTCTTCTGTCAGTTCATGTGCTCTCTTTAAATAGTCCATCATGTTTCTCCTTTCATGCGCCTTTGTACACGGGTTCTCTTTTCATCCAACTGTGTTACAAGCCGATCATGGTGGCGATCACCACCATAACGCCGCCAAGACACAGATTGGTTACGATAATCCTCCAGATGTATCTCACATACTGGCCGTAGCTGATTCCCGCAATGGCAACCGCACCCATGGTGGCTGCCGACATTGGCAGAAGCAGATTGGTCAGACCGTCACCAAAGATAAATGCCGTTACAACGGTCTGAGGGGTAAGGCCCAGTACATCGCCCAAAGGTCCCATGATTGGAATGGTGGCTGCTGCCTGGCCTGAGCCGGAAATAATAAAGCAGTTCATAATGATCTGGAATATATACATAAACAGAGCGCCCACAACCTTGGGCATACCGCTTAACAAATTGGAGAACGCATATACAATGGTATCACTGATACATGCCTGGTCCATAACAAGGCTGATGGCCTTTGCAAAGCCCACTACCAGAGCGCCTACCAGGACCTTTTTGGCCCCTTCCACAAACTCATTGCAGATCTGGTTGCCGTTAAAGCCTCCGGTCAGGCCGCATACAACCGCCATGATCAGGAACACGCCGCCTAATTTTGGTCCAAAATCCCAGCCGTTTAAAGTGCCGTAGATAACAAAAGCAATGCCGGCAATAAACTCTATAAGGACAAGGATCCGCCTTGGGGTCATCTCAGAGTCGATCTCACTCGCCTCCGTCATTTCCTCCTTGGCAGCCAGTTCCACATTATAGCAGCAGCTTCTTGCAGGGTTTTTCCTGAGTTTCAGGGCATACCATACGGTCCAGAAACTGACGGAACACAGCAGCAGTCCGTAGCCGATGGCACGGTACCAAAGACCGGAAAACAGTTCAATCCCAAGAAGGGTCTGGGCCACACCCGTGGTCATGGTGTTAAACAGTCCGCTTGCAAATCCGGCATTGCCGGCCGCAATGGTGATGGACAGGCCTACCATGGCGTCAAAGCCCAGGGTCCGGGCAAAGAGAATGCCCAGGGGTACAAATGCCAGCATGCTCTCCGCGCTGCCGGTAAAAGCCGGCAGCAGGGAGAATGCCACAATAACAATGGGAAGCAGGGCTGCGCCCAGATGGCCGCCCATTTTAAGCACCTTGGCCAAAACAGCCTTGGTTGCGCCTGTGGCCTCGATCACGGCAAAGGAACCGCCGATGATCAGGACCATGTTGGCAATTCCGGCAACGGCTTGCATACCGGCTGGAATTGCAACAAAAATATCAAATGGAGTTGCACGGTTCGCTGGAACCGTATGATAGCTGGAAGGGTCTACCACCTTTCTTCCCGCAACTTCGATACGGTCATACTGCCCCGCCTGAACTAAATAAGTTAAAATGGCCGCAAACACGATCATGATCAGGATGATGATCAGCGTATGGGGAAACTCCATTTTCTTTTTGTTGTTGGTTTGGTTCATTTTATTTTTTCTCCTACCTGCCTTAATATGCCGGCCAGCTTACAGACCGATCATGGTGGCGATCACCACCATAGCACCACCGATACACAGGTTGGTCACAATGATTCTCCAGATGTATTTCACATACTGGCCATAGGTGATGCCCGCAATGGCAACCGCACCCATGGTAGCTGCGGACATAGGAAGAAGCAGGTTGGTCAGACCGTCACCAAAGATAAACGCAGTAACAACAGTCTGTGGTGTCAGGCCCAGAACATCGCCCAGAGGTCCCATGATCGGGATAGTAGCCGCCGCCTGGCCGGAACCGGAGATGATAAAGCAGTTCATAATAACCTGGAATATATACATAAACAGTGCGCCGATCACTCTAGGCATACCGCTGAGCATGCTTGAGAATGCGTATACGATGGTATCGGTAATGCAGGCCTGGTCCATAACAAGGCTGATCGCCTTTGCAAAGCCAACTACCAGTGCGCCCACTAAAACTCTCTTAGCGCCTATAACAAACTCTTCACAGATCCTGTTGCCGCTGAAACCGCCGGTCAGTCCGCAGATCACAGCCATGATCAGGAATACTGCAGCAATCTGGGTTCCAAAATTCCATCCGTTTAAAGCACCATAGATAACAAAGCCGATACCGCAGGCAAATTCCAAAAGTACAAGAATTCTTCTTGTGGTCAGTTCAGAGTCGATCTCGCTAACGTTTGCCTGTTCTGCCTTGGCAGCCATTTCCACATCATAGCAAACACTCTTTGCAGGATTCTTCTTAACTCTCACTGCGTACCATACAGTCCAGAAACAGACGGAGCACAGCAGGAGGCCGTAGCCGATGGCACGGAACCACAGGCCGGAGAACATCTCAATACCCAGAAGTGTCTGAGCCACACCGGTGGTCATGGTGTTAAACAGGCCGCTTGCAAATCCGGCATTACCGGCTGCAATGGTGATGGATAAACCTACCATGGCATCAAAGCCCAGAGTCCGGGCAAAGAGGATGCCCAGGGGCACGAATGCCAGCATACTCTCAGCATTGCCGGTGAATGCTGGCAGCATGGAGAACGCGATGATAACGATAGGAAGCAGACCTGCGCCCAGGTGGCCGCCCATTTTAAGCACTTTGGCAAGGATTGCCTTGGTTGCGCCGGTTGCCTCGATTACGGCAAAGGAACCGCCGATAATAAGAACCATGTTTGATATGGATGCCACGGCCTGCATGCCTGCAGGGATTGCCACAAAGATATCAAATGGGGTTGCACGGTTGGACGGCACCGTATGATAGCTGGCCGGGTCTACAACTTTTCTTCCTGCAACCTCTATACGGTCGTACTGACCCGCTTGAATCAGATAGGTTAGAATGGCAGCAAACACGATCATGATCAGGATAATGATCAGGGTATGCGGAAACGCCATTTTCTTTTTTGTTTTCGTATCGTTCATTATATATTACCTCTCCTACATTTCTACATTTGTATTCCTGCAGCGGTCACAAACCGTTTTAAATAATCCGCAGGTCTTTGCTCATCTTATTCAGGCATTCATAGCCGTTTTCAGTGACAGCCACCAAATCCTCGATCCGGACCCCGCCCAGATTGGGGATATAGATCCCAGGCTCCACAGAAAAAGTCATATTCGGCAGTACTTCCATGGTATTTGCACCCCCAACATCCGGGAACTCATGGCCGTCAATACCGATGTTATGACCGATCCGGTGAGTGAAATATTCTCCATATCCGTATTTGGTGATAATGTCACGGCCGATCTTATCAATATCGCAGAACCGCATGCCCGGCTTTATGGCATCCATTGCTGTCAGCTGGGCTTCCTTTACCACCTCATAGATATTTCTCATCTCATCGGAAACAGATTTGTAAAACACGGTGCGGGTCATATCGGAACGGTAGCCGTTCAGACGCGCGCCGGCATCAATCATGATGCAGTCGCCGGCCGCAGGTGTGGTCCCGTCAGGCTTATGATGGGCATAGCCGCAGGATTTTCCATAGGCAACCACGCCTATAATGTTGTAGCCGTCCGCACCATGGGCACAGTACATCTCGTGAAGCATGCGGTGATGCTTCTGCTCAGTGAGTTCCGGGGAAACATATTGAAACATCTCGCTGATTACTTTTTCATTCACAGCCTGTGTTTCGCGCATCAGCTGGATCTCCCCGTCATCCTTTACCATGCGTATGTAATCAATGATCCCGCTGTTCAACACATATTTGGCATCTGCCGCTGCCATCAGGCGCAGCAGGAAACTGGAAGGCCAGTTTTTATCAATACCCACGGTCCCGCCGGTACGGATCTTTTTTGCCAGAATCTGAATGGAATCATCACTGTCAGTATACCAGACGATCTCAGCGCCCTCTGCCAGAGGAGCGTAGTCGGTCTGAAGGGAATTAATAAAAAAGGTACATGCACCCTGAGTGTCCAGACACAGGGCAAACAGGCGTGCACCGGAGGCAACAAATTTACCGGTCAGATAAAAGATAGTGGATGGATCGCTGATGACCATTTGATCCATATTATGTTGTCTCATGCTGTTAATAATTTTTTCAATACGGTCCGTTCTCATTATGGGGCCTCCAAATTCTTGCTGTATGCATAAACCGTTAATTTATAAACTATAAACGCGCGTCCGCGCGCGATAAACGGCCGGTGCGCTGAAACGCTTTTGACCTTTTCTTCACAGCCTTTAAGCCTTCTTATAAGGAGGCAGAAAGATCGTTATCAGCAAAGGGCAAAGAGGAGGAGGCTGGTTCCAGGCCTCCCCGCTCTCAGGTCAACCCTCTTTTTTTATTTAATGTACCACACAGGTGCCTTTATGCTTCAGGCGCCCAGGATTTAACAGCTGCAATGGAGCCGCCCATATCGCACAGCTGTGTCTTTACACAGATCGCATCGATCAGGTAGCAGCGTCCGGATGCCTCTGTGGATGCTTTTGCTCTTACCAGAGCGGCAGTCAGTTCCTCTGGGCTGAATACACGCTCAGCCACACAGCCGTAAGCCTCTCCAAGCTTCACATAGTCAATGGTTCCATCCTGGTTGTATGGCATTTCCACTGCATATTCAAATCCGTATCCCTTCTGGTTCTGACGGATCAGTCCCAGGTATGCATTGTTAACAACAACTACAATGATGGGTTTCTTAAATGCAGATGCAACTGCGATCTCTTCGCCCATGAATGTCAGGCCGAAATCTCCTACAACTGTTACGCTGTTGCATTCCGGATGTGCTACCTTTACGCCGAATGCTGCTGGTACTTCGTATCCAAGAGTACCTGCACCACCGGATGGCAGATACTTTCCGGCCTTGTTGATCTTCTGAAGCTGGCCGCTCCAGATCTGGGTGATACCGCATCCAACCGTGTAATAAGTCTCATCATCAAAGGCTTCATTCACTTCCTGGAATACGCGGTGAGGCATGATTGGGCTGCAGTCATAATCGGTCTTGCGTGCCAGTTCCTCACGCAGCTTGGATATCTCTGCTGCGCGGGCAGGATTGATCGGCTGTACGCCTGCTGCCTTTACTTCTGCGATCAGGGCCTCGGTTGCCAGCTTGGCATCGGACACGATTCCCAGCTCCGGCTCAAATACCATACCGATCTGGCTTGGCTCGATATTGATGTGGATGAACTTACGGTCCTTGCAATAGGTTGCCAGGTCGCCTGTATGACGGTCTGAGAAACGGTTTCCAATACCGATCACAAGATCGGAATCCAGGAAGATCTTGTTTCCGATGGGCTGTCCTACCTGGATACCTACATGGCCGGCATTAAGAGGATGATCCTCTGGGATTCCGCCCTTTGCCTGATAGGTGGTAACAACTGGTGCCTGCAGCATTTCTGCCAGCTTAACAACCTCATCCGTACAATGGCTGATAAAGCATCCGCCGCCCATGATGATAACCGGCGCCTTGCTTGCTTTTACCATCTGTACCGCTTCTTTGATCTTATCCATGTCAGGTGCAACTACGGGGATTTCCATTGGAACATAGCTGTCAATATCAAAATCCAGTTCTGCCTTCTGTACATCCAGAGGAAGTTCAACAAGAACCGGGCCCGGACGGCCTTCCCTCATCAGGTAGAATGCTTCTTTCATTACATCCACGATATCCTCTGCCTTTAACACGCTCCATGCTTTCTTGGTAACGGTCTTAACTATGTCTGGCATATCCACACACTGGAAAGGCTCCTGCTTTAACTGATTCGCATTGGCCTGGCCTACTACGCAGAGTACGGGCATGGAATCGATGAACGCGGTGTAAAGACCGGTCACAAAGTTGGTAGCGCCGGGACCTGCGGAGCAGATTGCCAGGGCAATTTCATTCTTTGCTCTCTGGTAACCGTCAGCAGCATGGACACATGCCTCTTCATGTCTCATGGTGAAATGCTCGATGGGGGCATTCTCCATGTACTTGTATACCGGATTGATGGCTGCTCCGGGGATACCAAATGCAGTATGGATTCCCTCTTTGCACATAATCTCTACAATGGCTTGCGCAACTGTCATTTTCATTGTTTTTCTCCTTTTATGCTTAAAATAAATGGTTCCTTTATCAGTTCACCACATGGATGGGAGCGCCAGCAAGATATGCTTTTACGTTCTCTACCGTATGGTCCATGATCCTCTGCCTGCTCTCCTTTGGTGCCCAGGAAATATGAGGCGTAATGATGCAGTTCTTTGCCTTCAGAAGCGGATTGTCTCCCTTGATCGGTTCTGTGGATACCACGTCCAGACCCGCACCGGAAACCTTGCCGGAATTCAGTGCGTCTGCCAGATCCTGCTCCACAACCAGAGGACCGCGGGAATTGTTAAGGATCATTACCCCGTCCTTCATCTTTGCAATGGCATCCTTGTTGATGATCCCCTGTGTTTCAGGGAACAGCGGGCAATGAAGGGCAATGACATCTGATTTCGCGTACAGCGTATCCAGATCCACATATTCGGCAATCTCTTTTCCGGACTCATTGGGATAGTTGTCATAGGCCAGGATATTCATACCCATGGCTTTGGCGATCTTTCCTGTCTGCTGTCCGATGCGTCCGAAACCAATGATACCCATGGTCTTGCCGTCCAGCTCGATCAGGGGGTAATCCCAATAGCACCAGTCCTGGCAGTGTTCCCATTTGCCTTCATGTACCGTCTGGCTGTGATGAGCCACATGGTGGCACAGCTCCAGCAGCATGGCAATTGCAAACTGGCCCACGGAAGCTGTTCCGTAAGAAGGCACATTGGAAAGGGGGATCCCTTTTTCCCTTGCATATACATAGTCCACCACATTATAGCCGGTGGCCAGCATGGCGATGTATTTTATGCCAGGGCATGCATCCATGATATTCTTTGTGATCGGTGTCTTGTTGGTGATGACCACCTCAGCATCTCCGATACGGGAAATGATCTCATTCTCATCCGTTACGCTGGTCCTGTCATAAACCGTAAGCTCACCTAACTTTTCCAGTTCTCCCCAGCTTAAATCCCCTGGGTTCTCCGTATAACCATCCAGAACTACTATTTTCATGCGTTATCCTCCAGCAGAGCCCATGCCCGGTTCAGCACCCTCTTGGTATTGGCCAGGACAATGTCCTCATCCTCACCAGGACGCAGTGTCACTTCCATAGACAGTACATAAGGGTTCTCTGCATCAAAGAAGCCTTCCTCTTTCATAACTTTGAGATAATCCAGCAGCTGTGGTGTGTCATTGGCGCTGTTGGGATATCCGAATCTTGGATGAAGGTCACCGTAGCCATCGCAGCCTTTCACGACAACTGCATTTCCAAAGTGGAAATGGGTGATATACGGCCTCAGTGTGCGTATTACGAACCTGCTTGTTTCATAGGTGGTTGGGAAATGGCTTAAATCCACCAGAAGTCCAAAGTTGCTGTGGGTGGTGCGCATATCAGCGGCAAACTCCGCTGCATAGGGCGCCGGGCCAATGAGTGCAGCCTTATCCATATCGTAATCAAACACCTCCAGCTCCACCATCATGCCCTTTGCCGCGGCATAATCGCATACTGCCCGTGTTGTCTTTAAAAGCTGCGCATAAGCCTGATCCTTTGTCTCCGGCTGCCATTTACCTGCCAGAAATGCAATTCCCTTTGCACCCAGGTATTCAGCCTCATCAACTGCTTCGATCAGTGTTGCTTCCGCCTTCCTGCGCCCTTCCTCGTCAAGGTCATTGGGGTTTAACTTTCCGCCCAGAAGACGTGGCTGCGCGCCGTAGCAAACCTTCAGATGGCTCTGTTCCAGAAGCTTTTTCGCCTCCTCATTCTTATCGCCGTAGCCCTTTAACTCAATGGCGTCAAAGAAATCATCTTTGCAAATGGCCTTCAATGATTCCATGGGATCTCTCTGGGGATAGCTCATCCACTGAATGGTTCCTACCTGAAAATATTTGTGAATTGATTCCTTCATGGCTCTCTGCTCCTTACTTGAATCCTAAATTACGTGTGTCAATATTCCCTAAATGTTGTGATCAGCTGCGCTCCACCGCTTCACGCACAGCGCGCAGATTTTCCTCCGGTGAACGCGGGTCTGCCACACAGCCCGGGCCGATCAGAAGGCCCTTTCCATCCACCATGTCGATGGCCTCGCGGATATGCTTCTTGATCATGTCCGGAGTGGTACCCTGGCGTGACATGATGCTGTCATATTCCAGGGATGAACCAACAATGGCCGGTCCCTCATAAAGTCCTCCCAGGAATGCCTTGGGGCACTTCTCCCTGGCTTCCTTTAAGGATGGTCCGCTCTGACGGTCATGCCAGTTTATCACGTTGCACGGATAAGCGGATACTTCATCAAATCTGATGTTGCTGCCGTGGATATGAACCACATTAAACCAGGTTACATCCTTATAAGCGTTGATGATCTGAATATCATACGGCTTACAGAACTCCGCAAACATGGCATCGCCCATAAAATCATAGCTTGCGCACTGTTTTGCAAAAAAGAATCCGCTTACACCAGCCTCAATGTTGGCCTTCACAAAATTAATCGTGGTCTCCGTAATGGCTGCCAATGCTCCGTGTACCAGTTCAGGGCATTCCAGCATATCCTGAAGCATACGGTTTCCTGCCAGTTTTTTCAGGGTGGTGGCAGGGGAGAAAATGGTCTGTATGTAAGGGGTTCCCGGTTTAACCAGCCTCTCCAGCCACTGGGACAGCTGTAGCACTTTGCCCCAGGTTCCGTAAACTGCCGGCAATGGCTGGATCCTCTTGTAGTCTTCCCTGCATTCAATACCAGGAGCCGCAATTTCCACTTCCTTATATTTGTCGCAGTAGATATCCAGCTTTGCGCCCCAGTCAGAGACGGTATAAGCGCCAAAGGGCATCATTTTGATAAAATCATAATCATAGGTTTCGTTAAACTCCACCATAGCCTCTGCCAGGGAGCGTGGATCCTGATCCTTGTCAGATATATGCATCCACACACTGGCCGGAATGCGGTCCGGTTCACGGCCCTCTATGGCCGCACGTACACGTTCTTCCCTATTCATAAACATCCTCTCCTGTATCAATTAATTTAATATGTTTTCAGCTGCTTTAGTCAGAAACCATGATGCGCAGGATTTCCTTGTCAGTCTCTGCCATACCGTCACGGCCCAGACGTCCAACACTGGCGATCATGTTCTCTACGCCCTTCTTTACAATACCGTCTCCGCCGACAAACTGCTGGCCTTCCTGATACATCTCATAGCCCAGGATACCGTTGTCAACTGCCAGTGCAATCTTGCCTGCGCAGGATGCCTTGGCACCGTCACATACAACACCGGAAGCAATGGCAAGAGCATTTACAAGTGTATGGATGATTCCATCCAGGTCAGCGCCCTTGAGGTAAGCAATACCACAGCCGGCAGCAGCGCCTGCATTGATTGCGCCGCAGTATGCGCTAAGACGGCCGATGGGGGTCTTCTGATGGATTCCTAACAGGTTGGACAGAACCAGTGCGCGGTAAAGTTTTTCTTCGCCTACGCCCATTGCTCTGGCATAAACAATAACCGGTACAGAAGCGGTGATACCCTGGTTTCCTGAACCGGAGTTAATGATAACAGGCAGTTCACAGCCGTTCATACGCGCATCGCTTCCGGCAGCAGCCATGGCTCTTGCCTTCAGGCGGAGTGCGGACTCATTGCAGCTGTCCATAACTTCCTTGTTTGCTTTCAAAAGTACGGAACCGATGTTAGCGCCGTAATCGTTCTTAAGGCCCTCTTCGGAAATGTCCATATTGTAAGCGATCTGAACATCCAGAAGCTTCTTAACATCTTCAACATCAACGGTATTTGCAAAATCATAGATTTTCTCAACAGAGAGGCAGGAACGGTCTGTCATATCGGACTCGCTGTCATCCTTAACCTCGCTGGACTGAAGGACTTCTCCGTCCTTTTCAACCAGTACGATATTAGTGTGGTAGTTGGCAATACGAACCTTAGCATAGGATTCGCCTGCATATACGGTAACAACAATGTCAAAGATCAGTGGGGAGGAAGCGATATTTACTGCGATGGGAACCTGCTCCATAAATACACGGATGGATTCCTGCTCTTCCTTGGTTACGGAAGCGATTACTTCCAGCTGCTTATCAGCATTGCCTGCAACAATACCTGCTGCCGCTGCTGCCGGGATACCGCGCAGGTGTCCTGTGTTAGGAACAATTACGCTCTTTACATTCTTGATAATGTTGCCGCTGGCTTCCACTACCACACGGTCGGGAGCTGCTCCCAGTATTTTTCTGGCCATTGCCGCACAGTAAGCAACAGCAATGGGCTCCGTACATCCCATTGCAGGAAGAAGCTCTTCCTCCAGGATCTTTATAAAATTCGTATAATCGATATCGTTCTTATTCATTGAACTTACTCCTTTATCTATCCTTATCCTAATTGTAGGAACCGCTTTACCCCAAAGGGGCAGCGGTTCCTTGGTTGATTAAATTGTTGCCAGTATTTCCTGAGCCTTAGCCAGACGATCCTCCGGTACATACAGCGGTACGCAGCAGCCTGGTGCAAGGATCAGACGGCCATCCGGAACCTGATCCATGGAAGCTTTCAGGTGAGCCTTCAGTTCTTCATCAGATGCTGTGCCCAGAACCTTCAGTTCCTCTACGCCGCCGATGAGAAGCTTATCGCTCTTCTTGCGTGCATCAGCCAGGGAGATATCCACCAGCTGGTCATGCCAGTTCAGTGCTGCAACAGGATACTGTGACATGATATCGAACATAGGTGCATTTCCATGCATATGCATGATATTGAACCACATATCCTTAGCTGCTTCCAGAACTCTCAGGTCGTAAGGACGGCCAAATTCTTCGTACTCAGCAACGCTCATCTTATCGTAGGTTCCCAGCTGGCTGGCAAAGAAGATACCGTCAGCTCCCATCTTAGCCATTTCCTCAACCAGCTTAATGGTTGTCTGGCAGATGGTCTCAAGGCCCTTGTGGAACAGTTCAGGATTGCGGCGCATATGTACGAACATCTTGTCGCCAGCCATCTTAATAGCGGTTGTCAGTGGGTTGAAGATTGTGATAACAACAGGAACCTCGCCCTTATAGTGGTCAACAACGCCCTTTGCAGCCTCGATGGTAGCAGCCATGGAACCCTGATCCATAGGAAGTACGTTCAGCTTAGCCCAGTCTTCGTCATGTTTAATACCGAAATCTGTAACAACACCTACGCTGGAGCAGGTCTCCGGCCATACATTGTCGCGCTCCGGCCACTTAATAGCTGAACCCCAGTCCTGAACGCTGTAAAGGCCCTGGTATGTTACCTTAACGAAATCCCACTGGAAACGGTCCTGGAACTGAATGATCTTCTTAACAAGTTCCTTCGGATCCTCGTCATATGGTGGAAAATGTTTCCAAAGGTTCATGGATTGTGTATCCAGTTTTTTGCCCTCTAATAAAGCTTTGATTCTCTCGGTCTTAGTCATGATAATACTATCTCCTCTCATAATGTGTGATATATTGTAAAAAAGTCTCCTTTTGTAAGGATTCAGGTGTTAAGCCGGGAATGCGGTGGGAACCAGCATCTTTGGCAGGAACAGGAACAGGTTGGGGAACAGTACGCCCAGGAAAATCACCAGCAGGGTCACTCCAATGATGGGCGCAACGCTCTTAAATGCCTGGGGTATGGTGATCTCTCCAATCTGGGAAGTGATCATCAGGCAGGTGCCGTATGGAGGCGTAACCATGCCCAGTGACAGTGTCAGCACAACGATCAGTCCCATATGGACATCATTGATACCAACCACAGCTGCAAGCTGCTTTATAATAGGAAGGAAAATAATAATAGCTGTAATGGGGCTCAGGAATGTTCCGATAAACAGCAGGAACAAGATCAGGAGCAGGTAAACGCCCAGGTAGGAGTCCGTGATGCCCAGGATCGCATCTGCGATCATCTGCGGTGCGTTCAGGTAAGCGATCAGCCAGCCCGTAACACCTGCGGCAGCCACTGCAAACATGCTCAGGGAAAAGTCCATGGCTGTTTTCAGCAGAATCTTTGGAACATCCTTGATCTTATAGGTACGGTACACACAGAACATCAGGATCAGTGCATAAAAGCAGGAAATGGATGCTGACTCTGTGGCAGTGAACAATCCGCTGCTGGTGCCGCCCAGGATGATCATGGGAAGGAAGATAACCGGAAGGGCTGCGCGAAGAGCCTTGCCCCGCTCTTTCCATGTGTATCTCTCCCCTCTGGGGTAGTTATGTTTAATTGCCATATAATATGTATACATACACTGGGCAAATGCAATAAGGAAACCAGGAACAAAGCCTGCAATAAACAGTGCGCCGATGGAAGCGCCGCTCATGGCTCCGTACACAACCAGCAGGACGCTGGGAGGAATGATAACACCCAGAGTGGATGAACAGGCAGTGATGGCAACGGAGAAGCCGCTGTCATAGCCGGCTCTCTTCATGGCCGGAATAATCATGGCGCCGATACCGGCGGCATCAGCCTGAGCGGAACCTGAAAGATGTCCGAATAAAAGGCTGATCAAAACATTTACATGGCCCAAACCGCCCCGTATGTGCCCCACAAAGGCATCGCATATGGCAAAGAGCCGGTCCGTGATACCTCCCTTATCCATCAGCTGCGCCAAAAGCATAAACAGCGGAACTGCCAGAAGTGAAAAGTTATTCACCGAACTGTACATACTGTTAATGGCACTGGTAAGAGGAAGGCCCATCTTTATAATAACGATCATGGAGGAAAGTCCTAAAGCGTAAGCAATCGGGATCTTGATCATGACCATAATGGCGAAACTCACTAACAAAATTAAAAGCAATTGACCGTTATCCATTGAGATCCCCCTTCTTATTAAATAGTGAAATCATCCGTTTTACATCATTGACCATATGAATCAAGGTGTACCACATCATAAAACACCCGGACAGAGGAATGCACATAAAGAAATATGCCTGCGGAATGTTAATAGCTGTGGATAAACGCTTCATACCCATAATGGTGTAAACCGAGCCATAACGGATCAATACGTAAAAGAAGATAATGCCCGCAATATTACTGATAATGTCCAACAGGCAGTTGGACTTTTCAAAACGGTCAGGCAGGAATGCCAGCACATAGTGGGCGCGGTGGCGGACAGCAATGGCGCTTCCCAGAAATACCGCCCATACAAAACACACAACACTGATGTCATTTGCCCATACCATGGGAATCTTCAAAAAATTACGGCAGACAACCTGCAGGGAAATTATAACAACAAAGGCGGCAACCGACAAAGTGCCAATACCCTCGCAGACCTTTTCAATCAGGTCTGAGAATACTTTTACAAAGTTTGAAATAGCTTTCATATAATTTTCCTCTCCTATTGCGTAAAGGTACTGAAAACACCAGTTTTCACATTGATATCTGTGATTACTTGATCAGTCCGTTGATCAGGTCCAGGAATTCCTGTCCGTTGCAACCGGAGGCAATCTGCGGATACAGTTTTTCAACAATTTCTTTAAACTCAGCCATGTCAGGCTCGCATACGATCAGACCATGGTCTGCTACCAGCTTGTCAAGCAGTGTATCATCCGCCTCATCTGCGATCTTGGTGCCCAGTTCCGATGCCTCAATGGCAACTTCCCTGATCAGCTGCTGGTATTCCTCAGGCAGTTTGTTGTAGCTGAGTTCACCCATGGTAATGTGGGTTGGTGTAAACTGATGAGCTGTCTTTATGTGGTAATTGGCAACCTCATACAAAGCGTTGGTATCAAATGCAGCCAGTGTGCACTCAAACGCGGCAACCGTATTACTCTGGATCGCGGAATAAATATCATTAAAGCTCATGGATGTGGGGATGGTTCCCAGCGCTTCCCAAACCATTGCTTCCGTAGCGGAGGAGGTGGTCCTGATCTTCAGGTTCTTTAAATCTGCAACTGACTCAATGGGCTTATTGGTGTGCAGGTCTCTCTGACCTCCGTTGCTAAGTCCCAGAAGAATCAGGCCCAATCCGTTATCATCATACATTTTCTGTATGTAGTTAAACACTTCGCCGTCCGGAGTCAGAACGCTTTCAAATGCATCACGGTCCGGGAACAGGTATGCCAGTGATAAGATCTGGAACTGGTTTACAAAAGGAGCTGCATTCTGGGTGGATCCGATTACGATGTCCAGGGCACCTGTACGCATGTCATCAATGGTTCCTTCATCATTTCCCAACTGACCGCCCGGGAAAACAGTGGCTTCAATAGCACCGCCGGAACGCTCTTTCAACTGATCAGCCATGTACTGCCCCATCTGGACCCATGCATGGTCGCCTGTTACAACAGTGGCGATCCTTAATTTAAACTCGCCCTCTTTATACTTGGATTCGGTTGCTGCTGAGGAAGAATCAGAATCAGATTTTGTGGTAGCCTCCTCAGATTTGGCCGGAGCCTCTGTTGCTGAGGTCTTTGCGTTGCTTGAACCGGATCCGCATCCTACCATAGAAGCGGTCATTGCAGCTGCCAGCACAAATGCCATAAGTCTTTTTTTCATAAATTCTTTTCCACCTTTCTTTTTCATCATTTCTTTTTCATCATTTTTATGATATCCCCCTGTTGTCAAATTCACCTGACAACATATCGTTTAGTCATATACCTCGGGCCCATATATATTAAGGCATATGGCTTGATCGAGGGTGATCCACCCCTTCTTTTTATTCTGCCCTGTAGCTTAGCGGCGGTGTTTAGTTCCTGCTAACCCATAAGCAAAATTTTAATAAATAAAATCACGTTTCACTATTTGATATCGTCATTATAACAGTGCATTTTGCATAAGTCAATACGGGAACTATAATATATTTTAGGAATATTTTATAAGATTTAAAAGACATTGACAAACCTGGTTTAGATACTATATAATAAAATAACATGAAATAAGATTTTAAATATTGAAATATCATGACATAGATATTTTATGAAAATACAAATACGCGAAAGACCTTGTAACCGGCAGAAACCTGCCCCGGGCGCCCCATGGGATCTTAACGGAAATGTAGCGGCGGCTGTCTATTGTGGAAACAAAGCAGGGCATGTTATAATAGGTGGAAGGTTTCAAAGTATGTTGAAAGGAAGTGCAATTTTGGAAAAAGCAACCGGCAAGGACGGAACACAGTCAAATCATTCCGCAGGAAAGCTGCTTATGATTATAGAATGTCTGGCAGATAAATCCGAGCCAGTCCGTCTCATGGATATCTCCAAGGAACTGAAGATGAACTCCAGTACAGTGCTGCGCTTTCTCACTGCTTTGGTGGATAACGGTTATGCCAAGCAGGAGCCGGAAACAGCCAGGTACAGCCTTACTTATAAGATATGTACCCTTGGAAGCAAGGTAAGTTCCCATATCGGTATCAAGGATGTAGCACGTCCTTATATGACCGAGCTCTCCATGTTGTTCGGAGAGGTTGTCTGTCTGGCCGTGGAACAGGACCGGGAAGTAATCTATATTGATATTGTCCAAAGTTCCACGAAGATGCTCAGAAGCATGCAGCGCATCGGCCACATAGCACCGCTCCACTGCACCGCGATCGGCAAACTGCTCTTACTGAACTACACGGACGAACAGCTGGACCATGTGATCGCCGACAAAGGTCTGACCAAATTTACAGAAAGCACCATAACCACAAAGGAACAGTTGGTGGAGGAGCTGCAAAGCATCCGCTGGAATGGGTATGCCTATGATGATGAGGAGTGCGAAATCGGCGCACGCTGCATCGCCTTCCCCCTATATGACGTGGAAGGCAAAGTGATCGCCGGAGTAAGCGTAACCGGCCCTACCGCGCGCATGTCCATTAAGCAGATCCAGCTAAAACTCCAGCCGGCCCTTCAGATCATAGGAAGGCTGCGGAAGGAATTGGGATATACGGGATAAGGGATTTTTCAATGGATTTTCATGGGGGCGTTCAACGCCCGCCAATCCCCCCTCACCCTTTATCCGTATTGAAGTCATCTTAGCACTCCTCATGATCAAAGTCAATCTTTTTCCAGCACCGCTCCCCCGCAATAGGGCAAATTGTACAATTAAAAAGGACTGGTCACACTGGCCGGACCTAAAAAGGATTCCTCTGGCCGAAACAGCCCGAGGAATCCTCTCTTTTGCATATCATATCTCACCACAGACGTAATAGAAGCGCTGAAGCATTTGTGCTAAGCTTTACAAAGGGCATCTTCCCTCATCTGACGGGTGGACCATGGTATCAGGAATACCATACGGATATATCCTCTCATATTCAGCCTTCAGTTCCATCAGATTCTCCGTGCAGATGGTACGCCGCCCTGCTTCTATCTCCTTTACCATGTCTACCAGTTTTTTGTTAAGGGGAAGTGAAAGCCCCAGTTTTTCCCCCATCTGGACCGTAACCCCTACAGTACCATCAATCTCACTTTTGCGATGACGCACCGCCAGGTCACGGTATAGACCTGTATAGTTTTTGACCATAGGCCGGTAATGGTCCGCAGTAACTTGCAGCGCCTCCTTAAAGCGGCCCTGACGGTACAGATCCGGCCGGAAGTCGTCAAAGGACACCAGTTCTATCCCAAGCTTTTCAGGAACCTGCATGGCCTCCAGCGCAATACATGCAATGGTTTCCTGGGTGGGCCCATACTCCATCCCGCCAGGAATAAGAAGATGGGTGATCCCCGTGGCAAACATGGCGCAGATATTCACCTGTTTGCTCCAAAGCTGACGCATCACCTGGCCGCTGATCTCCACCTGCTGGAAGGGACTAATAAACTCCCGCAGATGTTCCAAACGCTCTGTTATCCTTCCGTCCAGTTCCCCGATCACAAAATTGCTATGTCCTCCGAATTGGATGACCCCTGGCTCTATGTAATCTGCCGCCCAGTTTACAAAGGCGCCTACCACCCGGTTCTGGCCCACATACTCAGCGATTACATATTCGTTGATGCCATTTTGCAGACTGACCACATATCCGTCTTTCTTTAGCAGAGGAGCGATCTTCTCCATGGCCGCTCTGGTATGCTGGGTTTTAGTCGCGAGAAACACCACCTCCAGCGGTTCCCCCAAGTCATCAATATGGACTGCTTTTACCGGAACCGTGAAGTCCCCTCCCCGGGGATCACGGATGGTCAGCCCTCTCTCATTCATAGCCCGGATATGGTCAGGAACAGCGTCCACATACAGGATCTCCGCCCCGGCTCTAGTAAGCCAGGCTGCCATGGAACCTCCGATCGCCCCGGCTCCCACTAATGTATATTTCATTTGTACCCTCCCCTGTTTTGTCACATTCCGGCATTCTCCAGCCGTCTGGCGGCCTGTATGAGAAAATGGCGGACCCTGTTTCTGTTACGCAGCAGCTGGCGTTCAAGGAATTTGAATTCATTGCTGTTCCTGTCCATGGATGCCAGTTCGGACAGCTGGTCAAATTCCGGAAAAGCCGGAATGGGTACAGCCAGATCGGCCTGGAACAGGTCGCCGTCTTTACAGTAGTGCACCGGTATAAGGATCCTGTTCAGATCCATGCAGAGATCGTTCAGCATGCCTGCCTTTTGAGTATCAGATTCATTCAGCTGTTCCAGGGTGTTCAGGCGGGTAATTTCCCTGTCCAGGGTCAAGAATTTATCTTTTAACCCCCCAACCAGTTTCATCACCTCCGTCAGATCAAAGGCGCCTGACGCAACACTCTGGTAATGTTCCAAATTCCCCATCATCTCATCCGCCAGTTCCGCATAGGAAAATGGATATACATTGGCCATAACCACTCGGGCGATCGCTAATGCAAATATCTGGGCATCCCTGCGCAGTTCCTCCTCCCCCAGATGTTCAAATACATCCTGGGTGGTATGCCAGTACCAGGGAAGTCCGGGCATAAAGGTTCCCTCCCCCTGTCCATCCACCGGCTGCAGGGACAGGCATTCAAACAGGGTCGGTACGCCGTGAGCCCAGAAGGACTGGTCTCCATTCCGCTGAATACGCATGTATTCCGGATCCTGACCGGTCCTTTCCCTGACCACCTGACGCCCCAGGGCATAGCACTGTTTGTTGCACTCTATATGGGAAAAGTTGTTGGATCCTTTGGTTCCTACCGTGTCTATATCAAAGTTAGCCACTGCATGATCATGCAGATCCTCCCAATAGGTATCCCCATACCAATTGCTGCCGCTGTAGCGCCCATTGCTGTGGCCGCTCCACCATACGAACCGGATATTTACGTTCATCTTATCCTTGTATTTGCTGAACACCCGGGCCAGTTCCAGGACCACGGCATTAGAACCGCCATTGTCCGCGCCCCCTTTATGCCAGGAGTCCACATGTCCTCCAAACATGACAAACCGGTCCGTGGGTTTGTCCGCCTTCAGCTCTGCCACACACACAGGCACGGTGCGAAATTTAGTAGACACCTCGGTTACCATCTTTACGCAGGTCTCTCCCCGGTCCAGACTGTCTAAAAGCCGTTTGCCGTCTGATGCATTTACCGTCACCACAGGTATCTTGGAGAGCATGCCCACTGTGGAGGGAACCGGCTGGCCCCAGATGGGGCTGATGGACATATTGTACGGGTAGTCTCCGCTGGTAATGCAGATGATCCCGGCAGCTCCACGGTTCTCCAGCGCCTTGCAGGGAACCGCCGAAGCCAGACCATTCATCACGGCGATCCTGCCCGTGATATCCTCCTGTCCGTTGGCAGGCTTTTTACCGCCCACGTAAACCGCTTTCCCCTCCAGGCCTGCTTCCCCTGTGGAAGCGCCATAGCTGTGGGTAATGCAGGAAGATAGTTCAGTCCCGTCCTGAAGGGTCAGGCTGCCAAAAACAGGCAGGCTGATGTAATTCTCCACATAATGGATGTCCACATCCAGCCCCAGTTCCCCCATCACACTGCGAAAATACTCAGCCGCCCGTTTTTCTCCCGGGCTACCCGATTCCCTGTCCTGGCTTGTGATGTATTCGGCGTGCTCCATCAGTTTTTTGCCGTCCACCTCCTCCATCAGCTTGATTTCTAACTCTTTATTTATCATCTTATTACACTCCCTCTCTTGTCTGATCCGATATTCCCAGGTACAAAACCTGGAATCTCAGTCTGCAAATGGTACCCGTCCGCAGGATTCTCCTCCGTCTATGATAAAGTCACTTCCAGTAATCCAATCCCCACATTCGCTTGCCAGGAAGCAGACCATTCTGGAAATATCCCTGGGCGCACCAGGACGCCGCAAAAGAATACGCGGGATAATATTGGCCCGCACAGCATCCTTGCTTGGATCGCCCTCCCAGCGTCCAACCTCCACGTATCCCACCGAAACCGAGTTGACATTGATATGCGCAGGCGCAAGCTCCAGAGCCATAGCCCTGGTCAGGCCCAGTATCCCCGCCTTGCTGGCACAATAATTGCTGAAATTCACACGGCCTGAATGAGCCGCACCTGAAGTAATATTTATGACCCGGCCAGGCGTACCCGCGTCAACCAAACGCCGGCATACCTCTCTTGACATATACATGGTTCCCTTTAAGTTAATATCAATTGTATTGTTCACCTGATCATCACTCATCTCTACCAGAGGGGCTACATCATAAAAATATCCCGCATTATTGACCAGTATCTGAACCGGCCTGCCATAAAACTCCATGGCCTCCTCCGCCATGCGGCTGCAGTCCTCCGAATGGGAGATATCCCCCTGAAGGACGCAAACCCTGCGCCCCATTTCCCTTATCTGATCAGCCAGTTCCTCGCACCGCGCCCTGGACCCCCTGCAGGTCAGGACCATATCAGCCCCCAAACCTGCCAGATCCAGGCTGAGAGCTCCGCCGATCCCTCCTCCGGCGCCTGTTACCATTGCTATTTGATTGGATAAATCCATGGAAATCATATACCTTCTCCTTTCATGACTGCCTTATTTTTCCTACGCAGGCCCTCATAAGCCGGAAGGCCTGCTATAATGATGATACATACGCCAATGATCATATCCCGCTTTCCTTAATTCAGGAAAATACCGGCTCCCGGTCCAAGAGGCAGCTTCAGGAAATAGAATACCAGGACCAAAAGGAAAAATGCGATCAGATACGCGAACGCATAAGGCATCTGCATCGAAATCAATGTACCAAGTCCAACCTTGTCCTTCTGGCTCACTTTATAGGATTCCAGGAGCCCCAATGCGATGGGGACATTAAGTTCAACAGGAGACAGGATATTAAAGCATGAGTCACCAATACGGTACAGGACCTGTGTCATGGCCGGACTTATGTTCAGCATGGCCAGCATGGGAACCAGGAAAGGTGCCAGCATAACCCACTTTCCGCTATTGCTTGTGATAAAGAGGTTACAGAAGCAGGACAATAGGATGATCAGGATAAAGAGACCAATATTCCCCATATTCAGACTGATCAAAAGTTCTGCTCCTTTGGCAGCCAGAACAGTAGCAATACCGCTACGTGAGAACAGATCCACAAAAATACAGGCAGTCAGACAGACAACCATAAATGAAGCCGCCATATCCAGACATTTTTCCATCATCAGAGGAACATCCTTCCATGCCTTTATCTTACCGATCCCAATACCATAAGCCGAGCCTATAATCATAAAGAAAAAGAACAGCAGCGGTATAATCATGTTCAAGAACGGTGAATTAGGTATCAAAGTTCCATCCGGGCTGCGCATAAAAGAGTTCTTTGGAATACAGGCAATTACAAGAAGAGCTATATAGATCACAGTAGCCCATCCTGCAAATTTAAGCCCCCGCGCTTCCTGGCTGGTCACCTTCATCTTTTCCAGTTCGCTGGCGTCCTTTTTCAGAACAAGTTCCGGATGCTGGCGGTTCAGGTGAGGAACTGTTACGTATTTAGTGACTACCACACAGACAGCAGTGATAATAAAGGTTGCCGCTGCCACGAAATAATAGTTAATAGCCGCATGGGTAGGCGCAAGCGCACCGGTGGCATCCACAATATGGTTAGCCTCAACAATCTGAGCAGATATTCCAGCCAGAGTTGTATCTGTAGCCGCAATCATCAAACAGGCCGTGTAACCGCCATTGGCTGCCGCATACCCCATGATGATTCCAATCCACGGATGCAGTCCCAGAGATTTAAACACAGCGGCTGCTATAACCATGGTAAACACCACCCCGGCGCCAAATCCTATGCTGGAATTGACACCCACAAAAGACACAGCGATGAAAACGATCATGATGGGAGCGCCAATTACCGCCTTACGCATCAGAGCATCAAAAAGGCCCAGCTTTTCTGCATATCCCACAGCCACTGTCATAAAAATCAGCATGCCCAATGGATAGTAATTTACGAAGATACTAATAAAGTTTGTGAGATAATGGGCCAGGGTCTCGAAAGTCATCAGGTTCGTGACCTGGGCAGTGGTTACCTGAATGGCCCCATCCACCACGGTTTCGTAAGAAGCTGACCAATTCATGCCGTGCAAAACAGCACTGAGTACCACCGTAATCAGAGCCAGGCTTGCAAACAGCCAAAATGGATGCGGCAAGAGATTCCCCACCTTTTCAATGGCGCCCATGGATCGCTCTAGCCAGCTTTTCTTAACTACTTTTTCATCATCTTCCTTTTTCATTAACATTCCCCTTTCTTTTGTATGGAAGCGTCAAATCCAACACTCCATTTTTTATTAAAAACCTTAGATTTTAAGGTTTTATTCACTTTTTGCAAAAAAAATGCATGAACAAATAAACATGTCCATGCGCTCTGTCTTTTTGACCTGAAAGATTTGGCTTCGTCGGTGCATCATTGCTTTCCAGAGTATCGTCCAGTATTCGGTCCTTTTGCCTGAGAGTTCTCCGCTTCCCCTTCGGCGCCGCGTCCTGCGCGGTCTCTCCCGAATCTATCATCCGATAATATGTAGTTGTCCGTAAATATTTGACTCTTCGTCCACTCTTGCTGAACCTATATTAGCACAATTAACGATTTCAGTCAATAGATAAAGTTCTTGAATTTTGGCAGTTTTAACTATGTAATTTTCAATTAATCAGAGGTATTATAAGCAGATTTTTTTAAAAAATGTTTTTTTTAATAAATTTCGCACTATTATATTGTGAAATTATACAATACCCCCCCCCCCCTCCGTCCAAAGTTTTATCTCAATTATAAATGCACAAATCTGAAAATTAAACAAATTAAGACATCATACTCTTTTGTTATACGCTGTTTATGCTTAATAAACAACAATAACCATAAAAGATGATGTCTTATAAAAAAGCAAATCAAATTCAGACTTATTTACAACTGTTCAGAGTCCCATCCTATGACTTCCGCTTTGCCTCACTTATAAAGACCTTGGCCCGTTCCGGGTCAATTGGATTCTTCATATCCCCGTTCTTGATCCAGGTGGCAACGGACACGCCGTCAAAATATTGCATCAGCTCATGGATGTTGTCTCCGGTGGCTCCTCCGCCAAGAAAAATGGGCGTGTCCTTTACCCTCTCCCTGGCTTCCTTGACCATACGGATGCTCTCATCCACAGACTTACCGGACATAAACAGGCCGTCTGCAAACGCCTCATGGACACACTCCCATGCAGCATCCCCCACCGGCTTTCTGCCCAGGGGGATTCCGTGCACCTCGTACACATCCGCATAGACGGGCACCTTGGATCCGGTGCGTTTTCTAAGGTTTGCGATGTCCACACACTGGGCCTGAAGGATACCGGCGCTGGTAACGCTTGCTCCTGTAAACAGGTGCTCCACCCTTACAAAGTCCGCTCCCACCGCATCGGCCACGGAAAGGCCGGCCACTCCGTCCCAGTTCATAAGGATCCCCATGAGCAGTTCAGGAAAACGCCTCCTGATCTCATAGGAGATCCTGGTCATGTAGGCGATCGCCTCGGGACTGGATTCCTGTTTAATGGGCATGTCGTTCATATTCTGTACAATGATTCCGTCAAAATGGTTCTCCGCCACCATTTCCGTCTCCCGCAGGGCCATATCCACGATCTCCCGGATCCCCATCCCCGCGTGCCGGTAACTGCCGGGCAGCGGCTCCGGCTGTATCATGGACAATACGATCTTTGAACCGCGTCCTAAACAATTCATCTGCGTTCTCTCCTTTTCCTCATCCTATACTCCCCTTAAATTCCGGCTGTACTCCATGCTGATCCCATACATCTGACCAGAGGGTATCACACCCTTTTCAGTCACAAACCCCCGGATGAACTCCGGTTCCACACCCACCAGCTCGGGGGTGATAAAATCAACGGACCCCCTGTCCAGGTCCTCTCCCCAGTTCGCTGTCAGCTTTTCCTTCAGGTCATCATATACCAGCTTCTTCCTGCCGCCAAACACCGGCCTTATATCAAGCTTGATCAGAGGTGTAAGGAAATACAGCGGTACCCCGTAATGCCTGCATATCAGGCCCACTATATCAGAGCCTGTGGTATTAAAGCCCGTGCCGTCCGGATAAAATGTCTCCGCGCCCATGAAGGCGCCATGGCAGTCCTTAAGATAATACATCATGGACGCCTCCGGGATAAACTTGATCTTATGCCCGGACTCCAGGCACGCCTTTACAAAAGGCCTTCCCCCGTCAATGATCCGGCTCTCCGCAATATAGACCGTATACTGCTTTCCATTCTCCTTTAATCCCCGGAGGAATTTCTCAACCGTGCTGGAATAATCGTATACAAATATGGTCTCCATGGTCTCCGCCAGTCTGACCCCATAAGCCACACACTGCTTCACTGCCTCAGCAGCCGTCCTGGCATAGCTGTTCTTTGTCTCCAGTATCAGGGGCGCCGCTTCCTTCAAGTCCATCCCTGCATAAGATCTGATATTATGAGTCATAAGCAGGATCGCATTGCTGACCGCCTGGCTGGCCTCCCCTCTTGTGGCGATAAAAAAATCCGCCACCGCCAGGATCTCATCAATCACCTGGTCCGCGGGCCTTTGTTCATCCTCTCCCCTTCGGACCACGGCTTCGATCATATCCCCGACCATGGCGATATGATTGCTCGCCCCCAGGACCCTTTGCTCCACAATTGAATCAAATACTTCCCTCATAGGGCCGGGCAGTATATTCCTTACGTTGTTTTCCATTTTAACAAATCTCCCCTTGTGCGGCGCGGATACAGGATCCGCCCCGCATTTTGTTATCTCAATTGCCTCAGCAGTTTCCGTTGACTCAGTCAAGCCCCAGTATCCTGGCGCCGTTTTTTCCAAACAGATACTCCCTGTATGTTTCATCCAGATGGAACATATCAAACACATCCAAAGAGCATCTGGTCAACCGTTCCGGATAGGATGAGCCAAACACCAGCTTCTCCTTTGGAAGGCTGGTCACTGCTTTCTTCAGAATCTGGACCTCATACTGGTTGGAGGTCTCAAGATAAATATTAGGGATCTCCTTTCCCAGGTCCACGCAGCCATATCCATAATCGAAACATCCCATGTGAAGGAACAGGAACACAAGGTCCGGATGCCTTCTCACATGTCCCAGCCACTGCTGCGGCATGGAGCGGGAGCCGATTCCGGTAAATACCTTGACCGGAACCCTGCGTTCCTCAGCCACTGCAAGCACATCCTCAATCCCGCTGCATGCATCGGGATAATAGCCGTGCTCCACGGAATTAAATTCCAACATCACCATGCCGGGAAGCTTTAGGGCTTTCCTGGCTGTTTCGGCGCAGTTATCCTCCTTTGGGTTGATGACCGCGCAGCCGGCCAGACGGTCCGGATAAGCGGACACCAGCTTTGATATATACCGGTTCCCCGCTTTCACAGGCCAGCCATCCAGGGCAGAAACCACGCGGAAGTCAATCCCGTTCTTCTCCATATCCAAAAGGAGTTTTTTCTCCTCTTCTTCCTGTCCTGCAGGATTCCTCTTAATATGCGAATGGATATCAACGATCATCCTTCTACCTCCAGTCTTATCCCAAAATACCGCAGTAAGTTCCCACAATACCCACGATCATGGTAACCAGGATCAGTCTAACTGCGGATATCTTCTTTTTGGAGATCAGCAGATACATAAGCCCAGTGTACAGCATCCCCAGTATGCCCGGCATCAGCCCGTCAAGGGTTTCCTGGATGCTGAGCACCGTATCGCCGCTCTGGTACACAATGGGAATGGAAATGACCACAAGGGCCGGTATAAATCCGCCCACGATCACATAAGCCGCAATGGCCGCCAGCTCTGAGATCCTACTGATCAGTCCGCTGGACTGTATCTTTTCCACAAATTTAACGCCCTGTTTATAGCCCTGGAACACCCCCAGATACCTTACGCCCAGCGACACGATGGACATGCCGATCACAAAGAATATGGGCCCTATCCAGCCGAGTCCCGCTGTGATAAGTGAAATGGCGATACCTGCCAGGATGGGTCTGGCCGTACCGTTTAAGAGGGAATCCCCCAGTCCTGCCAGAGGTCCCATCAGGGCGGTCTTAACAGCATTGATAGAATCAGGGTCAATATCGCCCTCCGTAGCGTACCGCTCCTCCATGGCCGCGGCCACTCCCACGGGAATGGCTGAAGTGATGTCATTGGTAAGGAAATATTCCATATGCCTTGCATATGCTTCCTTCTTCTCCTCAGGGTCCTCATAATACTTTTCAATCACAGGCATCATTGCCTCTGTAAATCCCGCGTTCTGCTGGCGCTCATAGTTGTTGGTACCCCTGATGGTAAGCTGGTGCAGGAATACCTTCCATAAGTCGCGGTTTGTAAGCTTGTTCTCATTCCCGTTGTTCTCTGTACTCATATCATTCTCCGTCCTTTCCCCAATCACGCGTTTGCATCCGCAATCTTAAAGTAATAGTACATGGCCACACAGATCACTGCCAAAAGGGCGATCCCGATCATGTTGATATTCAGGTATGCTGCCACAAAGAAGCCTAGCAGGAAGAAGGGCCAAAACTTCTTTACCTTAATGGAATTGAGCAGCAACGCAAAACCGACCGCTCCGATCATGCTGCCTCCCACTGACAGGCCTGTGATGACCTTGGCCGGGATGGCGTTGATGATCGCCTGCACATAAGATGCCCCAAAATAAATGGCCAGAAATGTGGGAACGCCGTACAACAGGGCGTTGGCTGCCATGGGAAAGATCAGGTTATTGGCAACGATCCCCCTGGTATCCAGGCGTTCCGCCGCCTTTTCCACGCGGTGCATCAGGTATACGTTGATCACTGAATTCTGGAATGTCTCTGCCATCTGTCCGATAAAGGAAACAGGAAGTGCGGTCGCCACGGCCAGATCCGTTCCGCCTCCGCCCAGGATAGCGATCCCGGTTGCAATGGCTGTGCTGATGGTGGGATTGGGCGGCACTGCCGTACCCACAAAGATAACAGCCAAAAACATAAGTTCCACCGTAACACCCACTGCAAAGCCGGTCTGCACATCCCCCATGATCAGACCCACCACCGGGCCGACCACCACCGGACGGAATATATGCGTCTGGGTCGTATGGGAATCAATAAAAGCAACCGTCACAAACACTGCTACCAATAATGCCTGCATAAATAAACTCATAACCTTATCCTCCCCTTATTATGCCAACTTACACTTTTTCAGAAGTTCCATCACATCCTGGCTGCGCTCATTTGGAACCGCCCGCACTTCCAGTCTTACGCCATGTCCATAGATCCCCTTAATGGCCTCCACATCCTCCGGGAACACCCACAGGTTGCCAAGCACTTTGGTCTTGCCCTTTTTCATGTTCATATTTCCCACATTGATCTGATCTTTCTCAATCCCCGCCTCTATGAACTTCAGGGCCTGCTCCGGACCGCGCATAAGCAGCAGCACCTTTCCGCTCCCCTCGCCTGACTGGATATAGGCAATGGCGTCATCCACGCTGAGGATCTTCAGGGCAATGGAATCCGGTGTGGCCATCTTAAGAAGGGACTGCTGGAACTCATCCTTAGCCGCCTTGTCATCCGCCACAATAATAGTCTTTGCATCAGCGTAGGCAATCCACGCCGTAATGATCTGTCCATGAATCAATCTGTCATCAATACGAAATACGCTTATATCCATCTCTTATAACCTCCTCGTTATGAGCACTTGGAGACCGTATTTTGGTCTCCTACGTGCGATACATGTCACTGGCACTTAGCGAGGTCTCCCACGAGCTTAGTGCAGTGGCTCGTTATGAGCACTTGGAGACCGTCCTTTGGTCTCCTACGTGCGATCCTACAGTTCACTTAATCCAATGGTGGAGCCGCTCTGCTGCTGTAAATACTCAGCCAGGTCCTTAAGTTTAATATCCGGGTTTCCGCACTGTACAATGGCCTCGATCAGTATAGGAAGGTTCATCCCGTATATGACAGCCACGTCCTCATTCTTAAAGGAATACCTGGACACCACGTTAAAGGGCGTTCCTCCCTTGATATCGCACAGGACCAGATACTGGTTATCCGGTGAAACACCGGTTATCTTCTCCCCGTACAATTCATCCAATTCATCCGAACCCATCTCCTCGCCAAAGGTAACGTAATCCAGGTGTTCCTGTTCTCCTACCAACATCTTCACCGACTGCATCATCCCCTCAGCCATGCCGCCGTGGGATGTGATTAAAATGTGTATCATTTTCCTGCCTCCAATCTCTTTATAAACACCTGGAAGAATGGCTCCAAAGATATTCTGCGTTCTTATGGAATATATACTCCAGCTTTTCCTCCGGTACTTTCAGCTCATAAAACTTCTCAACCTCTATGTTCACAGGCTTATAAGGCCAGTCCGTCCCAAAGCACACACGCTCAGGCCCCAGCACATCGATGGCCCTAAGAAGCACATCCACATCCATCTGACCGGAAGTCTCAACCCATACATTCTTTAGATCCTTCACCGCCTCTATGGCGGAAAGCCCAAACTCATAGTAACCGATATGGGTGAAAAGGAAATTGATATCCGGAAACTTCCTGGCATATTCAGCCCAGGTATAAGGCGTTGAAAAGGGAGCGGTCCCCACATGGGTCTGCACATGCACTCCATACTTGCGGATCTCGGCAAAGATATCATTCAGCGCCGGCGTATTATCCGGGTAATATCCATGCTTCCAGGAATGGAACTTCACACCGTCCATCCCATAATCTCCCAGACAGCGGTTCACCTCGTCAATGGCGTCCGGCGCCTTGGGATTAATGAATGCATATCCCTTAATGACCCCCGGAAATGCTTCCATGGCCCTGTGTACCAGATCATTCTGTGCCCTTGTGGAAATACCTGACAAACTGCTGATCCCTACTTTTGATATCCCGTAGGCCTTCAGGTCGTTCACCAGATCTTCCGGTGAATTCTCATCCCCCGAACTGGTCTTTCCCAGATGAGAGTGAATATCATAGATAAGCATCTGACCATCCTCCTGACTTGTGGTTTTAACATATTATGATTATAACGTTATAATCATAATATAGTAAACTTGAATCATTTTGTCAATAGTTTTTCCAAAAATAATGTACAATAAAACAGGGATACCGGATCCTCATCCGATATCCCTGCCATATTTTTCTCTTATATCAGTCCAGACGCAGCTCCACCTTATATTGATAGTAGTCTGGATTATAAAACATCTGAACATACTCAAAGGGGTTCTTATCCCCTGAATAGGTCACCCGCTCCTTGTAAAACACAGCTGTCTGGGGTTTCAGTCCCAGCACCTCCAGTGTCCGGTCCGATGGCGTCTTCACCTCCAGAACCTCAGACGCCGTGGTGGGCACGATTCCATTGGCCCTCAATATGGCATAGAGGGACACATCCGGCCCAAACTCCTCCTCCCTAAGCTTCAGCCCGGAAACCATCTTAATGTATGATTTGTGAAGGCCCACTGCCACATCCTGACGGTACCGTTTCCGTTCAATATAAAAGACAGGCTCGCCCTCCTCTAATTCCAACAGCTGTGCGATCCGCTTTTCCGGCACCAGTTCCTGAAAATCCAAGAGCCGGGAGCTGGCCCTCTCCCCGTACAGGCGGACGTCATCCGTAAAGCTTGTAAGCTTTTTCATGTCATAGGCATGCTTTGCCTTACAGACAACCGTCCCCTTCTTTCCCCGGTTCTTTTCCACCAGCCCTTCCTGGGCCAGCATCTCTATAGCGCCCCGGACCGTCACCCGGCTGACCCCATAAATCCGCTCCAGCTCAGGCTCCGAGGGAATCCTTTCTCCTGGCCTGAGGAGACCGCTTTGAATCTTCTTGAGCAAATCCAGATAAATCTGGTAATGCAAAGGGACCTTGATTTTCTTATCTATCACTGAATCCACGCCTCTACCCGCCTTCCCCTGCAATACAGTATGAAAGTTTAACATTGTAATCTTATGATGTTACTATTATAACATCTTATTTGGTTTTTTTCATCCTCTTTTTGCAGGATGAAAAAGCAAACAGCCGGCTGTCACCAGCCGGCCGTCTGCCCATACCCATACCTAATCTTCTATAATCTCATATCTGAACCAGTCAAAATCCGCATGGTTCTTTGACTTTTCGTGACCGGACGAAGCATACATTCCCAGGTATGTGCCCACATATCCATCGGCCACCAAAGTGCTCAAGATGGAGCCGTCAGCGCCCAGGACCACCACCCTTTTGTCCCGTTCCTTTGAACCGCAGTAAAAATCATAGCGCCCTTCGCTGCCTTCTACAAACAGATAGACTCTGCCTGAACCAATCTCGGAGCATCCGATCAGCTCCCTGGTTCCGTTAACCACACGGTAACAGCTGATCCTGGGTTTTCCCCTGTGGATTTCCTTTACCAGGAGGAAAGAAAAACGTTCATTCTGGGTCAGGACCAGCCCAGCCTCCTCACCGTCCCTCAATGGTTCAAACTCCATGGCGAGCGCTGCCTGAAAATTATAATGCTGCTGCCGCCGCACAAGCATGGCCGGAGTTTCCATATCCTCCAGCTTTACCGGCAGCAGTTCCATTCTCAGATATCCGGGCCGCTGGGTCAGATCATGAAACGGAGTTTGTACAGGGCGCCTCATGCACCAGATCATGTCCAGGGATTCATCCTCAAAATTGTCCACCCTGCTGTGGAGAGGCGGACGGTTGTAGGAAAGGCCCGGCCTTCTCTCCTCCAGGTTCACCATCCCATTATGGTTGTCCACCAGAGGCCACCCGTCATAGTCCCAGGCAATGGGGACCATAAACACCTCCCGCCCCAGATTAAACTGCGCATTCCTGTTGCGGTCAGGGGTACGGATCCATTTCCTTGGCTGGTACCGCTCATAATCATCGATTTCCTGCTCATAGGGCCTGATCCCCAGCAGGAGCATATACCACTCCCCCTCCTGCGTCTGAACCAGATCCCCATGCCCAGTCACCGCAACCCCCAGGTCATTGATCAGGCGCAGGCCCCGGTTGGTTACAATGGGATTTCTGGGACACGGCTCATAGGGTCCGAACAAACTCTTACTACGGCAGATATTTACGCAGTGGTTTGTCTGCGTGCCTCCGCAGGCTGTCATCAGATAGTACATGCCCTGGACATGATAAATGTGGGGAGCTTCCATGAACAGGCTGTGATCCACATTTCCATCATATATGATATGGCGTCTGCCAATGAACTGAAAGGTATTCCGGTCCAGCTCGCACAGATAGATCATCTTGTGGGTGGGGTATTTTAGATCTTCAGGTATCATGTTGCCGCAATACCAGATCCTGCCCTCCTCATCAAAATACAGGGATGGGTCGATCCCGTCCGCGCCTTTGATAATCACCGCATCGGACCACTCCCCGGCAGGATCCTTACTTGTAAGGATAAAATTATACCGGTAAGTCCTGCCCTGGACGTCCAGGGTATTCACAATATAAAACATGCCCTTATGGTATCTTATGGTGGCTGCCCACAAACCTTCTGAACTGTCACAGTTTCTGTAGTCCAGCTGGCTTGGCCTTGATATAGCGTTGCCGATCTGCTCCCAGTGCACCAGATCCCTGCTTTTAAACACCGGAAGCCCCGGAAAATAGGAGAAGGAGGACGTAACCATATAATAATCATCCCCTACCCTGCACACAGACGGATCCGGGTATCCTCCCTTGATAATTGGATTGCGAAATGTATCATTTTTCATAACTGCACCTCTAACCATCACTCCTTAACTGCACCTGCCGTCATACCGGCGATCAGGTATTTCTGCATAACTGTAAAAACCGCCAATGTGGGTACGCTGGAAATCATGGCAGCGCACATCAGGTAGTTCCACTGGATCTTGTACGCGTCAGCCATGGTGCTGATCGCGTAGGTGATCGTCTTTTTCTCATCAGCCGACATTAGCACGGATGCAAACATATACTCGTTCCAGTTCTGTAAAAACGCATAGATGACCGTTGCCACCAGCCCGGGAAGGGCAATGGGCATGATAATCCTATAAAATGTATGGAACGCACTGCTTCCATCCACCCTTGCGGCCTCATCCAGTCCGGTGGGGATACTCTTAAAATATCCGTACATCATCCAGGTACAAAACGGAATGCTGAAGGAAGCGTACACGATCAGCAGACCGGTGCGGGTGTTATTTAAGTGCAGGGAAACCAGGATCTTATAATAGGGAATGATCTTCATCACTGCCGGAAACATCTGGGTGACCAGCAGAAAGCTGAGCAGCAGGGCCTTGCCCTTAAATTCATATCTGGACAGTCCGTATCCGCACAGAGCCGCGCATACAACGCCGAATATGGTGGATCCCCCCACGGCTATGGCACTGTTTTTAATGTATGTGGCAATGGGATATTCTTTCCATATATTTACAAAGTTTTCCAGGGTGGGGCCTGACGGAAACAACTTCAGGCCCCTGGAAAGGGTAATATCCGTCATGGATTTAAGGGATGTAATCACCATCCATGACAATGGGAGCAGCACCAGAAGGCAGCCTGTAATAAGGACCACGTACCCCAGCAGCAATACAAGTCTGTTCTTATTTGTTCTAGTCATCGCGCAGCAACCTCCTGAAAACAACTCCTATAAGGTAACATATCACAAGAATATATACTGACTGGGCCGAGGCAAAGCCGTATTTGAAGTAGGAAAACGCATTTTTGTAAATCTCAATGGCCGACACCATGGTGGAACTTCCCGGCCCTCCGGACGTCATGAGCCAGATCATGGTAAACTGCTTAAACACCCACACCGTATCCAGGATCAGGATAGTGGTCAGGATCGGCTTTAAAGCCGGAACCGTTATATAGCAGAACCGCTGCCATGCATTGGCACCATCTATTTTGGCCGCCTCATACATGTCCGTTGAGATGGTCTGGATTCCCGCCAGTATCTGCACCATAACAAGGGGATACCCCTTCCAGATGCTCACCAGGATCACACAGGGAAATGCGGTTGCCGAAGTGGTAAGCCACCCCACCGGTTCAGATACAATATTAAAATGCATCAGCAGCTCATTGAGGATCCCTCCCTGGGTGTTCAGGATCCATTTGTACAGGTACGCAATGACCACGTCCGGGAACAGCCAGGGCAGTATCAGGATCCCCCTCAAAAGGGTGCGCATCTTAATATCCATGTTGAGGAAGGATGCGAATATAAATCCCAATACAAAGTGGCCTCCAACCACGGTCACTGTAAACACCAGGGTCTTCCACAGGCTGTGCAGGAATGAGGAATCTGTCAATGCCTGGATATAATACTTAAAGCCCACAAAGTTCCATTTATTGACCAGGTTGGTATCAAAAAAACTGATGTAAATGCCGTACATGATAGGGTATAGGACCAACAGAACTATGGTCAGTGTGGCCGGTGTGATAAAGCCATATGGAACCAGCGCCGACTTAAGCTTATTCCGGCTCATCCCTTGCAATTTTCCTTTCAAACCCTTACCTCCTAATTGCTGTATGACGTTGCAACCTCTTCCGCCTTGGCTGCAGCGGCAGCAACCGCATCATCAATGGACACATTTTCTGAAACAACGGTCTGCCAGCACTCGCCGCATATATCCCTCAGCTCAGCAAGACCTGCAAATGCAGGATAGATCACCGCACTGTCAGAGGCTTCCGCAAAACCGGCATATGCCTCATCCTTTTCACAGATCGCCGTCAATGCGTCATTGACAACCGGCAGACGGCAGGTGGCTTCGTTCCAGGTTACACTATTTTCAACGCTTGTCATATATTTCAGGAAATCCGCTGCTACTTCCGGATTCTTGCAGGTGCTGCTGACCGTCATACCCACGCTGGAAAATGAAGTCACAGGGTCAACTCCTTCAGCTGTTGGCATTGGGAAACTTCCCATCTTACCCCGCATCTCAGGATTGGCGTTGTAAATTCCTCCCAATACATTGGATGCGCTGAAAAACATACAAGCCTGGTCAGCCGCTATCATTGTGTAAGCCTCAGAATAACCGGTCTCGATCAGTCCCGGAGGTGTTACTCCCTGGTTTGCAGCCATATTGACAAAGGATGTCATTGCATTTTTAAACTCCGGTGTTCCAAAGCCCGATGTAAAGGTACCATCCCCATTGTCAGTAACAAAGTCACAGCCGTAGGTCAGGGCAAATGTCTGGAACCTGGACTCGGCGGAATCATTTCTGGTTCCTGCAAAGGCACAGCCATACCGGTCGGTTTTGCCGTCCCCGTCCAGATCCTCCGTCAGAGCCTTGGCTGCCTCAAGGAACTGCTCCCATGTCTTTGGTATCTCAATTCCTTTTTCCTCAAACAGGTCTTTTCTGTATACCATGGCCGTAATGTTATTCTGCCATGGCATATAAACCAGTGTGCCGTCCACTGTTGCATTTTCAACAGCCGCAGGCATGAGGCCATTTAAGTATTCCTCACCCAGAAGCTGGTCCATATTGCTGACGCTCATTCCCATCTCCAGACAATTAGCGGAATACGCCTCTGTCATGGTGAAGATATCAGGAAGGGTCCCCGCCGTGGCCTGAGTGATCAGTGTGGTATACAGATCATTCATGGAACACTCCACCGGTGTCAGCTTGACGTTTGGATACATGGCCATATAATCATCCATCACACCTCTTAAATAGGGTCCCCCGTCAGAATCCCCAAGGGAGGTGATCATCACATCCAGAGAGACATCTCCTGCCCCCGCCACATCAAAGGTGCTGTTATAGTTCTTTTCTACAGCAGGCGCTGAATCTGCGGCAGCCGCTGTATCTGCGGCCGTTGTATCCGCCGCGTTCCCCTCTTCTGCCTTTGCAGCGGTGGTGCCTGCCCCCGTTGTGCTCTGCGTTCCTGATCCCCCGCAGCCCCCCAGCATGCTTACAGCCATAACCGCCGCTGCCACAGTACGCATTAACCTTCTCTTTTTCATAAAATACTTCCTCCTTTTTTGATTTGTACATATTTATGATTTTTTTTATTTAGTACACTTGCATTTTGTATGTTTTTATTATATAAATATGTATATTGAAAAGCAACTTAATTAAAATAAATATCTCTTTAGTTTTTCTAAAGTTCATTGTGTATTTTTCCATATTTTAATTTTAGAGGAAGGGGGTTTTTGTTATAGAAAGTAAACTGATCGAATATATCATAACCATTGCCAAGCATAAAAGCATCTCAAAAGCCGCAGACGAGTTATATCTGACCCAATCCGCCCTGAACCAGCAGCTGCTGAAATTGGAGACAGAACTGGGCGCTCCCCTGTTTGTCCGCACAAGGAATCACTGGGAGCTTACTGAGATCGGGAAACTCTACGTGGAACGCTCCCAGCAGATCCTCCAGATAAAAAAGCAGACCTACAACCAGATCCAGGATATGGCAAAAAAATGGACTGGCACCATCACCATTGGGCTGACACCAGAGAGAGGGATACAGATGTTTACAGCTATTTATCCCATCATCCATGCCAAGTATCCGGAAACTATTTTCCAGCCCATTGAAGCAAATGTGGATACACAGGTTAAAATGATGGATTCCAAGGAAATGGATATCAGCTTCCAGACCATTTTCGAGAGAAAGTATAAGCATCTGGTGTACGAAACTATTTTCTATGAGCCCTTTTACCTGTGTATCCCCAAAACCCACCCCCTGGCTTACAAGGAGAAAACAGAACCGGACCAATATCCTGAGATATCCCTGTCTCTTTTTAAAAACGAACTGTTCACCCTGGTCAAAAAATCCTCCACCATGCGTGTTGTCATTGACCAGCTTTTTAAAAAGTCGGGTTTTGAACCAAATCTTCTCTTTGAATCCACCAGCATGAGAACCATGCTCCGGCTGACTGAAAACAGCCAGTGCTGCTCCATCATCCCCAGATATTACGCCCTGCCCAACAGCCATGTTTCCTACTTTTCCCTGGGACCTGACGCCAGCTGGGAACTGGCCGCCGTCCACGCCCGGAACCACTATATCAACAATGCTGCCAAAGACTTTATACGGATGGCTGTCACCTATTGGCGGGCCCACCCATACAGCGACTAATGCAGATCCATTGAAAGAGGAACATAAGCTTGCCGGAAACGCCGGGGCTTTTCCGCTGAAGATACCGGCAGCCTGCCGGAGGAAAGCAAAAGAAGAACGCTTCCAGGTGTCTATACCTGAATGCGTTCTTCTTTTTTATAATACGGGACTTATTCACAGCCCCTTTATACCTTAATCCGCCGCTGGATCTCACGCGGCCGGCCGATGGAATTTCTTTTATACTTCTTCATCCTCATCCACATCAGCCATATCATCCAATGCCAGGACTTCTTCCGCCACATTGTCCTCTGTGAGATTCATCTCATTCTCATCCTCAGAGGCCAGGACCAGCTCATCCTCATCGGAAAGCATAATCTCATCGGAAAGCATCTCATCCGTGTCCAGCTTCACATTGCGGTAACGCTTCATGCCCGTACCTGCCGGGATCGGCTTGCCGATGATAACATTTTCCTTTAATCCGATCAGATGATCCACCTTTCCGTTGATGGCCGCCTCGGTCAGAACCTTGGTAGTCTCCTGGAAGGATGCTGCTGAAAGGAAGGAATCTGTTGCCAGGGATGCCTTGGTGATACCAAGCATTACCTGTCTTCCGTCCGCCGGTTTCTTGCCATCGGCGATCAATGCTTCGTTCATCTCGTTATAATCAAGCACATCCATGGATACGCCGGGCAGAACATCGCTGTCGCCGCTCTCCTCGATCTTGATCTTCTTTAACATCTGATGAACGATCATCTCAATATGCTTATCATTGATCTCCACGCCCTGGAGACGGTAAACGCGCTGTACTTCCTGAAGCATATAATCCTGAACCGCACGCACGCCCTTGATCTTCAGGATATCGTGTGGATTGATACTGCCTTCCGTCAGCTCATCGCCTGCTTCCAGCACCTGGCCGTCCAGCACCTTGATCCTGGAGCCGTAAGGGATCAGATAGGTTTTGGAATTTCCTGTCTCGTTGTCCGTTACAGTAATCTCCCTCTTCTTCTTGGTATCCTTGATCTGTACCACGCCGCCAAACTCAGTGATGATGGCAAGACCCTTTGGCTTACGGGCCTCAAAAAGCTCCTCCACACGGGGAAGACCCTGTGTGATATCGCCGCCGGCCACGCCGCCCGTATGGAACGTACGCATGGTCAGCTGCGTACCAGGCTCACCGATGGACTGTGCCGCAATGATTCCGACTGCCTCGCCCACCTGTACAGGCTGGCCGGTAGCCATGTTGGCGCCGTAACACTTGGCGCACACACCCACGTGGGACTTACAGCTTAAGACTGTACGGATCTTGATTGTCTTTCGGCCGGTCTTGTTCAGCACCTTCATAACAGCTGCCGCACGCTTTGGTGTACACATATGGTTAGCCTTGACCACAACCTCTCCTGTGTCAGGATCCGTAATGGTCTCAGCAATATAACGTCCTGTGATCCTCTCTTCCAAGTCCTCGATCATCTCGTTGCCGTCCATGAAAGCCTTGATCTCCATAAACGGGATATCCCTGCCCTCACAGCAGTCCACTTCACGGATGATCAGATCCTGAGAAACATCTACCAGACGCCTTGTCAGGTAACCGGAGTCAGCCGTACGCAGAGCCGTATCGGACAGACCTTTACGCGCTCCATGGGCGGAGATGAAGTACTCCAGTACGTCCAGACCTTCACGGAAATTGGACTTGATAGGAAGCTCGATGGTGTGTCCCGTTGTATCCGCCATCAGTCCACGCATACCTGCCAGCTGTTTGATCTGCTTATCAGAACCACGGGCGCCGGAGTCAGCCATCATGTAGATGTTGTTGTACTTATCCAGCCCGGTCAGCAGGTCATGGGTCAGCTGATCATCGGTGGTCTTCCAGGTCTCAATTACCTCTTTATAGCGCTCCTCCTCGGTGATCAGTCCGCGGCGGTAGTTCTTGGCAATACGGTCAACGGTTGCCTGCGCTTCCTCGATCAGCCTCGGCTTGCTCTCAGGCACGGTCATATCGGAAATGGAAACCGTCATGGCTGCCCTGGTGGAATACTTGTAACCGATAGCCTTGATATCGTCCAGTGTCACGGCTGTCTGGGTAGCGCCATGGACATTGATAACCTTTTCAAGAATCTGCTTCAACTGCTTCTTGGCCACATGGAAGTCTACTTCCAGCTTTAACTCATTCTCCGGGATGCTTCTGTCCACAAAGCCCAGATCCTGAGGAATGATTTCATTGAAAATAAAACGTCCGATGGTGGATTCAATCACACCGGTTTTCACAGTACCGTCCGCCATGGTCTTGTTGACCCTTACCTTGACGCGTGAATGCAGGGTTGCCTCCTGGTTCTCATAAGCCAGGATCGCCTCATTGACGCTCTTGAAAACCATGCCCTCACCCTTTGCGCCGGGACGCTCCTGGGTCAGATAGTAGATACCGAGTACCATATCCTGTGAAGGAACGGCAACAGGGCCGCCGTCTGAAGGCTTTAACAGGTTGTTAGGGCTTAAGAGCAGGAAGCGGCATTCTGCCTGTGCCTCTACGGACAACGGCAGATGGACAGCCATCTGGTCGCCGTCAAAGTCGGCGTTAAACGCAGTACACACAAGAGGATGAAGCTTGATCGCCTTGCCCTCTACCAGAATCGGCTCAAATGCCTGGATTCCCAGTCTATGGAGCGTAGGGGCACGGTTCAGCATAACAGGGTGCTCTTTGATAACATCCTCCAGCACATCCCATACTTCTGACTGCAGTCTCTCCACCATCTTCTTGGCGTTCTTTATATTGTGGGCGGTTCCGTTGGAAACCAGCTCCTTCATAACAAAGGGCTTAAACAGCTCGATAGCCATCTCCTTGGGAAGACCGCACTGGTAGATCTTCAGTTCAGGTCCTACTACGATAACAGAACGTCCGGAGTAGTCAACACGCTTGCCCAGAAGATTCTGGCGGAAACGTCCCTGCTTACCCTTTAACATATCGGAAAGGGACTTGAGTGCACGGTTGCCCGGGCCTGTAACAGGTCTGCCGCGGCGGCCGTTGTCGATCAGGGCATCCACAGCCTCCTGGAGCATACGCTTCTCGTTGCGGACAATGATATCCGGAGCGCCCAGTTCCAGCAGTCTTGCAAGACGGTTGTTCCTGTTGATGATCCTTCTGTATAAGTCGTTAAGGTCAGAGGTGGCAAAACGTCCGCCGTCCAGCTGTACCATGGGACGGATATCAGGCGGGATCACAGGGATCACATCCATGATCATCCACTCGGGACGGTTGCCGGAGTTTAAGAATGCCTCCACCACTTCCAGCCTCTTGATGATCCTTGCACGCTTCTGGCCCGTGGAATCCGCCAGGGCCTTGCGCAGGTCCAGAGAATCCTTTTCCAGGTTAATGCTCCTTAACAGCTCCTGCACGGCCTCAGCGCCCATTCCCACACGGAAACCGCCGGTGCCGCCGTACTTCTCCACCTCTTCCCGGTACTCCTTCTCAGACAGTACCTGCTTATACTGCAGGCTGGTGGAACCGGCATCCAATACAATATAGGAGGCAAAATACAGCACTTTCTCCAGTGTTCTGGGGGAGATGTCCAGGATCAGGCCCATACGGCTGGGAATTCCCTTAAAATACCAGATATGGGATACGGGAGCGGCCAGCTTGATGTGGCCCATGCGCTCTCTACGGACACTTGCCTTTGTCACTTCCACGCCGCATCGGTCGCAGATAACACCTTTATAACGAATCTTCTTGTATTTACCACAATGACACTCCCAGTCCTTACTAGGCCCGAAGATCCTCTCACAGAACAGGCCGTCTTTCTCCGGCTTTAACGTTCTGTAGTTAATGGTCTCCGGCTTTTTGACCTCGCCGTGGGACCACTCCAGGATCTTATCAGGGGAGGCCAGACCAATCTTAATGGCATCAAATGTCATTGGATGATAAGTTTCATTAGTTTCTGGCATGAGCATTTACTCCCTTCTATTCTTCGTCTTCATCGTCAGCAGAATCATCCAGGAAGATCTCCTCATCATCTGCCTCCTCGATATAATCATCGGCTGCCTCTTCTTCGTCCACAGTCACCAGTTCGTTGTTCTTGAACTCCTGTTCCTGGTAGCCCAATTCAGCATAAGGCTCCTCTGAAGGTGCAAAACGGCGGTCGCCTTCCAGCATGGCGCGAAGCTCTGTATCGCCGTAATCGATATTCTCGGCCATCTCAACTTCCGTGCCGTCATCGCGCAGAACCTGAACATCCAGTCCAAGGGACTGCATTTCCTTAAGGAGAACCTTAAAGGACTCAGGCACGCCCGGTTCAGGGATGTTCTCGCCCTTAATAATGGCTTCATAGGTCTTCACACGGCCTACCACGTCATCCGACTTCACAGTCATGATCTCCTGCAGGGTGTAGGAAGCGCCATATGCCTCCAGAGCCCAAACCTCCATCTCTCCGAAACGCTGTCCGCCGAACTGTGCTTTGCCGCCCAGTGGCTGCTGTGTTACCAGGGAGTATGGGCCGGTTGAACGGGCATGAATCTTATCATCAACCAGATGGTGCAGTTTCAGATAATGCATGTGTCCGATGGTAACGGCTCCGTCAAAGAACTCGCCGGTACGTCCATCGCGCAGGCGCACTTTACCATCCCGGCTGATGGGGACACCCTTCCACAGTTCGCGGTGCTCCAGATGGGAGCCAAGGTAGTCCATAACCTCGGGTTTAATAAGGTCTTTATATTTTGCCTCAAAGTCTTCCCATGTCATATTTACATAATCGCTGGAAAGCTCCAGGGTATCCTGAATATCATTCTCGTTTGCTCCGTCAAAGATAGGCGTGGACACGTTAAAGCCCAATGCCTTGGCAGCAAGGCTTAAGTGGATCTCCAGCACCTGTCCGATGTTCATACGTGAAGGCACGCCAAGAGGATTCAGCACAATGTCCAGAGGACGGCCATTGGGCAGGAATGGCATATCTTCCACAGGAAGCACGCGGGAAACAACACCCTTGTTGCCGTGACGTCCGGCCATCTTATCACCAACGGAAATCTTACGCTTCTGGGCAATATAGATTCTCACGGTTTCGTTCACGCCAGGGGAAAGCTCGTCTCCGTTCTCCCTTGTAAACACCTTTGCGTCCACAATGATGCCGTAGGCACCATGGGGCACCTTTAAGGAAGTATCCCTTACTTCCCTTGCCTTCTCACCGAAGATGGCACGAAGCAGCCTTTCCTCAGCGGTCAGTTCCGTCTCTCCCTTGGGAGTAACCTTACCTACCAGGATATCTCCTGCGCGCACCTCAGCGCCGATACGGATAATACCGCGCTCATCCAGATCCTTTAACGCATCCTCGCCCACGCCGGGAACATCACGTGTGATCTCTTCCGGTCCCAGCTTGGTGTCACGGGCCTCTGCCTCGTACTCCTCAATGTGGACCGATGTATATACGTCTTCCTGGACCAAACGCTCAGAGAGAAGAACCGCATCCTCGTAGTTGTATCCTTCCCAGGTCATGAATCCGATCAGCGGGTTCTTGCCAAGGGCGATCTCGCCGTTGGATGTGGATGGGCCATCGGCAATTACCTCCCCAACCTCCACGTGGTCGTTCTTATAAACGATCGGCTTCTGGTTGTAGCAGTTGCTCTGGTTGCTTCTCTTAAACTTGGTCAGATGGTATACATCACGGTTGCCGTCCTTATCCCTCTTGATGATGATCTCGTTGGATGCGGAACGTTCAACCACACCGGCATTCTTTGCAACCACGCAAACGCCGGAGTCAACAGCTGCCTTTGCCTCAATACCGGTTCCTACTGCAGGCGCTTCCGTGGTCAGAAGGGGCACTGCCTGACGCTGCATGTTGGATCCCATCAGGGCGCGGTTAGCATCATCGTTCTCCAGGAAAGGAATCATGGCCGTAGCCACGGAGAATACCATTTTCGGAGAAACGTCCATCAGGTCAATGGACTTTTTCTGGAACTCGGATGTCTCTGTACGGAAACGTCCGGATACATTATTATGAATAAAATGCCCCTCGTCATCCAGTGCCTCATTCGCCTGGGCAACCACGAAGTTATCCTCCTCGTCAGCTGTCAGGTACACCACCTCGTCCGTAACCCTGGGGTTATTCGGATCCGTGCTCTTATCCACCACACGGTAAGGCGCTTCGATAAAGCCGTACTGGTTCACCCTTGCATAGGTTGCCAGTGAGTTGATCAGACCAATGTTGGGACCCTCAGGCGTCTCAATGGGGCACATACGTCCGTAATGGGTGTAGTGTACATCTCGCACCTCAAATCCGGCACGGTCCCTTGACAGACCGCCAGGGCCCAGGGCGGAGAGACGGCGCTTATGGGTCAGCTCGGCCAGAGGGTTATTCTGATCCATGAACTGGGACAGCTGGGAACTTCCGAAGAACTCCTTAACCGCCGCGGTCACGGGTTTGATATTGATCAGGGACTGGGGCGTAATACCGTCCATGTCCTGGGTTGTCATACGTTCCCTTACCACACGCTCCATACGGGACAGACCGATGCGGTACTGGTTCTGAAGCAGTTCGCCCACGGCGCGGATCCGCCGGTTGCCCAAATGGTCGATATCATCTGCGTTTCCCACTTGCTGCTCAAGGTGCATATTATAGTTAATGGAAGCAAGAATATCTTCCTTTGTGATATGCTTTGGGATCAGGTCATGGATATTCCTGCGGATCGCTTCTTTCAGCTCCTGGGGATCGGTGCCAGCTTCTTCCAGAATAGAAGAAAGTGCAGGGTAGTATACTAATTCCGTGACCCCCACCTCTTCAGGATCAAAGGGCACATAGGAGGAGAGTTCCACCATCATGTTGGATAAAACCTTCTGCTTCCTGTCAGGTCCGTCAACCCAGACATAAGGAACAGCGGCATTCTGGATCTGCATGGCAAAATCCTTGTTAAGCTTAGTTCCGGCCTCTGCCAGGATCTCACCTGTGGAAGTATCCACCACATCCTCTGCAAGCACCTGTCCGTTCAGACGGTACTTGAAGGAAAGCTTCTTATTAAATTTATATCTTCCCACTTTGGCCAGATCATATCTTCTGGGATCAAAGAACATACTGTTAAGCAAACTTTCCGCACTGTCAACAGATAATGGCTCACCGGGACGAATCTTCTTGTATAATTCCAGCAGACCATCCTGGTAATTATCGGATGTATCCTTTCCAAAGCTGGCTAATAACTTAGGCTCTTCACCAAAGAGCTCCAGAATCTCCGCATTGGTACCGAATCCCAGGGCACGGATCAGAACAGTCACTGGTACCTTACGGGTTCTGTCTACACGTACATAGAACACGTCATTGGAATCTGTCTCATATTCCAGCCATGCACCACGGTTGGGGATGACAGTACAGGTATACAGTTCCTTACCTACCTTATCATGGCCAATACCGTAGTAGATACCAGGGGAACGTACCAGCTGGCTGACGATAACACGCTCAGCACCGTTGATCACAAAGGAACCGGTATCTGTCATCAAAGGCAGGTCGCCCATGAATATCTCGTGTTCGTTCATTTCATCTTTATCTTTATTGTACAGTCTTACCTTTACCTTTAGTGGTGCGGCGTAAGTTGCATCCCGTTCTTTACACTCTTCGATGGTATATTTAATATCATCCTTACACAATGTAAAGTCAACGAATTCCAGACTTAAATGTCCTGCGAAGTCTGCTATCGGAGAGATATCATCAAAAGCTTCCCTGAGTCCTTCGGCTAAGAACCACTGGTAGGAGTCTTTTTGAATCTCAATCAGGTTTGGCATCTCAAGCACTTCTTTCTGTCTTGAGTAGCTCATTCTTACGCTTTTCCCGGCCGGTACCGGACGTATTCTGCTTTTCTCCATTGACGTTTCACCCCTGTTTTCTAATTTGGTTCGTAATATTTTTATTCCGTTTGTTATTGATACAATCTTCACTGAAATCCAGTGCTGCCGCGGGGGATGATCCCTCCGGGAGGCAGTAACATTGCGCCGAACAAAACAAAATATCACTGTCGTTCTCTGTGATTGGGCGGAGGGCATCTTACCAAAGGGCGCAAAAAGCCCACCTCACCACAATAGTGCACACTCCATAATAACACAGCCCTGTCAAGGTGTCAAGCATTTTTTACTTGCTTTTTGCCGGTGAAAATGATATACTATTAAAGAATGTCCCCTGGGGTTGTGGAATAATTAACAGGTGTACCAGAGCATGCCAGAAAAATATTTGTGCCTGTCTGACTGCTCCGCTTGCAAGGGCGGAGACTGCTGATCCGATATGAGAAGAGGAGCAGCCAGACAGGTGCAATGATGTTTCAAGCAGGCTCCAACGGGGGGAATGACAATATATTTACAGTTTGGAGGTATACCTTTATGGCAGATACCATTATGCACGTACTGCTTGTAATCTTAGCCATTGCAGTGGTCGTTCTGGTTGTTCTCTATTTTCTGGGGAACAGGCTGCAGAAGCGTCAGCTGGAGCAGCAGCAGCTCATAGACGCGGCTGCCCAGACCGTATCCATCCTGGTGATTGACAAGAAGAAGATGAAGATTACCCAGGCCGGACTACCAAAGGCAGTGACTGACCAGACGCCAAAGTACATGCGTTGGGCAAAGGTACCGGTGGTCAAGGCTAAGATCGGTCCTAAGGTCATGACTCTCATCGCGGACGGACGGGTGTTTGAATCCCTGCCCATCAAGACAGAGGCCAAGGTTGTGATCAGCGGTATTTACATCACCCAGATCAAAAGCGTGCGCGGGGGCGCGATCCCGACTCCTCCCAAGAAGAAGGGGTTCTTTGCCAGATTCAGGAAGAACAAGTAAACAAAAAGAAGCGGCCAAACCGCTTCTTTTTTATTTGCCTTTATACCATTTGCCTTCATACCGCTGCTTACCATTCCTGCACATTCCCGCATCATCAGCCCATATACTTTAATTAGCGGACATCTGTGTGTAGGAACCGGCACATGACTGGACATCCAGCCGTATGCTGCAGTCCGACAGATGCTCGTAGTTGATGTCCAGGGAGTAGTCAATATCCACCTTCAGGCTGTCAGGCTGTTCCTTGATCTTTATCTTGTTTGCCTGGATCCCCACCACCATATCCCCCAGGGGGGTAGTATAGCAGGACAGGTTTTTCTTGTTCTTCTCAAACTGCATATGGGTGTTGGCGATTCCCTTTTTGATGATATCCATCCCCACCGGGGATATCTTGATCACGTTCTTCACCTTGCCCTCAAAGCCTTCCATCACTTCATCATAGAGGATGTAGTGCTTTCCATTCTTCTGATAGTAATCACCCCTTACTATCATCTCGACGTCTGAGTCCTCTTCGTCCATCATCTGGATACCGCTGATAGTGATCAGCACATCTTTCGTCATAGTTCTTCCTCTTTTCCTCGCCCGTCACCTGTGCCTGTCTTACAGCCGTTTACGTGCAAACGCATTTCGCCTGCCCAGCGAGGTCCTTATGAGCTTAGTATCGTCAAAGTTTCCATTATGCATAGCGTTCCATGCCATGGGACAACAGCTTTTCCACCAACTGGTCCTTGCTGATCCCCCTGGCCTCCCACAGCATGGGGTACATGCTGATGGCTGTAAATCCGGGCATGGTATTGATCTCGTTAAAGACCACCTCGCCATCGTCCTTTACAAAGAAATCCACGCGGGCCAGACCGTATCCGTCCACTGCCCGGAATATATCCATGGCAGCTCTGCGCACACGCTGGGCGGCCCCGTCCGGGAGTTCAGGATCTGTCACGGTACGTGAGTCCTCGTTAAAATACTTGGCATCAAAGTCATAAAACTCTGCGGCTGCCAGGATCTCTCCCACGCCTGAGGCTTCCACCGCACTGGCGCCTCCTCCGAACACAGCGCATTCAATCTCCCGTCCCACAATGGTCTCTTCCACCAGTATCTTCCTGTCATGGCGGGCCGCCTCTGTAAGTCCGTCCATCAGCTCCCGCCTGTTGTCAGCCTTGCTGATGCCCCTGGAAGAGCCTGCATTGGAAGGCTTGATGAACACGGGATAGGGAAAGTGCTTTTCAATCCGTTCCGCCACCTGGTCCATGGCAGACAGTTCTTCCCTGTACACCGCCTCGTATTCCGCCTGGCGTATTCCCAGGTCCGACACAATGATTTTTGTATACAGTTTATCCATGGATACTGCCGAAGCCAGAACACCGCAGCCCACGTAGGGAATCCGGGCCAGTTCCAGAAGTCCCTGGATGGTGCCGTCCTCGCCATACAGCCCGTGAAGGACGGGGAACACGACATCCAGCTTCACCTCTTCTATCTTATCTCCATCCATCAGGATCATGCACTTCCTGGTAGCATCCGGCGAAAGCAGGGCTGTCACAGTACCTCCTCTCCAGGCACCAGTCTTCACATCATCCAGTGAGTCCGCCTTGATCCAATGTCCTTCTTCTGTGATGCCTACCAGCAATACATTGTAACGTGTTCTGTCTATGTGCTCTATAACATTGGCAGCCGACATACAGGACACAATGTGCTCTGATGACTGTCCGCCAAATATAACTGCAGCTGTTAGTTTGCTCATGTCAGTCTCCTTTTAGTCCGCAAAAAATGCGCTTGGTTCATGATTATAGTATATCATATGTGGCAATAATTACAAACAGAAATTAATTTGGCAAGTAGGGCCAATTTATCAAAAAACTTTGATTTTAGGAGGTTTTAACATATTATGAAATACAAAATCAGCCTGTGCATATCCGCACTTTGTTTTTTAACCGCATTTCTCATCACACTGGCCGGCCGCACCACCGGGGAGGAGGCCCTGGCTTCCCGCATCGCCCCGGAAATCCTTCGTTTCCATATATTGGCGGAAAGCGACAGCGCCCAGGATCAGGCTCTTAAGCTGGGTCTTAAAGGACTGGTCCTGGACTATGTCCACAGCCAGGTACCGGACAGCTCCGGCAAAGAGGAACTCATAACCTGGTTGGAAAACAATAAGACCAGCATCGAAACCATGTCCGAGGAATGGCTTTCGGACCAGGGCAGCGACCATCCGGTGACACTGGAAGTCACACAGGACTATTTTCCCACCAAGGCATACGGCGACATGGTATTTCCCTGCGGCACTTATGACGCTGTGAGGATCACCATAGGCAGCGGAAAAGGACACAACTGGTGGTGTGTCCTCTATCCTTCCCTCTGTTATACGGATTCCATCCGCGCGGTTGTGCCTGATTCCTCCAAACAGACCCTGGCCTGTCTCCTGGATGAGGATGACTATCGTTCCCTGCTGGCACAAAAAGACAAGGACGGTAAAAAAACGGAGGTCCGGGTCAGGTTCCGTTTCCTGGACCTGCTGCAATAAGTATTCCCAAATAAAATATATTAAAGCGCCTTCTGTCCGTCCAGCAATTCCTGAAGCGCCTCATCGCTCACATCGATCCACACATCCTCTTCCTCTGCATTCAGGCCCAGGTACTGGGCCAGGGTGCGGGGATCATCACTGTTGTTCCAGCGGCTGATATACCGGTCTATCTCCTCAAAGGGGATCTCCCCTGCCAGATAACGCTCCTTAAAGGTTCCTTCTTTTAATGCTTCTTTCCTGTCCAAATCTTCCTCCATTACCTTCTCCCCCGGCCTACAGCCGCGCTGTCCATTTCCTGCTCCTTGATATTGCGGGAAACCGTGATCTCCTGGTTATCAATATGCTCCCTGGCCGCGTTCTTGGCCTCCGCGATATTGCGGTTTCTCAGGGCCTTCAGAATGTGCTCATGCTCCACCAGAAGGACCTGGCGCTTATCCTCATCCTTTATGTACTCCAGGCGGTATCTGTACATCTGTTCCCGAAGATTGTTAAGCATCTGAACCAGCTTGTCGTTGCCTGTCCCCTGGTAGATCACATCATGATAATGCTCATCTGTCTCCGCAATAGCCATTGCCTCTCCCCTGGCAATGGCATTCCTGAAGCTTCCCTGGACCCGCTCCAGCTCATCCATATCTTCCTCGGACATCCTCTGACAGGCCAGTTCTATGGCCAGTTCCTCCAGGGAACGGCGCACCTCCAGCACATCCCTCAGGCTCCGCTCAGATATCTTGGCAACCTCGGCGCCCTTTCTGGGTATCATCAGCACCAGGCCTTCCAGCTCCAGTTTGCGGATGGCCTCCCTGATGGGTGTTCGGCTGACCCCCAGCTTTTCCGCCAGCTGGATCTCCATGAGACGCTCTCCCGGAGCCAGCTCCCCCTTTAATATAGCCTGCCTTAATGTATTAAATACAACATCCCTCAGCGGCAGGTACTCGTTCATGTTAACCTTAAAATTATTTTCCATTGTATCAAACCCCTTTCCTCCATGATTTGCCATGACTGATATACTCTATTACTGATTTCTTCTCACATTAAAAAAGTTAGTCAGGTAGACCTGCCTTGCAAGCTCTGAAGCCTGCCCAAACCGAAGCGCCTCATAAGCTGACTGGGCCGCTCTTGGATTGGTAAAAAGCCCGAATACGGTGGGACCGCTGCCGCTCATCATGGCGTTTACCGCCCCGTAATCCCGCATCACCTGTTCGATCTTTGCAATCACCGGATACGTTTCCCCGGTTACCAGTTCCAACACATTGCCGAATTTACCGGCCACCTCCATCAGGTCCCGGCGGCGGATCGCATCCACCATTCCGTCTATATCCGGGTGGTCTTCCGGGGCCAGCTCCATGGCATCCAGTCTCTCGTACACGGTCTTGGTGGAAACGCTGATACCCGGTTTTGCTATGAGCACCTGGCACTGTGGCATGGGAGGCAGCTCGGAGAGCTTTTCACCGATCCCCTCGGAAAGAGCGGTTCCCCGCATCAGGCAGTACGGGATGTCAGCCCCCAGCGTCACGCCTCTCTCCATCAGATCCCTGGTGGTAAGGCCAAGCCCGAACATCTTGTTCACGCCAAACAGCACCGAGGCAGCGTCCGTGCTTCCGCCTGCCATGCCCGCGGACACGGGAATGAACTTGCGCAGATGAATGGCAACCCCCTGCCTGATATGGAACTCATCCATCAGAAGCTTTGCAGCCCTGTAAGCCAGATTCTGCTCATTGGTAGGCAAATAGAACAGGTTGGTCTCAATCCGTATGCCCGGCTCGCTGGTCCGGTACAGGTCAATGCGGTCATGAAGCCCAACGGTCTGCATGATCATCCGCACTTCGTGGTATCCGTCCTGGCGCCTGCCCAGCACATCCAGGGCCAAATTGATCTTTCCATATGCTTTTAAGCGTAAATGTGTAATCATACCTGCGCTCCTCTATATGTAAATTGCTGACACTGTTCAGGACATTCATTTTCCCTCTGTTCTGAACTGTTACAAATTGTTTGTATTTCTGTTTTTATAATACATTATATTGTATACAATACTTTCAGGTTTTTTTCAAGTTAAAAATGAAAAAACCGGCAGATTTTTTTCTGCCGGCCGGAGATTATCTGCTCTTTAAATTTTCAATTGCCTTTTTCATGGCCTCATCCTCCTCACCCAGCATGGGCGTGGAATCAGAATGTACCTTGTCCTCATCTTCCTTGGGAATGTACTTCTTAAAGATCATGGTAAAAAAGTAAGAATTGACAAACGCAATCAGCGGCATTCCAAAAAGCATCAGGAGCATGGAAGCCTGGGGCAGGTAAAACAGGCTGAAATAGGAGGCGGCCACCATGCCCGCATCAATGACAAGGATGCCAATGGTCTGCAGCAGATGCCGCACCGACATAAAGAACGCGTTCATGATGGTCCGCTTTACCGGGTTATAGAACCTGGCCTGCAGTGGGAATACGTAGGTGAGGATAAACATGTAGATTAAAAGCATTCCCCCTGACACAGCGGTGAGAACTGTCTTTAACATACCTCCAAGGGCCATCTGTCCGCTGATAAAAAACCAGAAGTCCACCGACAGCACCAGTCCTGCCGCCAGCAGGATGAGCCAGATGGCAGTTGCCTGCTTAAAATTATTCTTAAAGGACCGGAAAAAGGAACGGATGGTGGAATCATCCTCATCCCTTGCCAGTTTCAGGGTTACATAATATACGGCCGTGGTGGAAGCGCCAATGGTGAACACAGGGATGGAGCAAATGATCCACAGGATGTTGAGGAGGATCAGATCTCCCAGCTTGCCTATGAACCTCCACACCGGATTGTCATAATTGAATAAACCTTGCAACATATACCGTCCTCTTCTTTCTGTAAATAGATTTTCAAACACACTTCAGAACTATTCTATCATATTAAACAGAAAATGCAAAGAGTTATAACATGCCCTACCCCCCTGCGCCATATATCAATCATTTTCATAAATTTTTAATGTGCCCCTTTTCCCATTCTATGGTATACTAACAGGAAATACCATATGAACAATACATAAAATGGAAGGAACAGCATTTCTATGTCCGTAAGAAAAGAAGCTGAGGCTGAGAAACAAAAGTTAAAGAACATGTCCTGGAAGGACAGGGCATGGTATGTATGGGAATATTATAAATTCCACATCCTGGCCCTGATACTGGCAGCCGGCGCCCTGTGGACCGTGGGCACCATGATCTACCGCCAGACTTTTACCACCCGGCTGTCCATAGCCGTCATCAATGATAGGGCGGGAACCACCAGCTCCACCGCCGGTCTGGAGGCAGGGCTTAAGGAGGCCCTTGGATGCGGCAGCAAGGACCTGATCGAATTCAACGAAGGCCTGTCTGCAAGCTTTAGTGAAGACAGCATGTCCCAGTACGATTATGCAACTCTTGCCAAGATATCCGCACTGGTGGCCAGCAGGTCACTGGATGTGGTCATAGGGGACCAGGCCTCCATTGACCACTATGCCTCCATCAATGCGTATCAGAACCTGGAGGAGTATCTGCCTCCCGAACTTTACCACAAGGTGAAGGACCATATATACCGTGCCAATGATGAACAGGGCAGCTTACAGCCCTTTGCCATTTCCCTGGAGGATACCGCCTTTGCCCAGGAGACCGGGATCCTTATGGATCCTCCCTATCTGGCGGTGATATCCAGCGCTCCGCATAAAGAAGCTGCCCTTGTGATGGTCGGGTACCTGTTTCCCTGACCGGTGGTTGGGTACCTGCATCCCCGGTTGGTGATCGGTTATCTGCTTCCCTGATTGGGGGCAGAATGCGGGTTTCTCTGATACATTCCATTCCCAGGCGTTCCGCCATCGCGCGGCTCGCCTGGTTTTTTTCATCAATCAGGGCGCACAGCCTGACATCCAGCACCTCATGGGCATAGTCCATGATGGCGGAAACAGCCTCGGCCCCATACCCCCGGCGCCTGTACGGCCGGAAAATGTGATATCCCAGCTCCAGCCACGACACGGTCCGGTCCGGATCGTTTTGGTATAAAAGCTCCTCCATCTCCTCCGGAAGCCTGGGATTGGAGACCCCGGCCATTCCCACCAGCACATCCGTCTCTTTCTCCGTCAGGGCCCAGGTCCCGTATTCGTAAAATCCATACTGCCTGTCTATGTATAGGGCCAGAAGCTCCCGGGAACGGAACACGCCCTCCTGGGCACCGTACTCCTCCTCAGGTATATGATCCGCATCCTCCTCCACAAACTCCCGTATGACCAGCCTTCCTGTGGAGGCAATGAGCCAGGGCAACCCCAGATGCCGGCGCAGCACCAGCTGTGCCAGTTCCCGGCTGGCATCCTCAAACCCGGGAATAACATAGGAAACGCCCTTTAAATACCATTTATTTTCATCTCCCTGAACGCCAATAATGGCCCTCCCGGCTGCTTGCGCTGCCAGAAGGGCCTCAGGCTCATCAGATATAATCACCGGATGGGATACTCCATCCAGTTGGATCCTATATTCGATTACCATACACGGCCTGCCTTTTACTGTTGCTTACACTGTCTCCGGTTCCGGATATGTCTCCCCAAAGGTTTCCACTGTCATGGACTTGATCTTCTGCTCCTTCATGGGACGGTCATTATAATCCGTCTGCACATCCGCGATCTTGTTCACAACATCCATACCCTCTGTCACCTTTCCAAATCCGGCATAGGCACCGTCCAGATGCGGGGAAGTGGCATGCATGATAAAGAACTGGGAGCCGGCAGAGTCCGGCATCATGGATCTGGCCATGGAAAGAACGCCTGCCGTGTGCTTTAAATCATTCTTAAAACCATTCTGCGAAAACTCTCCCTTGATAGAGTAGCCTGGACCGCCCATACCGTTTCCGTTGGGGCATCCGCCCTGGATCATGAATCCGCTGATTACACGGTGGAAGATCTTCCCGTCATAAAAGCCCTTGTTTACAAGGCTGATGAAGTTGTTAACTGTATTGGGTGCGATCTGCGGATATAACTCAGCCTTCATCACATCCCCATTGTCCATGGTAATGGTAACTACTGGATTTGCCATCTTACTATTCTCCTTTTATCAACGGCCGGATAAGGCCGGCCTTTTTTCTTTTCTAACTATAACAAATTCCGTCAGGTTTGTCCAGACGCTCCCTCAGATGCGGTCCGGTCATCCCTCTGCATTTTCCTGAAAATGCGGCACAGCATGAATACGGCAGCAATAGCCAGTACAAATTCCGCTGTAAACTGCGCATAGGCAAGGCCGTACAGGGGAAACAGCCGGTTCAGCACATAGAGGGCCGGTATCTCTAATACGATCTTTCGCAGGATGGCAAAGCTGAGGGCGGCCCGCCCCATGCCCACGGCCTGGAACACGCCCACGGCAAGGAAATCCATGCACAGAAAGGACAGTCCCAGACAAAAGCCCCGCAAAAACCGTGTGCCGTACGCAATAATGCTCTCATTGTTCATAAAGGACCGTATCAGGGTGCCTGCGCCAAAATAATATCCCAGAGATACCACGATCAGGAAGGGAAGCAGGGTCCTGACGGCAAAGATCACGGTCTCCTTCATGCGCTTATGGTTCCCGCTGGCATAGCTGTAGCTGATCAGGGGCATGATTCCCTGGGAGAATCCCATGGCCACCTGCATGGGCACCATATTGATCTTCTGGGAAATGCCCATGGCCGCCACTGCCTGTGCACCGTAAGATGAAGTAAAATTGTTCAGTATGGTCATCCCGGTCACGTTGAGAAGGTTCTGGATGGCGGCGGGGATGCCCACGCCGCACACGCCCAGCACAACGGCCTTTTGCATGGAAAATTTCTTAGGCAGGATACACACAAAGGTATTCTTTCGCCTGACATACAATAGTACAAAAAAGTAAATGCAGGCAACGCAGTTAGACAAAAAGGTGGCCAGTCCTGCTCCTGCCGCCCCCATGTCCAGTCCCCATGGAAGGATAAAAACAGGGTCCAGGATAATGTTGAGAAAGCAGCCGCTCATGGTTCCAATGCTGGCGTGGAGGGCCGATCCCTCAGAGCGTACCATGTAGGCCATGACCACGTTGAGAATGGCAGGGGCTGCCCCGAAAAGAACAGTCCACTTCAGGTATCCCAAAGTGGCTTCCATGGTGTTGGCGTCCGCCCCCAAAAGCACCAGCAGGGGATGGAGGAATACGGTGCACAGAAGGGAAAACAGAATGCCGCTGAACAGGGCGCAGTAAAACCCAAAGGCCGAACTTCTTCGGACCGCCTCATAATCCTTCCTGCCCAGCGCCCTGCTCATCATACTGGAACTTCCCACTCCAAACAGGTTGTTCACCGCATTAAAAGCCAGCAAAACCGGTGCAGCCAGCGTAACAGCCGCGTTCTGCACCGGGTTATTCATCATACCTACAAAATATGTATCTGCCAGATTATAGATCACCATGACCAGCGAACTGAGGATCGTGGGCACCGCCAGCTGCATCACTGCTTTTGGTACCGGTGTCTGCTCGAATAATATGGTCTTATTATTGTCTATCATGTCAAAACCCCCTTGCCTGAAACGCCGTCCAACCGCGGACGCCTTTTTTATTTTATCATGCCAGGGGGTATAAAACAAGATGGTTCATACTGCACTTATTAACTGTACTGTCCCTGACGGCTGTTCAGGGCCTTAAACTTTTCCAGCACCTGGTCTACCAGTTTTACGGCTCTTTGGAAGGTCTCATCCCCCATCTGATTGTAGGGGAAAATAGCCCTGTCCGCGATCCCCAGTCCCCTGTGGTTCATCACCTTCTTAAATAGCAGGGAAAAGTTGGAATCCAGATCATATAAAGGCATCAGTTCATGGATCAGCCCGGACAGTTCCATGGACCGGCGGAAATCCTTATCATTGGTAGCCTTCACCAGCGCGCTCCAAATCTCCGGCACCAGGTTTGACAGGCCCCCAATGCACCCGTTTCCTCCGGAAGTGATGTTATACAGGTACTGGTCGTCAAAACCAGAATATGTGTCAAAGGAATGCCCCCTTGCAGCCAGGCAGATGAGATTGGTGTGGTTGGGCTCCGACACGGAATCCTTGAGCCCGGCAATATTGGGATTGGCCTCAAGCAGCCTTGCCACGGTGGAAGGGGCAATGGAATATCCTGTCCTGGCCGGATAATTATATATGTAAAGGCTGCCCTTCACCGACTTTGCCAGGGTATCATAGTAGATAAATAGTTTTTCCTGGTCCATCCCGTAGTAGTATGGGCCGATTACCATAGGCCCCGCATACCCCATGTCACAGACTTCGTTGGAAAGGGCCACCGTGTCCTGGAAATTCATGCTTCCTGTCCCCGCATACAGCTCTACGCGTCCTGCGGTGTACTCCGCGTAAAAGCGGAAAAAATCACTTTTTTCCTGTCTGTCCATCCCTGTAAATTCACCCGTGGAACCCAGCACCAGAATGCCGTCCACACCTCCGTTTACAAGAAAATCGATCACCTTCTTGTTGGCCTCGTGATCCGGCTTTTCATGCTGGTCCAATACAGTTACTACAGGTGTTATGATCTTATACATTTCTTTCCTCCTCTTTGCAGGCAATTGGCCTGGGTCATAAATGTTCATAAGCGGTTTGCTTGGTGTTTTTATTACAGTGTCTTTGGTATGTATATACATACTTAGTTTGATATAACGTACATTATAATGATACGATATCATTTCCATGCCTTCTTGTCAATTCCGCCGGGATACTAAATAAGACTTTTTGAGAACTGAATAAAATTTTCTTTTTCATTTGTAGATGATGTGCAAAATGGTTTCTGCAATTCTTTGTGGAGTTTCTTGAGCAGCGTGGGAAATCCTTAGGACCGGCAGCAGGTACCTGGCTTGCGGCGTACGTCTGGGCTTACAGCGTATATCCTGGCTTGCATACACATTTTCGTGACAGACCTGCACGATTTCTGCTATAATATTATTTAAAGCGCCTTTATAGGCTGACTGTTTCGATCGTCAAACATCTCCGGCGGATATACCGGACGCCCATCAGAATCATTCCATGGGTATGAAGGACAGCAATATCATGCCGGGGTGACATGGCGGAAGCCTTTACCAACCGCCCCCATCCGCCAAGGCGGATCCGATCATTTACACACTTAAGGGAGAGATCATATGCCATCAAACCAGCACAGACCCACGGAACGCGTCCTGGACATCCTGGAACTGCTTTCCACTAATCCTGACGGAATGACCCTGACCCAGCTGTCCAGGGCGCTTAACGCACCCAAAAGCAGTATCATGCCCCTTGTGCACACCATGACATCCAGGAAATTCATCTACCAGCATAAGGACACATCCAGGTACTGTATGGGAATCGCAGCTTACTCTGTGGGTTCCTCCTACACCAATACAAAAAACGCCCTGGAATTTATCCAGAGCGAAATGAAATATATTGTTTCCCAAAGCAATGAAACCTGCCAGCTGGGAATCCAGGTGCGCAGCAATCTGCTCTATATTGCAAAAGAAGATTCCGCGGAACCTCTTAGGCTTGTCTCCTATGTGGGAAAGCAGATTCCCCTGTACTGCACCGCCATTGGCCGGGCCCTCCTTGCCCAGAAGACGAAGGATGAGATCCGGGCCCTGTATCCGGATGGGCTCACTGCCTTTACAAAAAACACCATCACGGATTGGGAGGAACTGTTCCGGGAGCTGGAGCAAACCAGAAACCGGGGATATGCCCTGGAACACGAGGAATGTATGCCCCTTTTAAACTGCGCAGGCATTCCCCTGTGCAGCAACGGCCAGGTCATTGCCGCCCTGAGCGTGTGCATCCCAACCTTCCGCTATTCCGAGGACAAGCTGCAGTCTATTATCCGGCTTTTGAAGGAATCCAAGGCAAAGCTGGAGACATATTTCCAGGGATGCGATGTGGACCTGGGAAGTATCAGCTGACCTGTTCCGGCATGCCGTAGGCGATCAGAGGATCCCCCTCTCCGATTCCAAGCCCCCTGGTCTGGTAAAGCACGATCCCATCGTACTCTGCCCTGTATTCATCCAGAAGGCTTCCCCACACATCCTTCACCTGTCCCAGCAGGGCACCTTTCTTAAAACGGTCCCCCGCCGCCAGCGCCGGATACCAGAACCCCTGTGTTTCAGCTTCAATGTAGGTCGCACGTCTGACCCGTTCCTGGGTCATCGTGTGTATCTCCCTGCCCTCCAGCACCCGGAGGCGGATTAGGATATTGCGGATATCCTGTTTATAGAGTTCCACCTCCTTATTTGTAAATATCCCTCCTCCGCCCCTCTCCATGAGAACCGAGGGGATACCGTGGATGCAGGCGCAGCTGTAGGCGCCTGTGGCGGCACCTGATCTGGCTCGGACAGCAGTATCCGTTGCCATGGCCATGGCCTCCGATGCCCGGCACACTTCCTCCCGGGCAGCTCCCGTATAATACACAAAAGGCATCACCTCCTCGCTGGTATCGCCTCCATGGACATCGATGCAGTAATCTGCCAAGCTTTGGAGTTCATGCACCATGGAATAGGCGATCTTCTCCGAAAGTGTCCCATCCTTTTTTCCCGGAAAGACCCGGTTCAGGTTCTTCCCGTCCTCAGGCACCACAAATCTGGTAAATGTCCTGGCTGCCGAAGGATTGGCAATCAAAAGGCAGATCACATTTCCATGGACCAGCTCCGGGTCCAGCTCACGGGACAGCTCCATTACGGTCTGGATGCCGATATATTCGGCCCCGTGGACTCCGGCGGATATGAGTACGGTCGCGCCCTCCTCCCTGCCGCAGATCACGGTGATGGGGAGTTTTATATCACTGTCCTCCACTTCCAGCCAAATGTTTTTCTTTTCGCCGGACACGGCCCGGTATGTCCCAACCTGTATGGATTTTATTTCCTGTCTCCCATCCGTCTCCTGTCCTGCCTTACCTTCCTGTCTCACATTTCTTTTTTCCATCAAACAGTACTCCTCTTTATTTCCGTGTATAAATTTGTGTGCGCTGGCGGGAAATCAGCCGCAAAGATGGGTCCCTGGAAGACTCCGGGAACACACTTTCATCCACAGACTGTGTCTGTAAGCTGCCAGCCCCAGGCTTCTGCCCCCATAAAAGGTCAAGTACCCGATCCACAGCCCGTCATTGCCCCAGGCATATACTCCCAGCCAGCATACCGGCAGGCACAAAAGCAGTGACCACAGTGTGGACAGAAATATCGGTCTGGTTACACTGCTGCCCGTATATACCCCGTAAACTGCCAGGCCCGCCGCTGCCACCGGAGGGTAGAGTAAACAGTATATCCCGTACTTACGCGCCAGTTCCAGTATGTGGGGTATATCTGTAAATACCATAAACATGCGGCTGCCCAGCACAAGGCATGCTCCGCTCATCGCCGCTGCCGCCAGCCAGCCCCACTGCCATGTCTTCTTCAGGATCTCCCTGAACAGGGACTGTGACCGCTGCCCGACCGCCCTTCCCGCAAATACGCTGGAACCATTGGCAAGCCCCTCAAACAGGTACGCCTGTATGGAAGTGATCTGAAGCAGGATAGCGTTAACTGCCAGGATGTCCGTACCCAGTCTGGCTCCCAGGGCTGCAAATACATTATTGTGTATTACCAGGCAGATGGTGCGAAAGAGCAGGTCCCTGTTTTCCTGTACCATGCCTCTCACACCCCGGCGATCCCAAAGTCCGCGGATATTTACGGTTCCAACCTTCCCATACCGGTACATGCAAAGCACGCCGCAAGAGCAGGTATAAACCTGGGATATGAGGGTGGCGGCGGCAACCCCCGTGATCCCTTTTCCCAGGATACATACAAACCAGTAATCCAGTGCCATATTTACAATGTTTCCGCTGATCTGCATAAACAGGGAAGCCTTCACACGGCTCTGACCCATGAGCCATCCCAGCATCACATAATTGGACATGACAAAGGGCGCTCCCCAAACCAGGATCCTAAAATACCCCTGCACATCCCCTGCCACTGCTGCCTCCGGTCCGGTCATCCACAGATATCCACGGATGATGGGTTCCTGGAACACCAGGAAGGCCGCGGAGATCAAGAGCGCAGAGAAAAGAGGCAGGAAAAAGGTGCGTTTTTTCTCCCCGTCATCCCCTGTACCCCGAACCTGGGCGCTGTGGCCTGTGGTGCTGACTCTCAAAAAGCCAAAGAGCCAGTACAAGGTATTAAACAGGTTTGCGCCCAGAGATACCCCTGCAATGGCCGGAGCATCCCCCATCATGCCGATAACTGCCGTGTCCACTGCTCCCAGCAGGGGCTGCGTTACAGTGGAGACCATAAAGGGAATGGCCACTGCCAGATATTCCCTGTGTGTCAGTGTCAGACTACTTTTTCCCATATGCGGCGTTCCTCTTCTTCCCTGGAAATGATCCCCCTGTCATCAAACTCCACAATGGAGTTCAGCAGTTTTTTGGCATAAGGATGCTCCACCTGGGAGATGCAGTCCACTTCCCGGACCTCAGCCACCCTTCCCTGATACAGAAACAGCACGTTGTGGCAAATATAGGTGACAGAAGTCAGATCATGGGTGATAAACACATAGGTTAAGTTCCGCTTTCGCTGGATCTCCTTTAACAGGTCCATGACCTGGACCTGGGTGTGGGCGTCCAGGGAACTGATGGCCTCGTCAAAAAGAATGATTCTGGGGTTCACGGCAATGGCCCTTGCAATGCAGACTCTCTGCAGCTGGCCTCCGCTGAGTTCATGGGGAAAACGGTCCCTGTACCCCATGTCCAGCCCCACCAGGTCCAGAAGATGTTCCAGCTCCCTTTCCATATCCATCTTGATTTTCTCTTTCTTTTCCCTGACTGTCAGGGATTCAGCGATCAGATCCCTGACTCTGAATCTTGGATTGGCCGATGTGGTGTAGTCCTGAAAAACCACACTCATCACGGTTTTATCCCTATTTTTCTTTCCGCCGTACAACCGGCTTCCATCCAGGTGCACGCTTCCCTTATCCGGCTTTAAAAGCCCGCACAGCACCCGGCCCAGCGTGCTCTTTCCGCTTCCGCTCTCGCCAAGAATCCCCAGGCACTCCCCCTCCTCCACATGAAAGGAAACGTCAAACAGCACCTGCTGACGCTCCGTACCGAATATCTTTTTCTGGTTCTCCCTGCGGAAACTTACATTGATGCCCTCTGCCTCGATCATATTCATATCAGATTCATCCTCCTTCCTGCCAGCGCCTCCCTGTACCTGGCCATGACAGCCCGCTTCTTTTCCACCAAAAGCCTGGTATAGGGATCCTGGGCATGTTCCATGATCTCCCGGAATGTCCCCCGGTCAGCCACTCTCCCCTGGTTCATCACCAGCACCTGGTCTGCTATCTCCGCTATAACTCCCAGGTCGTGGCTGATAAACACCATAGCTGTCCTGGCTTCCCCTTTTATCCTGACAAATTCCTTCATGATCTCATACTGGGTAATTGCATCAATAGCGGTTGTGGGTTCATCCGCAATAAGGATATCCGGCTCCATGGACATGGCAAGCCCGATCATAATGCGCTGAAGCATACCACCGCTTAACTGGTGGGGATATTTTTTCAGGACTTCCTCTGCTCCCCGTATCTGCATGGATCGTAAGACCTCAATAGAACGGGCGTGGATCTCTTCTTTCCCCATTTCAAAATGCTCCCCATATGTCTCCGCCATCTGATGACCGATGCGGTACAGAGGATCAAAGCAGGTCATGGGATTTTGCAGGATCATGGCGATCCGCCTGCCCCGGATCCGTCTTAATCCCTCCCTGCCTGTCCGGATCAGGTCTTCCCCCTGGTACACCGCCTCGCCACGGACAGAAAAGCTCTGGTCCAAAAGCCCCATGACGGCCTTTAGACTCATGCTTTTTCCGCTCCCCGATTCTCCCAGGATCCCAAGGCATTTTCCCGTATATACGTCAAAATCCACTCCCCGTATAATCTCCTGCACACGCTTTTTATAATGAAACGCCACATGCAGGTTCCTTACTGACAACACCGGCTCTGTCAACTTAACACCTCCTTTGGGTCAAGGGCATCCCTGAGGGCATCACCCAACAGATTAAATGCGGCAACCACCACCACAATGGCAACCCCCGGGGCGATCATCTGCACCGGATTGGTGGTCATCACGTTTTTTGCCTCGTTTAACATGGCTCCCCACTCAGGTGTGGGCGCCTGCACCCCCAGCCCCAGAAAGGACAGGGTGGAAATATTCAGGACGGCCCAGCCGATATCCAGGGTAGCCAGAACCGCCATCTCAGAGGCAATGCTTGGAAGCAAATGCCTGGTCAGTATAAATGTCTCTCCGCTGCCAATGCACCGGGAATACAACACAAAGTTCCTGTCTCTGTATTTCATTACATTGGTCCGTATCATGCGGGCATACCAGGCCCATTTGATCAGCACATTGGCCATGATCACATTGCGGACATCGATCCCCAGCAGGGCCACCACGGCGAAGACCATGATCTGACTGGGAAATGACATCATTACATCCACGGCACGCATGATAACCTCCTCCACCGGTCCCCGGAAATATCCGGCCAGAAGCCCCATGATGGTCCCCAGTCCAATGGTTCCCACCATGGTCACCAGTGACAGAAACAGCGTGGGGCGGATTCCATATATCATCCTGGAGAGGATACACCGGCCCAACTGGTCTGTGCCCAGGGGAAACTGACGGCTGCCGCCTGCAAACTTATTCAGGATATCATTTTCATAAGGATCATTGGGCGCGATCCAGGGGGCAAATATCCCTGTCAGCGCCACCATGAGCAGGATAACGATCATCACAACCGCCATTTTATTTTGGAACAGCCTTTTCCACATACTCAGGACACCTCCCTTCTAAGCCTTGGATCCGCGATACACTGGATAATGTCAAAAAGCAGATTGAATACCACAAACAATGTTCCGATCAAAAGTACATATGTCTGGATAACAGGGTAATCCCGGTTAAAGATGGAATTAATGCATAGCTTGCCAAGACCCGGCCAGGCAAATACGTTTTCCACCACAATGGTCCCCGCCATCAGCTGGGGGATACTCATGCCAATAGCCACAATACAGGTGTGGAGAGAGTTTTTCAGGATGTGTCTCACCAGGATGGATCTTCGGCGCAGCCCCCTGACATTGGCATAAAGCACATAATCCTCCTTCATATTCTCCAGCATGTTGTTGCGTATGAGCCGGATGTACGTGGATATGTAAGTAAGAGATACGGTAAAGGAAGGCAGGATCAGATGTTTCCATCCCCCGTTTCCGCTGGTGGGCAGCAGGTCCAGCTTGATGCTGATGAACCAGATCAGCAAAAGCCCGATCCAATACGCAGGCATGGCAGTGGTCATAAACACGATCCCCCGCACTACCCGGTCAAACCAGCTGTTCTTGTAAACAGCGCAGAAAAATCCAATGGGAAGACTCAGTAAGATCACAAAGACCAGGGATGTAAATGCCAGCACTGCGGTGGCAGGCAGGCATCTTTCAATCTCTCCCAGAACGGTTCTGGACGGGTTGGTGTAGCTGACCCCAAAGTCCAGGCGCAGACAGTCCATTACCCAGCGGCCGTACCGCACCAGATAAGGATCATTCAGCCCAAGTTCCTCCCGGACCTGCTCAATGGCCTCCTCTGAAATGATAGGTGTCTGGCGCACCCGCAGGGCAACCTCTGCCGGGTCAGACGGGATCATATTGATAAAGACAAAACATAAAAATGAGATGCAGACGAGAAGCGGGACCGCGGATAGGACCCGCTTAACAATATACGTTTTCATATACCCTCCTTTTCCTAAAAAAGCATGCCGCCCGGTCATCCCGCGGCAGGCATGCTCATGTGCTTCAGACAATCACCTTACTCAAAATACATGCTGGTAAAGGGTACCTCATACTGGGTCTGGGTAAATCCGACTCCCTTAAGGGCCGAAGTGGAAATGGCCTTGTTGCACTCATAGGTGAGAGGGATATAGACCGCATCCTCATGAAGCCTTGTAAGCACAAAGGTGTAGAGTTCCTGCCGTTTGGCCTCGTCCGTGGACACCAGGATATTGGTGATGGCCTGGTCGATCTCCTTTTTATCCTCCAGACCCAGCTGGGCCGCATAGTCTCCGTACACAGGCTGCCTCATGGCTGCCAGGGAGGACTGAGGGTCATAGGGCGTTCCCCAGCAGATATTAAATACCATGTCAAAATTACCGGCCTTCATATTATCCCTGTAGGACTGCTCCTCCTCGCCCTTGATATCCAGCTTGATCCCCAGCTTCCCGTACTCGGACTGGAGATACTCGGCAATGGTCTTTTCCGTCACACTGTCGCTGTTGTACAAAAGGGACATGGCCATGGTCTGTCCGTCTTTTTCCCTTAGGCCGCCGCTGCCCATGGTCCATCCGGCTTCCTCCAGCATGGACTCTGCCAAAGCCGTGTCGTATCCATAGGGTTTGAGGTCTATGTCACAGTAGGGCACCGTGGACGCAAACAGGGTGTCTGCCGGCTTTTCCAGCCCATAGAACACTCCATCGGATATGGCCTGGCGGTTTGTAGCGTGCTGCAGCGCCTGGCGCACGGCCTTATCCCGCAAAACCCCGTTGGCAGTGTTCAGCACGATCTGACGGGTGGAGGTGGGGTCTGACAGCGCCACCTGAAATTCTTCACTGTCCAGGTACTTGTTCACCGCATCCGCATCGATCATGTTCTTTCCAAAGATCAGGTCGATCTCCCCTTTCTCCAGGGCAAGGACACGGGTCTGGTTGTCCGGGATCACCTTCACTGTGATCTTCCGGATCCGGGGCTGCCGGCCCCAGTAATTTTCATTGGCTTCAAAAACAGCATACTCATCTGTCACAAAATCCGTCAGCACATAGGGTCCTGTTCCGATGTAAGCGTCAACACCGTCCTTGGTGCTTCCCTCTTTCATGGCATTGGGAGAGATCATGGCAAAGGGGCGTGTAACGCCCAGCTCCGTAAGCATGGGGTAATAGGGCTGGGAGAGTTCAATCACAAAGGTCTCATCATCAGGGGCCGAAACATCCACCAGAAGATTCATCATCTCCAGCCATGTATGGCGGTCCTTGTTCTCTATGATGGCGTCAAAATTGGCTTTTATGGCATTGGCATCACAAACCTGTCCATCGGAAAATGTCACTCCCTGGCGGATCTTAAATGTATATATCCTGCCGTCCCCGCTGATCTCCCAGCTTTCTGCCAGACACGGCTCGTAGCCGTCTTCCGTGATATTTACAAGAGTCTCATAAAGCATTTCCTGGGCATACATTTCACCCGCATACAGATGAGGGTTCAGATCCCGGATATCCCGGTAATTGACAAACACCAACTCATCCCTTGCTCCCATTTCATTACCTGCGCCGGAACCTTCCTCATCTGCCCGGGTACCGGAACCTTCCTTATCATCGCCCGCCGGGGCTGTTACGGAGCTTTCCGCTTTGTCATCCCCAGCCGATTTACCGGCCGTGCCCGAGCCGGATGCCGAGCAGCCGACAACAGATGCGGCCAGAACGCCTGCAAGGCACAGACTCCAAATTCTTTTTTTCATCATGTTCCTCCTCAATTAGATTTCAGAGGATACTATACCATAGTTAGTCAAGACTTACTAATGCCAAATTGAGAGGGGTTGGTTATCAGGATTTGTTATATCCATCATTTCTGCTCTCCGTCCAACGCCTGTTTCAGGGCATCGATATAACGTTTTGCTTCATCAGACAGATTTCTTCCCGCCAGGGTCACGTACCCGATGGACAAAAAGGGTTCGCAATGTTTTACCTTCAGTGCTTTGATATCATATTTTCCATAATCCCCTGATACAAAATCCACTCCCATACAGCAGACATCAGTGTGCAGCAGCAGGTTATTGATCATGTAATCACTGTTTGTGGAGAAAACATTGTTCATATGCTCTATCATGACCGCTCCCACGCTCACCCTCTCAATGTGATGCTCCATTGCAAAAAAGTCATCTGTCTCCTCCACAAATTTCAGTCCCCGCAATTCGGAAAAATCCACTGACTCCCTTTCGTACAGCGGATGGTACTTTCCCACATAAATACAGATTCCCCTGTTGTCCAGCGGAAAAAATTCCAGCTTTTTATGCCCGATAATATGCCGGAAACACTGCATCTGTGCATTTGCCAGGTATACGATCCCAATCTCGGAAATATGGTTTGCCACATCATCCGTGATCTCCTCCACCGTGCCCTCCCGGTACTCATAATGAAGTTCGGACCTTTCCCCGTTTCCTTTATACAATTCCACCAGCAGCTTTGTCAAAAGGCTGCTCTGGTACCCGGACACTCCGAACTTGGCAGCCCCCTGGCTGGCTGCCAGGGACCGTATGATATGGGAATGCCTCAGAATATGTACGGCATTCCTGTAAAGCATTTCCCCCTGCTCCGTCATACGGATCCCCTTGTTGCTCCTGACCAGCAAGCTGGTCTTCAGTTCCCGCTCCAGGCAGTGAATAACCCTGCTGACATTGGGCTGCGTGGTGTAGAGCTGCTCTGCGGCCCGGTTCAGGCTGCCGTGATCCACTGCTGCCACAAAGTATTCCAATTGCTTGATTTCCATATCCTCTCCTCCATGGGTAAACAAGGCCATAACAATAAAGCCGTTCAATCAAAAGCCATATAATAGAAGCCATACAATAAAAATTGCCACACGATAAAAGCAGCCCCATGTTAGCATGGGCAAACCCCGTGTGGCAAGTATTTCCAGCGATAATTTTTATCATCATGGAGGAGAACTCCGATTTGTTTCGCTCAGGCCGCCAATATGCCGGAAAGTTCCCTTAATTTTTGTTTGGCTTCCTCTGTCAGTTTTTTCGGCGCCCGGATCTCCACGGTCACGTACTGGTCGCCGTAAACAGACGGATTCCCCATGGACACGATCCCCTTTCCTTTTAACCGGATCTTGCTGCCCGGCTGGGTACCTTCTTTTATCTTGCATACAACATCCCCATAAAGAGTGGGAATGGTTGCCTCACCTCCCAGGACCGCTGTGGTAAATGGGATCCTGACCGTGGTGTACACATCCTGGCCTTCCCTGCGAAATCCCGGTTTGTCTTTTACCCTGACCGTGAGCAGCAGGTCCCCTGGCTCTGCGCCTTGTGTTCCCGGATTCCCCCTGCCCTTTAGGCGTATGGTTTTCCCGGATGCAATGCCTGCCGGGATATTGACTTCCAGGACTGTCATTTCCAGCCCGCTGCCCTGCAGCTGAACGCGCTCCTTGCCGCCAAAAGCAGCTTTATCAAAACTGATCTCTATCTCAGCCTTCAGATCTGAACCTTTCCTGTTAGAATCATGGCCAAACAGGCTTTTTAGAATATCGTCCATGTCCTCCCCGCCCTCAAAATGATACTCCTGAAAGCCTCCCCCCGGCCTGGTGTAAGAGCCGCTCCGGAAACCATTCTGGAAACCGCCCTGGAACCCATTTTGGAAACCACCCTGAAAACCATTCCGGAAGCCGCCCTGAAATCCTCCCTGGAAGCCACTGTCACGGGCGCCTTGATATTCCCCTGCGCTTGCGTCAAAAGCAGCGTGACCAAACCGGTCATACAGTTTCCTCTTTTCCTCATCTCCCAGTACGTCATAAGCCTCATTAACTTCCTTAAAACGTTCTGCGGCCTGTGCATTCCCTTCATTGCTGTCCGGATGGTATTTTTTTGCCAGCTTTCTGAATGCTTTTTTGATTGCCTGCGCATCCGCATGTTTGTCAATGCCCAAAATCTCATAGTAGTCTCTTTTCATTCTCCTCACTTCCCTTCTGATCTTGGCTCTACATGAAAGGAGAGGTCAGACTGGCTGACCCCTCACTGTCCCAATGATGCTTTAATCGTGCTCCATCATTATTCTATGGTAATATATTTCTTCTCTTCCACCGCAGGCTTTGCCTCCTTTTTCGGCACAAAGAGTTTCAGGATTCCGTGTTTGAACTCACCCTTTATGTCAGCTTCCGTGAGGTTCTCCCCCACATAGAAGGAACGCTCACAGGCCCCTGCATAGCGCTCCCTGCGGATGTACCTTCCTGTCTTCTTCTCCTGCTCATCCTGGTCAAACCCCTTGGACGCACTGATGGTCAGCGTGCCGTCCTTCAGGGAAACCTTTACCTCATTCTTAGCAAAGCCCGGCAGGTCCATCTCCAGCTCATAGCCGGAATCAGTCTCTTTGATATCGGTCTTCATCAGGTTCTTGCCCCGATGGCCATACAGCTTCCTTTCCAATTTCTTCTGCTCTTTATCATCAAAGAATGGAAAATCAAAAAAGTCGTCAAACAAGTTTTCTCCAAAAATACTAGGCATTAACATAAGTCATCTCTCCTTTTTTTATATGCTTGTGTACCTTGTTTCTTTGGACTGGGAATCCGGATCTGTGGGAGTAGAACCCATTATTTCAGCCTTCCCTTCTGATCCCTTTTCCTTTGTTCTGGCTACGTTATACCACTTATTGTTAGCACTGTCAATAGGCGAGTGCTAATTTCACAAATACTTCACAACTTCATACTTTTTTGTCCCTTTCATTCTCCTCTTATCCCCAAACAACCGGCTCCATAAGTATACTTTCCCTAAAATCCCACTCCCTCTGAAACCACTACATCGGCGGATGTAAATCCCCCTCCCGCCTCCATACCGGCGCCAACGTCCGTCATTTGGCCCGCATACGGGTCTAGGCTGCCGCACAGCCGGTCCAATGCCTGATCCTTCCTGTCCCGCCTGATGCCCAGGATCCAGTATGCGTCTGAAATCCCCTCCCGGACCAGATTATGATCCGCCCTCTTTCTGGCAGAACGCATTTTCTTTATCTCCAGCTTGACGGCTCTGACCTTTCTCTCTTTCCCGGCTCTTTTTGCCTTCTTTTCCCTCACATCCATTATCTCTATCCATACCCCGGTACAAACATTGTCCCCCGCTCCACACCCACAACCATACCCCTTTCCGGCGGTCCTCACCGCCCGCGTCCATGTTCTTGATTAAATCACGCAGGCAAAATGCAGTCAAATCCCCTTTCGCAGGCAGGTTCAAAAACAGTAACAATGGCATGGGGCCGCTGTGGAAACCGGCTCATTCACACAATGTTCATATTTCATTCAAAAACCTTTTACACAATCAACATTTTTTCTTCATCTTTGCCGTATATACTTTAACCATAGACAGAGAGATACAAAGCTGTCACATAAAAAACGCTTACAAGATTTTTTTCATAATACTCGAGCTGATAAGAAATTATCAGCTCTCCTCCCTTTTAATAATACTTTTTCAAAAAACGTATCATCCGCGGATGATACGTTTTTTACGTTTGGGAGGATCAGACCTCCCATCATTTTTCAGTTCCCATTCCTGTCAAAACAATATGATCTTGAACAGCCCCAGAAGAAAGAGCAGGATGACTCCGGCCAGAATCACTTTCATTGCCATATCCTGTTCCGTAACCCAGCCCCACAGTCCCCGGCCGCCATCTTCCTCCGAATCCGCCCAATCATCATTGGAAACATTTTTGGATGCGCCCATTGAGGTGTTCCTTGAAGTCTTCTTTGAAGTGTCCCTTGACATGTCCCTTGGAGCATCCTGCGGCTCCTCCATAGGCATATCCAGAAATACCACCGGGGCCTCCTCGTCCTTTTTGGTCTCCTGGGCGGCACTTTTTAGGGCCTCCCGGGCTGTTTTCCAGTTACTTTTATCCACATAATAATTTGTATAAGGTACGATTTCCACAATCCCCTCTTTATAGCGGTTGGTAGGCACGGTATTTTGGCCTTTCTCCACATAATAGGGTATGTTCCTCTCTTTTAACGCCTCCTCCAGATATACGGTGTCCACCTTATGCCCATTGGACAGGAGCACCGGGTCCCTCACCATCTGAAAGGACGCCTCAAAATCTGATGCAACATCGATCAGCTGCTTCCCACATTCCTCACACACAATTGCATCCGGCGGAAATTTCTTTCTGCATTTCGGACAAATCCGTCTTGTTTCCATTGCTGTTCCTTTCCGGGTCCGGCCGTTGCCGAACCGCAGCCTGTCTATGGTACGATATTTCCTGTAGGCTAATTATAGCCGTATCAACCGTTATTTTCAAGGGGTTGTTTTCCCTCCCGCGGCTCTCCTTCCCAATCCTCCGCGAAATCCCTCAGGCAGCGTCACTTCCCTGGACAAAAACAGCAGGGCGGTCAGGTTGGGAAATGCCATTAGTCCGTTCCATATATCCGACAGCATCCAGACCACATCCAGACGTGCCTCGCTGCCCAGGAACACTGCCCCCAGAAACAGCAGGGGATAGACTCTTGCCGCAAATTTACGGCCCGCATATTCCCCCAGCCCTGTCCTGCTGACAAAATATGCTGCCGCCTGTTTCCCCAGATAAAACCAAGCCATAATGGTGGCAAAGGCAAACACCACCATGGAACCGCTGACCAGATACTCTCCCACAAGTCCCAGTCGCCCGCTGAAGCACCAGGCCGCCAGGGCCGCTCCCTGATAAGGCACGGTTTCCGGCGCCGAGTCCGTCATGCACAGGATCACCAGGGCGGTAAGGGTGCAGAGGATCACCGTGTCAAAAAACACCTCAAACATGGCCCACATCCCCTGCTCATGGGGCGTGGTATTCTCCGCCGGCCCATGGAGCACTGCCAGGGTTCCCAGGCCTGCCTCATTGGAGAACACACCCCGGGATATTCCATACCGGATGCTGCGGCTCACCACATAGCCGGCGCCGCCGCCCGCCGCCGCTTCCGGACAGAATGCCGAGGAAACCATGGACGCCAGGGCTGCCGGTATCCTGTCAAAGCAGGAAAATATCACGATCAGGGAAAATATGATATAAATGCCTGAGGCGGCAGGCATCAGCTTTTCCGCCACATTTCCGATCCTGCTGATGCCTCCGCATATGACCAGCGTCAGGATCCCTGTAAACACCAGCCCTCCGGCCAGGGCAGGGACCTGCCACGTGTATTCCATGGTGCTGATGGCAGAATTGGCCTGGACCATGCTGCCCATCCCCAGGGAACACATAAGGCAGAGAAAGCTGTAGAGCACTCCCATCCCCTTGATCCCAAGGCCCCGCTCCATGTACACAAAGGGACCGCACACATAATGGCCCTCACTGTCCTTATAACGGTACCGTATACCCAGCATGGTCTCCACATAAGCTGTTATCATGCCGATCAGGGCCGATATCCACATCCAGAACAGGGCTCCCGGCCCGCCTGCGGTCAGGGCCGTGGCCACTCCCGCTATATTGCCCGTGCCAACAGTGGCCGCCAGGGCCGTGCACACGGACTGGAACTGGCTGATTCCCTTTTTGGCCTCCCCATGTCCCTTCCCGGCATGGTCCGATTCCTGCTGTCCCCCTGTTTCTGATGCCTTGCCTGACAGGATACGGCCAGCCGTATGGCTCCACCAGTATAAAAAACCCCTTATCTGGAAAAAATGACATTTAACAGTAAAATAAATACCAACCCCCAGAAATATGACAAGGGTCCATGGCCCCCATACCATCTGGTGTATCCGCTCCAGCCATTTCATCATATTAATAATATACCGTCCACTATGAGTTCTTATTAAATGTCTTATTCCCCAAATATGCTTGCTATGACAATTCCAGGAATTTTCTTGTGGTTGTACCTCGCAATTTAAGGTGGTTTATGATAAAATAATTGTAACAGTTCAGGAGTGCGCCAAACCGCTCCCTATACCTGGGATACCCTTGTCCACTGAGGGTGAGAATGATTGAGAAAAGAGGTATGCCGATGCCAGGTTTTACAACCCACTACATTTTAGGCATGAAAGCATACAATGATATGCCGCAGAACAATCTGAAGTTTATCATTGCCAAATACCGGTGGCTTTACCAGCTGGGACTGCAGGGACCGGATATGTTCTTCTACAACCTGCCCATCCTGCGCCACCGCGACCACCGCAATGTAGGTTCCTATATGCATGAGCATCATGTGAATGACTTTTTCCGCTGCTGTTTCCTGCAGCTTTCCAGGATTGATTCCAGGCAGCAGAGGGAAGAGGGACTGGCCTATATGTGCGGCTTTATCTGCCATTATATCGGAGATTCCATCTGCCATCCATATGTGTACGGGCGCATAGAGTATGATGTCCACCACCCTGGTTCCTATTACCACGGTCTTCATGCCAAGCTGGAGAATGATATTGACGCCCTTCTTCTTCAAAAGTATAAAAGGAAAAAGCCGTCCCAGTTTAATCAGGCCGCTACCATCTGCCTGAATGGCATGGAAACCCAGTTTATTTCCCGCTTCCTGTCAGACTGTATCAATGAGGCGTTCTATCCCCTCAGCTACAAGAACCGGTATCAGGTGACAGCACCCATGATCCACCGTTCCATACTGGCCCTGCGCTTTGGATGCAGGACCCTGTCGGACCCCAACAGCCGCAAGAAGGATAAGATCGAGTTCTTTGAATCCATTTTCCTGAAGAATCCCGTGGCCTCCAGCAAGCTGGTCACCGATATAGTGGAGAATCCGGCCTGGAGTCTGAACCTGCACCATGAGACCTGGTGTAACCCCTGGGATAAGCGGATCGCCTCCAAATCCTCCTTCCCGGACCTGTTTAAGCAGTCCCTGGGAAAGCTGAGCACGGTTTTTTACATGATCAATTCCATGCTGGATACGGGACAGCTCCTGCGGACATCTACACTGGAGATGCTGCTCTCCGAACTGGGAAACTATTCCTATCACAGCGGTCTTCCGTGTGTGGATGACTAAAGCGTGTTTGAAACTTTTCCCGCATATGTAACTGTTCAGGACATCCGATGTGATGATAAATATGATGATAAAAAGTACGGTCTCCCCGGAGCGCTTCTGGGAAAACCGTACTTTTTTATTAATCAGGCAAAGTCTCTATTCGATCACCTGGTCTCCGTCTTTGATACAGTAGGAGGTCTTGATGCCCAGACGGACCATCCAGTTCTTTGTCTCCTGGGTGAGCCACGGGCCGCTTCCCGCGCCGCCGCCATTGTCATTATCCCACAACCACTGAGGTGTGGGCCAAAGGGCAACGCTGGGCCTTAAAGCCTTGTACACTTCATAGTCCACTCCGTTCTGCCCGTGATGGGCCAGCTGGACAATGTCGCACTTCAGCGCGCTCAGATCGTGGTCCGCCATGAGCTGGGCTCCTCCGGCCCTTGCCAGATCTCCCAGGAACACTGCATTGGTCCCGTTCAGGGAAACCAGATATGCCACGCTGCTGTTATTTACAAAATCACTGGTTGTCTTATATGCCTTGTTCAGCACCTGGATCTTGGCCGGACCTGCGTTAATGACCTGGCCTGACACGATGTCGCCGTGAAGTGTGCCCTGGGGCACAAGGGCAAACGCTCCCTTGAGGTAGGATACCATGTTGGCTACCTCCTGGTCCTTCTCGGCATACCAGCTGTCCTCATGGAATGAGTAATAGATCCCGTCAATGGTTATCTCGCCGTTGTGTTTGTAAAGGATATCCGCAAGGGCGCCGGCATGGTCTGAGTCAGGATGGGTGATCAGCCAGGCCTGAACATGACCGCCCTTTTGTTTGATCTGCTCCAGCAAAAAATCGGCATTGTCGGTCCATCCGCCGTCCACAACGATCAGACCGCCCTCTCCTGTCTCAATAATAACCGACAAAAGCTGGGCCGATGTATTGTGGTTGGCGTACATGGTAAGGCGTCCCGCCCCAAACAGAGAGGACGCATCCGTCTTAGGAGTGGATACCTCACCGAACTGTGCGATCTGTGCCTTTGTCTGAATCACAGGCTGGTCTGAAGCCGCTGCCTGCGAAGAACCGGCAGACGCATCTGCGGCCTGCCCTGTGGTCTGGCCCGCCGCCTGGCCTGCTGTCTGTGACTGTTCTGCTGCCTGTGACTGTTCTGCTGCCTGGCCTCCTGACTGTGCGGGCTGGATCACTGCCGCTGCCTGGTTGGACTGTGCGGACTGGCTGTTATCCTGGTCATCCTTTATGATAATCTTATCAGGCGAGGTGAGGGCCTGTCCCTGGGCCTTAAACGGCTGTGAATCAGTCATTGCAAAGCTGTTCATGCTGCTCCCCGCAGTCATGAGCAGCATCATGGCCAGCAGTCCTGCCGCCGCCTGTTTCCAGTATCTGTCAATTCGCATTCCCATAATCTCCTTAATTAATTCTGGGCCACCAGCGCTCTCTGCTCTCCGGCCTTCACGGTATCATTTACCAGATAAGTGTCTGTCTCGCCCTCTTTATCATAGAAGAATACCTGCACCAGGACGTCATGGTCATCAAAGTAGCTTCCATAGTATGTCCCGTCCGTATCTTCCTCTTCCGGAGCTTCATAATAAAAATTCTGGGTGGAGACCGAGGTGCCCACTTCCTTTAACACGGTCTGGGCAAACACAGTGGCGATTTCCCCTGTCGTCTTATGGCTTACAGGAAGAAGCAGGGTAACCAGGCCGCTGTCCTTATCATATCTCACATCCATGTCCATAACATAATCTGCAAATTCCCCGTATGGCTCCAGGAACTTGTCCCTTAGATCCTCCCTTACTTCTGTCCAGTCAATGTCAATGTCTTTTCTTACTTCCAGATCAGGCTGTCCGTCTCCTTCCACCAGTCCGCTGCTGGGTGATACGATATTACTCTGTGTACAGCCGCAGAGCATGGCCACTAAAGCCACTAATATCAATGATAATTTTCCAAATTTTCTCATGATATAAAAACCTCCTTTTTGTCAACGGTACTATTATAACGAAGTTTACTGTAATTTAACAGTCCTTTTTTCTTACAAAATTATTGTTATTTTTCCAAATTCCGCTTGCTTTTTCCAGGGACTGATGATAATATGTTCAATATAAATCTTAATTTTATTTTTTTGAACACCAAAGGAGGACATAGAATGAAACCGGAAGCAAACATCCCACAGGAACAGACCTTGACGAAGCGCCTGGACTGGATCACCACCATCATACCTTTTATCTGTATTGTCACATTATGTTTCCTTTTTATGGCATTTCCCTCAGGATCCACCTCCATACTGGAATCCGTCCGCTTTTTCCTGGGCGACCAGCTGGGGAGTTACTATCTGATCATTGGGCTGGGGGCTTTGATCTGCTCCTTTTACATGGCATTTTCCAGATACGGGAAAATAAAGCTGGGTAACCTGGAAAAGCCGCAGTATTCCTCCTTTCAGTGGGGCTCCATGATGTTCACCGCCGGCCTGGCCGCTGACATCCTGTTTTACTCACTCTGTGAATGGATGCTGTACGCAAACGAATCCCACATCCTGGACATGGGTTCACAGCAGGACTGGGCCTCCACCTATCCATTATTCCACTGGGGTCCCATACCGTGGAGCTTTTACCTGATACTGGCTGTTGCCTTTGGATTCATGATCCATGTGCGCAAACGGAGCAAGCAGAAATATTCCGAAGCCTGCAGGGCCCTTCTTGGAAAAAGGGTGGACGGCATCTGGGGGAAGATCATTGATCTGACAGCCGTGTTCGCGCTGCTGGCAGGAACCGCAACCACCTTTTCCCTTGCAACCCCTCTTCTGTCCATGGCCTTAAGCCGTGTGTTCGGAATTGCTGAAAGCAACCTTCTCACCATTGGCATCCTTGTGATCATCTGTATCGTATACACCATGGCAGTATACTTTGGGATGCAGGGCGTGGCAAAACTGGCTGCATCCTGCGTGTACCTGTTCTTTGCCCTGCTGGCCTACTTCCTTTTCTTTGGCGGGGAAACCCGTTACATCATTGAGACGGGGATCACTGCGGTGGGAAACATGGCACAGAACTTCATCGGCATGGCCACCTGGACCGATGCCCTGCGCACCACCTCGTTTCCCCAGACATGGACGATCTTCTACTGGGCATACTGGATGGTCTGGTGTGTTGCCACCCCATTCTTTATCGGGACCATCAGCAAGGGAAGGACCATACGCCAGACCGTGCTGGGAGGATATTGTTTCGGGCTGTCCGGAACCTTTACCTCTTTTATCATTCTGGGCAACTATTCCCTGGGACTTCAGATGCACGGAAAGCTGGACCTGATGGCGTTCTATGAGCAGACCGGCGACCTGTATCAGACGATCATCGCCGTATTTGAAACCATGCCCCTGGCAAAAGCAGGACTGGTCCTGCTGGCCATTACCATGATCGCATTCTACGCAACCTCCTTTGACGCCCTGACCATGGTTGCCAGCTCCTACTCCTATAAGGCCCTTGGCGCTGACGAGGATCCGGACAAATCCGTAAAGCTGTTCTGGGCCATCATGCTGATGCTCCTGCCCATTGCCCTGATCTTTGCGCAGAATTCCATGGCCAACCTGCAGACGGTTTCCATTATAGCTGCATTTCCCATTGGTTTTATCATTGTATTGATCGTGTGGAGTTTCTTTAAAGACGCCAGGCATTACCTGGACCATGAAAAGCATACCTGAGAATGATCACAAAAAGATACAGCAAAACGAGGGCCGCCCTTACAGCCCTCGTTTAGTGTCTACATCGCATAGTTGCTACGCTCCTTGTCCCTTATTTATCCTCCCAAAGAATACTCTGTATTCTGTCTTCGGCTTCCAGCTCATCGCTTCCCTTAAAGTAAAAAGTCAGAAAACCGGTCATTCTGAAGTTCTTTACCTCATCGTACCGCTTAATGTTGGCCGTGGTTTTATCGCTAGTAACATAGATGTCACAGTCAAATTGATTTGCTGTCTGAATTAAATAGGAGATGGGAATGGGTCTGAATATCCTCTCCTTACTGTCAACCTGTCTCGTTAACATAGAATCACCTCAATTCAAGAACAAAACCAACTACTTGTTACCACTCTCCTCTGGATAATTATTCATGCCCCTATATAGAAAGAATAACATTTTTTTCCTTTAATTGCAAGGGATAAGCTTCATAACCTGTTGTTTTTTTGTAAAATATTAATAAAATAAAGTCATAAAATCCCCCGTTTTACCGTTACCTTTGACAATAGGCAAATTTTATGGTAAAAACAGGGGATTATTGTAACCAGATATCTACTCGGCGTCTACAGTCAGACCGGCCACTGCCCAGTTGTAGTCCTGCATGGCCTGCTGAAGATTCAGGTCCGCGCTTCTGTACGCGGCCCTGGCCTGCAGGTATTGAAACTCCTGCTGCATGAAGCCGATCTTGCTCAGGCTTCCGTTGCCGTGCTGGATCTGGGCCGCCTGCCAGGTATTCTGAGCCGCCTGCCATGCTGTGGAGGCGGAATCAAAGGTCACCTTTTTCTCCAGTATGGTATCATACAGGGTCTGGATATTGGAGCGCACGGAATCTTCATTGTATTCCACGCTGCGCATCTTGTTCCTGGCCTGGGTGGTGGACTTCGTCATCACCTTTTCGATCTGGCTCATGTCTCCTCCCTGGGTCCCTCTGAGGGAGATCAGGGAATAATTGTTGTTTACTGCCTTTTCCTTATCCGCATTTACATCAATGGATGCAATGGCCGCCACGTCAGCTGAAGGCACGGTCCCGATCACAGGGTCCCCCTCCGGTCCCCATCCCGTAAACTGGCACAGGGTCTTCTTAAGGCTGGCCGCCTGGGTATCCAGGGCTTCCAGCTGGGATTTGGCAGATGTAAGGCTGGCTGCCGCGCTGATCACGTCCGCATCCACCGCAAGGCCCTGGGCCTGCATGGTCTGCTGTATGCTCTTTGCCGTCTCTGCGATCTCCACGCCTTTTGCAGCCGCATCCCGGTTGACCATAAGCTGCTCATAACCGTTCATGGCCAGCTGAAGGCTGTACACGATCTGGTTTACCTGGCGCTGAAGGGACTTCATTCCCTTGCTGTCGTCCCTTGTGGAGGTTCCTATGCTCATCCCCATGGACTGGGCCACACGCCGGTACTGCTTTGCATAACCGCGGTTGGTATATACCTTCTCCATCTCATCCTGGATCTTCTCTGCCTCCACCTGGCCGCTCTTTACGGCATCCTCTATATCGTCCGCTGCTTCCTCCATCTCCCGTGCGGCTTCAAACATGGTGCTGCTGATATCCGCCATTTCCTTTGTGTAGGTGTTGGTGGCGGCATCGTATCCCTTTTTTATGGGTTCATAATAGTTCTTGATCAGGTCTTCCAGTTCATCATAATCCATCTGATTATCCTGCAGTCTTGCATAGGCTTCTGTAAACTCCGCATCCGGAGCCGGCGCCGGGAGCGCCAGGGCTGTAAACGGGCCGGAAGCAGATAATATCAGAGCCATGGAAGCGCCAAGTAAATACCTGCTGTATATCTTCATCATAATTGTCACCCTTTCCTGCTTCCTGATGTTAGAATGTAAGTCCCTTTTTGATCCAGTCATATTTTTCCATGGCCAGCATGAGCTGCATTTTTCCGGTTTCAACATCATTCTTGGCAGATGTGTAGGCGTTCTGCTGCTGGACCAGTTCCAGTGAGCTTATATTTCCCGTGGCAGCCTTGGCAGATGCCGCATTCATGTTCACTGTCTCCAGCTGGAACTTTATATTTGCTGCATCCAGGGCATCTCTGGCATCCAGCACCGTATTGTACTGGGTCTTAAGGCTGTTGTATACCTTGTTCCTGGCATCCTCCAGGGTCGCGTTTGTGGAAGCGATCAGGTCCTCGGACCTCAGGTTCTGTATTTTACGCTCATTATATTTCACATCATAATTATTGGCAACAGCCTGTTCCCTGTCCGCCTCCGGATTCATGGCCGCGATCCGGTTCAGGTCCGGCGCCGGTATGGACCGGATCTCAGGCTGGGAATCCGCTCCCCATCCCAGCATCATGCAAAGATTGCGGTGTACGTTGTCCGTTGACTTCTGGGCCGACAAAATGCTGGCATCAATGTCCTGGACACTCTTAAGGGCTGTTAGCACATCGGTCTCAGTGGCCATTCCCGCATTCCTGCGCGCAACGGTTGCCTCGTAGGAAGCCTGGGCCAGCGCCCTGCTGGCGTTAAGGTTCTCCATGGTATAGGCGGACTGTTCATAGGTTGCCATCAGCTGCTGGGCCTGGAACACAAGGTTGGCTTCTGTCTGGTCATACGTTATCTTATACATATCCGCGTCCATATAGTTCTGGTCCGCCACCTTGGCCAGGGAATTGCCTGCAAAATCCAGCTGGGCTGCCTGCATCCTGCCATTATAGGAATCCGTATCCGTGTTGCTGGCATCATCCCACAGATCCCTGGCATCATCCAGAAGCTGTTCATTGATGTCGGTAAGATTCTGCTTTTTCTGGTCGCTGAGCGTGGAACGGTTGCTGCGCACCGTGGGGTTATACTCGTGTATCAGATCCGCCAGTTCGCCGTATTCCATTACATTGTCCCTTAGGCTGGCCCACTTGTCGGCAGAATAGGCAAACTCCGGGCTGATGTCCTTGGTGATGTCCGGGGCGGGCGGTTCCGCAACCGCGTAGTTCTCATCCGGCTTGCTTGCAAGGGTGGCAAATGCTGTCATGGGCATGGATCCGGCAATGGCGGATGCTGCCAATAAGACAGCTGCCCGGTGTCCGTATTTTTTCATATTTCTCATCTTGATTCTCCTCTTTGTCCGTGTTGCAATGTGGTAATATTACAGATTCCCTTTTCCAGGATCTGCATTTCTTTTCTGGTCACTGTAAGAAGCTGCTCTTTATCCACAACATTTTTATAATACTGGGTAACGGCCTTGATGGTAATAAGCATGAGCATCTCCACCAGATATGCCAGATTCTCTTCATCAATGGGGTAATGATCCCTGTCAATGCGCTCATAAATATTCTTAATGAACGTCCTGTAGGCTTCATCCTCAAGCATGAAGCCACTGATCCCAAACAAATGGTTCTGGTTGACCAGGCTCAGGTCGGAAAGCATGTTCCTGTACATGCGGTATCCCAGGCCGTCCTCTCCCTGCTCCATCACTGCCTCCAAAAGCTGCACCGCTGCTGCAAACGGGTTCCCCCCTGATTCCTTCAGGGTCCTGAACACCTTTGCCTGGCAACTCTCCCTGAACCCACGCAGCATATACTGCATAAGGTCATCCTTATCCTCAAAATATGTATAAAAGCTTCCCCTGGAGATATCGGCTTCCTTGATGATCTGGTTAATGGATGCAGAAGAATAGGGTACTCTGGAGAACTCATGGACAGCTGCTTCCAGTATGGCCTGCTTCTTTTCTTCCTTTAGTTTCAAAAAACGCTGTGTAGGCATTAAGCCAGCCTCCTTGCTATCATTGGTATCCTCATATTCCCTTAAAATGACACAATGTCATTGTGACATATTGTCACGTAGCCAATTATAAACACTTATGCCAGGTATTGTCAAGAAAGGAAGCATTAAATTTCCATAAACTTAAACAATATATCCTGCCAAAGAACCAAATTAAAAAAGAGGAACCTGAACATGTCAAGCCCCCTTCATATGATCACTTCCCGATCTCCTCAAAATTTTCCGTCCTGTCAACAATGTAGATCGGCCTGTCTTTAAGCTCTGTAAACAGAATGGCAATGTATTCCCCGATAATGCCAATGATCACAAACATCATGGCAAACATAAAACAGATCAGCACCACGATGGTGGCGTAACCGCTGGGCGCCCCCCTGCGCGTAAACAGCGTATAAATCATAACCAGCAGCCCCAGCAGGGCTGAGAATATCCCCGCATAGATTCCCAGCTTCAACGGCATATTGGAAAAACATAAAATCGTATTAATGGAGAAAACAAACAGCTTTTTGATGCTGTATTTGCTCTCCCCCGCCACCCTGGCCCTGGCCTCATATTCTATTGTAGTCTTTTTAAAGCCTACATTCTGCACATAGCCCCGCAAAAAACGCACCTTTTCACGGTAGTTTTCCTTCAGGACCTGGGCAACGTGACGGCTGATGGCAAAGAAGTCAGAGGCATTGGCCTCAAAATGTACGTCTGAAATATGATTGATCAGCCAGTAAAAACCGGAAGATGTTATGTTCTTTACAAGACCCGCGGTCTTATTTCTGGTGCGGACCATGTTGATAACTTCATATCCCCTCTCAAAGCATTCCAGAATCCCGGGAATACATTCCGGAGGGTGCTGAAGGTCCGCGTCCATACATATGATGCCATCCCCCCTGCTGTAATCCAGTCCGGCGATCATGGCGGCCTCGTGGCCGAAATTTCTGGAAAAGCTGACCACCTTTACGTTACTGTCTCCTGCAGCAAGGCGTTCCAGTATGGATAAACTCTGATCCCCGCTTCCGTCATTTACAAAAATCAGTTCATACTCCCACGCAATCCCCTTTAGTACCCCCGTTGCTTCTCTGTAAAAATCTTCCAATGCCTTTTCTTCGTTGTAGACTGAGACCACAACCGATAACAATCTGTCCATGAACTATGTCTTAAGTCCTTTCTTCATTCAGAGCCGGAGCAATTTTCAAACTCACTCTAATCAAACACCTCAATCTCCATGCTGGAGTGGGCGGGAACCCGTTGCTCCTCAGGAGGCAGCTGCATGTAATCCCCATACAGAAGGGTCAGGACCTCATGCCAGCCCTTTGGTATCATCAGCTGTGTATCCTCAAACGGGGCGTCCTCCACATTGTCGCACCAGTCCTGGTCCACGGTCACGTACAGGAAATCCGGCTGGTAGTTGCTGTAGTAGCGCAGTCTGCCCTTGCTTTTCCTGTCCTTTAATGCAAGGGCCCTCTGCATGGAGAAAATAGCCTTCATAGGGACGCACCGGCCCACACCGGCCAGGATACCCACAAATATCTTATTGGCCAGACTGTACTTTTTAAAATCCAGCTCATACCTGTGTCCCATGGCCATTCCGTATACCGCCATGTGCAGTAATTTTGTAATGGAAGCCCCCATCCTGCCGGCAGGCAGCCTGTCTATGACAAACAGGTCCACCCACAGGTGGTTCAGCTTTCCCTCATAGAACCGCATTTGCGGGCTGTCTTCATGACACCTGCTGTTCTTATAGATGATCCGTGCCGTAAAATCATAGAATCCCTTCCCATTCCGAAAGCTGTCGGGCTCCACAAGCTCCAGACCTTGGGGAAGTTCCCTTTTTACCACCTTCATAAACGCATCGTACTGGTTTCTGGTAAATGCCACATCCGCGTCATCATCCCAAGGTATGAACCCCTTGTGGCGGACCGCACCGATCAGTGTTCCTGCATCCAGCATGTATTTGATATTGTATTTGCGGCAGATCCTGTCTATCTCTTTCAGGATCGTCAGATTGGCCTGATGGACCCGGCTCATATCATAATCTGATTTCATCTTACCGTACTCCTTTTCACTATGCGCCCACTGCCTCACGGATGGTCTTTGCCATATGATCGATCATCTCATCCGTCATTCCCGGATACACGCCCACCCAGAAGGTATCTGACATGATCCTGTCCGTATTGGCCAGTTCACCCACGATCCTGTATCCCGTGCCTGTGCTTCTCATCTCATCAAAACATGGGTGTTTAGTCAGGTTGCCTGCAAAGAGCATCCTGGTCTGGACGCCTTTTCCTTCCACATACCGCACTACCTGGTTCCGGTCCACTCCCTCCCGGCATGTGATCAGGAAGCCGAACCAGCTGGGCTCAGAGTGAGGCGCTGCCTCGGGCAGGATCAGTTTGTCCTCCAGCCCCTTAAGGCCTGCCTTCAGGCGCGCAAAATTATGACGGCGGCGCTCCACAAAGGATGGGAACTTTTCAATCTGGGCGCATCCGATAGACGCCTGCATGTCGGTGGCCTTCAGATTGTATCCAAGATGGGAATACACATATTTGTGGTCATATCCCAGGGGCAGCTCGCCGAACTGTTTGTCGAACCTGTGCCCGCACATATTGTCCCGGCCCGATGGACACACACAGTCCCGCCCCCAATCGCGGAAGGAGCGGATGATCTTGTTGAGAAGGGGATTGTCCGTGTATACGGCTCCGCCCTCTCCCATAGTCATATGGTGTGGAGGATAGAAGCTGGAGGTCCCGATGTCTCCGATGGTCCCGGTAAATCTGGTCTGCTCCTTTCCCTCCGCCTCCACGGTATACCGGCTGCCCAGCGCATCGCAGTTGTCCTCCACCAGCCACAGGTTATGGCGCTCACAGAAGGACTTCACTGCCCTCAGGTCAAAGGGATTGCCCAGGGTATGGGCGATCATCACCGCCTTTGTCCTGTCTGAGAATGCCTCCTCCAGCTTAGTTACATCTATATTATACTGGGGAATGGTCACGTCCACAAATACGGGGACAGCCCCATACTGAAGTACGGGAGCTACGGTTGTGGGGAAGCCGCAGGCCACCGTGATGACCTCATCCCCTCTTTTGACCCTGCGTTCGCCCAGCAGCGGGGATGTCAGGGTCATAAATGCAACCAGGTTGGCGGAAGAGCCGGAATTTACCAGGGAGCAGAACCTGATCCCCAGATAGTCCGCCAGCTTCTTTTCAAATTCATCCGTAAACCGGCCGGACGTAAGCCAGAATTCCAGGGCGCTGTCCACCAGGTTCACCATCTCATGGTGGTCATAGACGCGGGATGCATAGGGAATCCTGTCACCCTCCTTAAACGGGCCTTTCTTATTATGGAAGGTACTGCAGTATTCCTCCACCATGGCAAGGATCTGTTCTCTTGCCTCCGCTTCTGTTTTATGATCAAACATAGTTCAAAATCTCCTCTCTCAATTCTCCCGGGTAAAAAACTCCCGTATCTGTCTGTCCATGACCTCCAGCATCTCCTCGCCCTCCAAATATGCCCTGGACCACTCCACGGTCTTTGCAATGGCTTCCTCCACCCCGTATCTGGGCTGCCAGCCAAATACCGACTTGATCCTGGAACAGTCCAGCTTCAGGAAACCGGCCTCATGGGGGCCTCCGTCATAGCGGTCGATCCACTTGATCCCCTGTCCCCATACGCGGCAGAACATATCCACCAGATGTCCGGTTGTCACGCAGTCCTTGTCATCAGGGCCCACATTATAGTATCCCTGATAACGCCGGTCTTCATACTGCTTCATGGCAATGGTGAGGTAAACCGCCAGGGGCTCCAGCACCAGCTGGTACGGCCTTGTGGAGTGGGGGTTGCGAACAATGATATCCTTGCCGGCAGCAGCGGCTCTCACACAGTCCGGTATGATCCGGTCATTGGCAAAATCACCGCCTCCGATCACATTACCGGCCCTTGAAGTAGAGACAGCACAGCGTCCCTGGGACAGGAAGGATTTCTGGTAACTGTGGGTCACCAGCTCCGAGCATGACTTGCTGTTGGAATAGGGGTCAAATCCATCCAGGGGATCATTTTCCCTGTATCCATACTCCCACTCCTTATTCTCATACACCTTATCCGTGGTCACATTAAGGAACGAGCGCACGCTCTCTGTAAGCCGCACGCACTCCATCACATGGACGGTTCCCATCACATTGGTCTCATAGGTATACACCGGATCCTTATAGGAATCCCGCACAATCGGCTGGGCGGCCAGATGGAACACGATCTCAGGCTCCACCTGTTCAAACACATCCCGCAAATGCTTCAGGTCCCTCACATCCCCGGTCACGCTCTCCATGGTATCCTCAAGACCTGCGATCTCAAACAGGCTGGGATCCGTGGGCGGTTCAAGGGCATACCCCGTCACCTTCGCCCCCGCCAATGTGAGTATCCTGGAAAGCCAGGCCCCCTTAAACCCGGTGTGGCCTGTCACCAGCACCCGTTTATCTTTATAAAACTTTGTCAATTCTTCCATGGTCATGATTCCAACGCCTCCCTGCAATCAATCATTCTCCAACTGCCGGCAGCTCCGCAGCCGCACAGCTTTTCTCAATCTTTCCAAATCTTCCAGGGAGCTTTACCGGACTGCCACAATTCCTCCAGTTTCTTCATCTCACGCTGGGTGTCCATGCACTGCCAGAACCCGCTGTGGTAAAAGGATTTAAGCTGCCCCTCAGCTGCCAGCCTCTGCATGGGCTCCTTCTCGAACACAGTGGAATCCCCCTCCAGATAATCAAAGATACCGGGTTCCATCACCATGAAACCGCCGTTGATCAGGGCGCCGTCATTGTCCTCCTTTTCCCGGAAGGACATAATGGTGTTGTCCTCATCAATATCCAGCACCCCCTTCATCTGCCCGATGTTCACGGTGGTGATGGTTGCCGTCCTGCCATGGGACTTGTGGAACTGCACCAGTTTGTCCAGGTCCACTGTGGATACCCCATCGCCGTAGGTGAGCATAAACGGCTCATTCCCAATATACGGCTGGATCCGCTTCACACGCCCTCCGGTCATGGTGTTAAGCCCTGTGTCCACCAGGGTCACCTTCCATGGCTCGGAATAATTGTTGTGCACCTCCATCTTGTTATTGGCAAGGTCAAAGGTCACATCTGATGTGTGAAGGAAATAATCCGCAAAAAATTCCTTGACCACGTACTGCTTATATCCAAGGCAGATAACAAAATCATGGAATCCGTATTCGGAGTAGTACTTCATAATATGCCACATAATGGGCTTTCCGCCGATTTCAATCATGGGCTTTGGTTTCAGATGACTCTCCTCGCTGATCCTTGTGCCAAGTCCGCCTGCTAAAATTACAACCTTCATTCTTTTCCTCCATTATGTGCTTTTATCTGAAAATATTCAGCCTGTTTTCCTCTAAGATACGGAATGCCTCCTGGATCTTGTCCACGCCTTTCCTGTACTCGTATGTGTCTTCCAGATCCTTCTTGGCGGCCTCCAGCTCCTCCCGGCTCATACCCGGGATCAGCGGGGCCATTGCCGCCTTTTTCTCAAAGCTCGCCTCCCGGTTTGGGGCCTTCCTGATCTCATGATAAGTAGTATAACCATTTCCCGCCAGGATTGCAAGGCAGAATACTGCCGTCAGCCACTGCCGCACCCTACGTTTTCCCCCGCCCTCATTCCAGGCAAGCGCAAAGGTAAGGACCAGCCCCAGGATCCCCACCTGGAACTGCAGGGCGTAGCGGGAACTTAAAGCATATGTCTCACTCTCAAATATATAGCGGGATATGAATATGATCACATGGTTAAGCCCGCCTCCCACCAGCAGCATCATGGGAAATATGGTCCTCTCATAAAGCTTAAATCTCAGGTTCAGATAAAGGGCATACACATAGCCCAAAAGGACAAACATGCCTATGAGGTAACACATCCGGCTGCTCAGCACCCCCTGTCTCATCAATTCCTGAAGTTCCTCTCCCCCCACCAGGATCCCTGCAAAGGATTTGAGCATGAACCGTACCGGAAATGTGGGATTGTCCGAAAGGATCTCCATCAAAGAGCGCCCCGTGGCCCCGGCATGTTCCTCCACTGCAAAGGAATTGCTGAGAATATAAAGAAGCAGCGGGATCAGGGTACATGCCATATAAGCCAGATACCGCATGTCCCAGGACCGGACATCTAAGACTCCCTTTCCGGTCCGCTCCCCTCTCCCAAGTCCGTCCCGCACCATGCAGAATCCGTAGGACATAAGGAGCGTCACTGCATAGACGGCGCAGTAAGGGCCTGCTGTTCCCAGTATGATCAGCCAGGGAAGCGCCAGGAGTTTCATCCTGTCATGTTTTTTTTCCCCGCCGGACCACACACGGTCCAGAACCAGTTCATGGTAGTAAAAACAGGCAAAGGCAAAGAAATGGGACCATCCGCTTCCGTTTGTAAGCATTTCCCATTTGTTCAGGCTGAACATTACCGCCATGAGAAGGGCAAACCAGCCGCAGCCGATTCGTTTGTCCCTGCAGTAAATACCGAATGCCCATCCGGCCAGCCCCAGGCTCACCACCCCCAGGACCCGCTCAAAGGTAATGGAGAATCCGAACAGTTCCACGTTCACGATCCTGCAAAGGTAATTGATGGGGATCCTGGTAAGCACATCCGGTACAAAGAACTTGTCCGGATCATACACATCGGGAAGATAGCTGTTTACCAGCCTGATATAATCGGAATATACCACATCGCAGGTGGCATTCTTCACATACCACAGGCAGAATAAAACGCCCAGAACAGGGAGCATCCAATATATGATTTTTCTGTATCGTTCTGCGTTCATGGTTTCTTTTCCTCTCTTTGGGATGTACCAGGCGTCCCGTCCGCTACCTGGCCGTCATATGCACGATTGCGGCAAGCCTGTCGTCTCCCCGCTGCTCCTGGGCATTGGGCATATAAAAATTATAATCAAAGGTCAGGTGTACCATCTGCCATGGTTCCGCCTCAATGGTGGTATTCACCACCGTGGAGCGGACCGGGATGACCCTCGGCTCCTCCTGGTCCATGGTGATCTTGATGCCCTCCCCTCCGTTCATGACGCCCGGGTACATGATCTCCAGATCAATGCAGCCCGTCTCTCCCGCCATGACTGTAAGGCTGGCATGTTCGTCCATCCATCCGTCCTCATAGTAGCCATAGTCCACCTGGAGCTTCAGCTCTTTCACAAACTGGGTGATGTCCTGGAATCCGTTGTGGTCCGGATCCTCCCGCAGCACAAGCATGCGGTCGTTCACCAGCCCGATATCCCGGATACTGTCTATGAATTCCACCCTGGTCCCCTCCGCTGTCCTGTCCTTGTCATACACCTTAAAGAACGTGTGGGCAGTAAAATCGCTCATCTCATAGCTGTTGCCTATGATATAAATGGTCTTTCCGAAAATACTGTCCCCATACCGCTCATAAGTCTCCTCAGCCAGAGAGTTGTACCTGAGCTGGTTGGGCCACAAATACAGTTTGGGATAGTATCCCCTGTAAAACAACTCCACGGGCAGCATCAGCGCCACATAACAGGCAAACACCACACCCCAGGGCCACAGGCGTTTCAGGTAAAGCTCCGGCTTCACCCCCTGGGTCAGCACCCCATACATATATGCCAGAAACAATAGGGATGCTGTGAGGGAGACATAGACCCAGCGCATTTCCACCCGAATGGTAACACTGGAGGACGCAATGCAGGCCCCGATAAACAGCAGGAACAGGACTGAATTCCAGATGATCCGCAGCCTGGCATCCTTCCGTTTATCCCTTATGAGTTTTACCAGAAAGCCAATGACAAGAATTACAATGGCCAGGTCGGCCGCAAGCACCAGGAGCCGGATTCCCAGCGGGCTCTGGTCCCACGGACAGCCGTTCAGGTGTTCCGGGCCTGCATTGATCCCAAACACATAGGCGGCCTGGCACAGGGCATAGCGGATAGTATCCCCTATGGAAAAGGTGTCCGCCACCTGGGTTCCTCCCGTGCCGGCCGGAAGAATGCTTCCGATGGTAAATGCCCGGATCAGCTGGACAAGGAGGAAGGAACCGATGCTGATCCCCCATTCCCAAGGCCCTTTGGAGCGCTTTACCAGCAATGCGAACAGAAGCAGCGGAAACAGCACCATATACCGTTCATGGACAAAACATACGCCGAAATAAAGGGCGCAGGACAGGTAAATACATCCCTGGCTGTCCTCCTCATTCATATAGCGGTAAAGATACCATAGGATTCCGATGGCCATCCACAGGGCCATGGTCTCCATCAGCCCCAGGACCTGGCCGATCTGGTAGTAAGCCATACGGCTGGACAGATACATAAAACCGCACAGGAAACCGATGGCCTTGGAGCCGGCCAGACGGCGTCCCACAAGGTAGACGGACCATGACACCGCTGCGTTCAGCAGTACGTTAAAGGGCACAAACCAGTTCACATGATTGCCCACCACCGCCATCTCCAGCCAGGCGGCCAGATAGTACAGGAATCGGAACCTCGTACTGCCCACGGGAAATACATACTGCAGGAATCCCTGTTCCCCGTAGCAGGACCAGAAATACAGGTCATCCATGTAAAGCCCCTTGATCTCAATATTCCTGTTCACCCAGATTGCCGTGGCCAACAGAAGCCCCATAAAGATCACATGGTCCTTCCATTCATATTTTTTCTCCATTCTGGAGAAACCGATCCTGGTTCTTGCACTCTCTTTTGTCTCCACTGTACGCGCCTCCTTGTCCCGGGCACCCGGTGCCCTTGCTCTTGCAGGTTTCCTTATGGATGTGTCATGTGGGCCGTCACACGCTCCATGCTGTAATTTTGGTAAAACTCCTCCACAGCCTGCTCCGGATGTTCAGGGGCAGCGCCGTCAAGGGTAACCCTGGCTGTCATATTCCCCCATTCATACCGGATATCGGTAAGGCTTCCCTCCTCGATCATGTCCTCGATCATCTCAAGGGCCCTTGGCTGCCCCGCCAGATATCCTGCCTCCACAAAGAAATATTCCGTACCCGCATATTCCAGGAATTCCTCAAAATAAGCCAGCCTCTTTACCAGATACACGTTTCCGCCGCTGCCCGTCACATCATAGTAGCTCTGAACGCTGCAGGGCAGTTCCAGGACATCGGGGTGGGTCCCAAAAGCAACCACCCTTGTCCTGGGCGTAAAGCTGCCGGCCAGAGCCTGATATCCCTTTTCCCGCCTTCTCACAAGCGCCTCCCGGCGGTGGTCGTAATATCCCCTGTGCTTCAGGCTTATGGGGGTAAATCCGGGATTTCCGGCCCAGCTGGTCAGACAGGTAATAGGGACGTTGCATACCATGAAGAGAATGACCGTCAAGCAGCACAACCTGCCTGCTTTCCCGGCGCCTGCTTCCTCAATCCCGGCTTTCTCAACTCCTGCTTCACCGATCCCCCCCGCCATCCTCATGGAGCTGATGACCACCAATGCATAGAACAATATAAAATAGTTTCCGTCCACCTGGGAAAGGGTATAGATGCTTGCAATACATCCCAGTGCCATAACAGGAACCAGGACCAGGTCAAAGAAAACCCTGGGGTTCCTCCTGTCCCTGCTCTTTACCGCCGACCATATCCAGATAAAAAGGAACAGGGTCACCAGACAGGTTCCCCAGGCAATGATCACATGGTCCATATCCTCCGATACGGGAGCCAGGAGCATTTCCCCAAGGCGCCTTCCCAGACGGGCCAGCTTTTCCTCCACTGTGAGCAGGGACGCATCCCCGATCACATGGCGGAAGGTAAAGGGATATTTAACCGCCCAGCCGATCTTCTCGCAAAAGCCCGCAAAGATGGAGGTCACCGGCACCCCGGTCAAAAGCCAGGTGCGGTACCACAGCCCCGCCACCGCGCCCGCGGGAAATACCAGCAGCAGCCATCCTCTTTTATCCCCCAGGGTGAGACGGCCTGTAAGGATCAGGCACAACAGCGCCACGCCTCCAAGGGCGGTGGAAAATACCAATGCAGTGGGTTTATAGACCATGGTCAGAAGATAGGTACCTATGGCCATAAGAAGCCAGGGCGTTCCCGACTGTCTGCCAGGGCCTTTTTCATCCTTTTTCCCTGTCTCAAATGCCTGGCACAAAAAATAATAGATAATCAGCTGGTGCAGCAGGGTGATGATATCGCTTTTGGCCGTGGCCGCCATGTTCATGATACCCGGTATGGAGGAGAGGACGGCCGCCGCAAACAGCCCCATCCCGCGCCCTTTGACCCGGCTCACCATGGACGCCCCAAGGGCCAGTACAGCCACGGCGATCCACAATGAAAATGCCAGCACGAACCCATATGTGGGCGTGCCGCACAGGGGAAGCACCAGCACCTCCAGTCCTTTGCTGTAGGTATATACCAGGTTGATCATCCCCAGATTTTCATAGATCCCCCTGCCGTTGTCCAGGACATAGACGGAGCGGAGTCCGTAATGCAGGGAATCATAGTCCAGCTCAATATTCAGGCGTCCTGCCTGGATTAACACCATAGTTATGATAAATGCCAGGAGCCAGGCATGGGACCTGCGCTCCGGCATCCAGCCAAGGAATACGCTCCGGCAGCTCCTGGGGGACCGTTCCCCCTGGGCCGGCATTCTCCGGCGCCTCCTGACAAACAAGGCCCCCTCGGCCAGCAGGGCGGCGGCCCCCATAATCAGCGCGCACCACCGCCACAGGCGGATTCCTCCATGGCCTGTCAGGGAAATGAGGCACACAAACACGATCCAGAATCCGCTTCCGGTCACCAGGGACAAAGACATTTCCAGGATCGTGCATTCCTTTAGTTCAAGGGATATGAGCCGGTTCAGCCATCTGCCCCAAAGCATCAGGGCCGCCAGATACAGGAATGATACCGCCCCAGGAAGGAAGATCCGGTGACACCAGGTAAATACCACGATACCCGCAGCAAGTCCCAGACACCTGACCCACGCTTTTCCCCTGCCCTTCAGCCAGAGCAGGTTCCATATAAATACAGCTCCCACTTCAGCCATCATGGTTCTGGAAGATGCCTCCTTCAGGACAAGGCTCAGGGGACCGGTGACCATTACCTTATGGCATGATATGATAAGAAATATTCCTGCCAGCCCAAAAAGCCCTGCCAGGAGCAGGTTCTCTCTCTTGCTACCTTTCATATATAACCTTTAATCCTTCTGTTCTTTCGATTTTCCAAAACGGATCCGTCACTCATATTCTGCGTAAGCCGACTTATAAAAATGCATCAGAAGACGGGCAACAGGTTCCGGCCAGAAGCGTCTGAACATGATTTCCTCCTCCAGCTGCCTTCTGTTGTCCGCAATACATGCCTTGGTTGTAGCGCCCTCATGGACTCGATAATAGAGAAGGGGACGTTCCACGCAGATAAAACGGCCCCTTTCCCCGGCCAGCTTGTAAAGATTGTCCCAGTCAAGGGCAAACTGGAATCCGGAACGCACCAGGGGTACACCCAGCATTTTTTTCTGGTAGGTGGTGGCCGGGCAGCAGATCGGATTGCCAAGGATCAGGGACAGGCGTTTGACCCAGGTCAAACCATTCAGACAGGGCATACGCAGCGGAATGCGCAGCAGACGCTTGATCCAGAGCATTTTATCCCCTGTGATCAGACGGCCGTTCTTTATAATGGCATAGTCCGTGGTAAACACGGTCATATCCGGGTATCTGCCATAGGCTTCCAGCAGTTGGGCCGAATATTCCCTGTGATACATATCATCCTGATGTGCGATGGTGACCAGCTCACCATCCGCCATCTCATAGGCAAAATTCCAGTCATCCCTTATATTGCTCTCCCCATCCCTTACATACAGAGGAATTCCATATTTCCACGCAAGCCCGTCTATGTAGGGGCTTGGGGTGGATGTGCACAGGATCATGTGGCCCGGCAGGCTCTGGGCCTTCAGAGAACGGATACAGCGCTCCAGATAAGGGGAATCCTTGTATGCGCAGATAGAAAACACATGCTTATACTTCATAGAAATGCTCCTCCAGCATCAGGCAAAGGGCGTGGTAAACCGGAAGATGGAGTTCCTGGATCTTAAAGGTCTCCTTTTCCGGAACCACAATGGGCACATCGCTGGCCTTTGCCAGGGCTCCCCCATCCTTTCCGGCCAGGCCAATAACCTTAATTCCCATGGCTTTTGCCACAGCCGCGGCATACATCACATTCTTTGCATTGCCCGATGTGGAAATACCTATGAATACATCTCCCTTTTTTCCATAACCATACAGCTGCTGGGCATAGATCATCTCCCCATCCACATCATTGAGGAATGCGGTGGACAGGGCCGTATGCCCGGTGAGGGCGATTGCGGGAAGCGCTCCCTGAAGTCCCTCCGCCAGCGCAGCGCCCCGCTGGGGATCGGCCTGTCTGAGCGCATGGGCAAACTCCGGGGACACGGGGCGCCGTTTAACAAAGCCCTTCATAAGTTCCCCCACAATGTGTTCACTGTCCGCGCAGCTTCCTCCGTTGCCCGCGATGAGGACCTTTCCCCCTTGCTCATAACAATCCTTTAAAAGCTCATAAGCGGCCCGGATATCCTCCTTTACCGCTTCAAGCACCGGATATCTTCCGGTCAGTTCCTCCAGATATTCCATCTCTTTCATGGGTTCACACCTGTCCTTTCTCCACAATCCACCGTGCCGCGTCCATAAGGGTCTCGCCATAATGATCGTACACGGGGTTTACTCCCCGGTCCATATCCTTTTGGTGCTGCTCCCTGCCGTATCCGGTGCCCACCAGAATGGAGGCAATGCCGTAATTCCTTCCCGCTTCCACGTCCAGCAGTTTATCGCCCACCATAAAGGAATGGGCCTTGTCCACTTCAAAGTCCTTTTCCGCCATCTCAAACATACCGGTCCCGGGCTTGCGGCATCTGCACTGGGTTTTGTATTTTCCCAGACCATGCTCCGGATGGTGGGGGCAGTAATAGTAGGCGTCAACGGCCGCCCCCTCCCGCTCCAATACACGGTTCATATAGCGGTGCAGCGCCTCCACATCCGACTCCTTATAGTACCCCCTGGCCACCCCTGCCTGATTGGTCACCACCACCAGCCGGTATCCGGCCTGTTTCAGCAGCCTCAGCGCCTGGGGAACGCCTGGGATCAGCTTTAAGTCCTCCCGTCTGTGAAGATAGTGGACCTCCTCATTCAGGGTACCATCCCTGTCTAAAAATACAATTCGTTCCATTCAGATCATATCTCCCTGTATCCGGCTTACAGGCCGAACCTGTACTCTCCGTCAGGCATATGGACCGTCACCTGGTCATACTGCCATCTGTCGTCATCCATAACCCAGCTCTGGGCTCCCCGCAGTTCAAAGTTCCAATCAGCCAGCTGGCCTCCTACCTGCTCCATGCGGGCCGCCACCTTGTGGCGCACATTATAGGGGCAGTACATCAAAAGATAGCCTCCCCCGCCGGCTCCCAAAAGCTTTCCGCCCAGGGCCCCTGCTTTCAGGGCCTCGTCATAGAGCTCATCAATCTGGGGTGTGGTTATCTTGGAGCTCATGCGCTTTTTGCTCTGCCATCCATAGTCCAAAAGCTTTCCGAAGCTGTGGAGGTTGCCCTTTAACAGCTCATCCTTTAATGCATAGGCCAGGGCCTTCACCTCGCACATGGCCTGAAAACTGTCCTTTTTCTCATAGTTTTGGACCTGGTCCTTGATAATGTTGGCGGATACATGGATCTTTCCCGTGTAGCAGAGCAGCAGGTTGTACTGCAGCTCATGGATGATATCCTTCTTAATGCGCAGAGGATTCACCACCACATTATTGCGTCCATGGAACTCGATAAAATTAAATCCGCCAAAGCTGGCCGCATACTGATCCTGGTAACCTCCATCGATCCCCAGATCCAGACGCTCCACCTGGTAAGCCAGGTCCGCCATGGCATAGGCGTCCATCATGGTTCCCTTCCAGCGGGACATGGCCATGAGCATGGCTACCATCACCGTGGAGGACGTTCCAAGACCTGAGCCCGGAGGCGCGTCACACTGCAGGAACACCTCGCAGCCCTGCTTGATATCCATGGCCTTTAAGGCGGCGGTTACCAGGTCCAGCTTTCCGTTATAGACATAATTCTCATTTGTATTGTATTTGACCGTCATATCAAAATCAATGGAATTCACAATGATCTGGTCATCCTCCCTGGGGACAATGGAACAATACGCATATTTATTAATGGTGCTTCCGATAATGGCCCCGCCCTGTTCCTCGCAGAACGGCGCCACATCGGTTCCCCCTCCGCCAAAGCTTACGCGAAGGGGCGCCCTTCCTCTGATCACCATATAACCTTCCTCCTCACATCTTCCTGGAACTGGTAGTATGCCTCGGGAATGCCGATATCGATAAAATATCCGTCATTGACAAAACCTCCCAGCCTTTTTTCCTCGCCCAGCCATCTGGGTATCATGTCATTTTCCAGTGAAACCTTTCCCTCCGGGATCCTGTCAAGCAGCTCCCTTTTCATCAGGTAGACGCCGCCGTTAATGGTCCCTGTTCTGGCTTCCTCTGTTTTTTCGTTAAATGCAGTGAGTATCCCTTCCCGGTCCAGGACAGCCTGTCCATATCTGGACACATCCTCCACTTCCCGCAGTACAAGGGCCATGTCCAGATCCCGGACATCCATGATCTTGGACAGCCGCGTATAATCGATCTGATAAAATGTATCCGCATTGAGGACATAGAACCTGTCCTGTGTGATCAGACGGCCCGCATTCTTAATAGCCCCCGCTGTTCCCAGCAATGTCTCCTCATAGGCGTAGGAAGCATGAAATCCAAACCTGTCTCCACTGCCAAAATGCTCCTCCACCATGGAACCCTTATACCCCACGGCAAAAATAATGTCCGTGATCCCGTGGCGCACCAGTTCCCTGGTCACATACTCCATAAAAGGGCGTCCTTCAATCAGCGCCATGGGCTTGGGCCGGTCGCTTACCACGCTGCGAAGCCGTGTGCCAAGTCCGCCGGCCAAAAGTATTGCTTCCATTCCTCATCCTCCATTCGGTCCGTTTTTCCGTCTGTCCTTCCGGTCTGTTCTTCCGGTCTGTTCTTCCGGTCTGTTCTTCCGGTCTGTCCGCCGGTCCGGTCTGCTGCAACGGCCAATGCACATCCTTATCTCTGTGTAAAATCTTCCTCAATTACCTTCCAGGCCCCATCCAGGCTGAAATATTTCTTAATATAATCCTGGGTTTTGCGGCAAAGTTCCCTGCACCGCTCATTGTCCCGGTACAGGTTTACCACCCGGTCCGCGAACTGCTCCGCCTCGTCTGCCGTCTCCAGGACGGATTCCACAAAGGGAATGCCCTCCGCTCCCGTGGAGGTGGTCACAATGGGAGCGCCATTGTAAATGGCCTCCACCACCTTGCCCTTGACTCCGGCTCCGTACCGGAGGGGCACCACCACCAGCTTGCAGCTTGCATAAAGGCTTTCCAGTTCCTCCTCGCTTACAAACCCCTTGATGATGATTCCATTTCCATCCTGCTCCAAGGCCCTGATCTCATCCGTCACCTTAGAGCCCACCACGTAAAACTTTATGCCCGGTATGCGCTCCCTGATCCCCGGGAAGATCTCCCTTGCAAACCAGAGCACCGCATCCGCGTTAGGCGGATGGGCAAAGCCGCCCACAAACAGCAAACCTTCCCTTTTTGCAAAGTCATCCCGGATGTCCGTAAGGAATGTGTCATATACATAAGCGGTTATGGCCTTTGCCCGGATGCTTCCGTCAATGGCATGGATGGCATCGATCTCCACATAGGAGGGATAATAAGATACTGCTGCCTTATGCATCATGGTCAGTTCCACGGATTTCCAGTAATCCGCTTCCCGCTTGATCTCAATATCCCCGGTCAGGGCATACTCCCTTCCCAGACGCAAAAAATGCAGGTCATGGCCATAATAGATCACCTTTATCCCGGTGTAATCCCTGATATAATCCACATACTTGGTGGCGATATGGGGACGGTTCAGGTAAGCATAGGAAATCTCATCCCCATTTTCCTTAAGCCAGTCCCAGATGCCGGCCGCGTATCCATCGCCGTAGAGCACCTCGATCCCCATCTGCTGCAGGGTGGTGGAATAGGGCTCCTCGTGAAGGAAATTATCGCCCAAAAACTTCACCACATATCCCTTTTTCAGGAACATCTTCAGGTACTGGTATGTGGTCTTGGAACCGGCGTCCCTGTCAAAGGTGGGCACATAGTGGTCCACCACCAGGATAATCTCCTTTCCCTGGCTGCGTTCCCTTGCCCTAAAGGGATTGGGATTGCCCGTATTGACGCACTGCCCCTTCAGCTCCACCGTCCATTTTTCCTTCAGCTTTTCACTGTTCTCCACCTGATAGCGCTTAAGCCCGGTACCATTCACATCCGTGCCATTGGAAATGCCTTCATAGTGGATCACCTTGGACAACGGCTGGTACACTACCCGGTACCCGGCCTTTCTCACCTCAAACGCAAGGTCCGAATCCTCGCAGTAAGCCGGCGCATACCGCTGGTCAAATCCTCCGATCCGCTTCCACAGGGACGCGGGCAGCAGAATGGCTGCTCCTGATATATAGTCTACATCTTTTACATAATTGTATTCCGCTTTGTCCGGGTCATCCAGACGGCCGTAGTTCCAGCCGGAGCCATCGCTCCAGATAATGCCGCCTGCTTCCTGGAGACGTCCGTCCGGGTACACCAGCTTAGATCCCACCATGCCGATGGAGGGATCCGACTCAATCAGTGTTACAAGAGATGAAAGCCATCCCCGGGTCACCTTGGTGTCATTGTTCAGGAACATGATATATTTGCCCCGCGCCGCCTCTGCGGCATGGTTGCAGTTTCTCAAAAATCCCTGGTTTGTCTGGTTGCGGCTGATGACCAGGCCTTCCACATACTGGTCCAGCCGGGCGGTGGCATCCGTGGATACATCATCGGCAATAATGACCTCATATGTCACATCCTTTGTAAATTCCAGGATCGACTGAAGGCAGGCATAGGTGTAATGCACCTGGTTGTAGCAGGGAATGACAATGGATACCATGGGGCCTTCCCAGCCTCCGGGTCCCTCTTTTCCCTGGCCCGGCACCTGGGGGAACCTTAGTCTGCCATATTTCAGGTAATCCTCCCCGATTTCAAAATCCCCATTGATCAGGTTTCGCCCCTCTTTGGCCGCATACATCCTGCCGTAACGCACCGGGTGTTTTACCGTATTAAAACAATAGTTCAGGATCTTGCGTTTCCTGGTCCCCTTTGGGAATACCCGGTTCACCCCATTGCCCAGCTTGCGGCGCAGTTTGAATATAAGGGCTTCGTGGCCGTTCAGATAGGTGGCCAGCTTGCCAAGCTCATCAATCTCATGGCGCAGGTCCCTGATCATCACCTCCAGGTTGGCCACATGGTTGTTGGTCAGGCGCTGCACCTCCTGTTCCTTGCGGATCTGGAGATTCTTTTCCTCCACCTCTGCCTGGAGCTGGTTGATCCTGTCCTTTGCCCTGGCAAGGCCCTGGTCTGCCTGCCTCAGTTCCTCCAATGTGGTCACCTTCTGGCTGTAGCCTGCCAGATATCCCTGGTTTCCATCCCCGTGCACATAGGACTGGAAGGCTCTTTCCATGGAAGCATACACGGACGCCATCTCCCCGGATACTGAGAATTCCTTCAGAAACCCTTCCAGCCCTTCATAGTCCAGTAAGTTTTCATATTTATAATAGAAATAAGCCAAATTACGGTATTGTACAAAATGGGCCGGTACGGGAAAATCAAACACCCATTCGTAATCCAGACAGTACAGACCGTCTTCCCTGCCGTCCTCTCCCTCTACGACCATCAGATTTTCAAACAGCCCGTCAATGTTGCTCACACGGTAGGAACTGTCGCTGATATCCGGTATCTCCCCAAATACCTCCGTAAACTCAGGTGTAACGGCAAAGGGCATGATCTGGTCCTCTGGCACGCCAAAGAGCACCTTCATGGCTGCCTCTATAGCCTCCACAGGCGCTTTTCCTTCCCTGATCTCCCTGCCCAGACGTTCTGCCAGTGTCTCTCCACGCAAAAAGGAAAACCGCACCGTCATCCCGTCCCGGGATATATCCGGCTCCAGCACACGGACCGAAGGGTTAAATTCCTGGAGTTGTCCGTATTTCTTCTGAAAGGAAAGAATATGCCAGCTTCCCTGGCTCCCAAGAGCCGCCTTTTCCACATAGCGGGTTCCCTTTTCCTCCAGAATGCTGGTCCGGATCTGGAATTTTCCTTTCCTGGTACGGTTATATTTTGTGAAGATGGTTTTCTGGGCAGAGGCATCCGCTGACGCCACAATTAAAAATCCATTGGCAAACCGTCCAAAGTCCCCCTCGCTGATAAGCCTGTCAAAGATCTCTTCCTCATGAAAACAGGCATACCGCGGTTTGTCATAGGCCATATCCATGTGGGTAATGTCACCCTTGCCCGGAAGATAGCGGTCTGAATAAATGGACACAGGCAGCCTGTGATCCGGCATAGGGTAGTAGAACTCAACCCGGGGCAGTCCGGCATCCAAAAAGGCTGCCTCAAGCTCCCCCTTCATCCAGGCGCCCTCCTGTGGGTCATGTCCGCCTCCTGCCAAAAACCGAAGCCCTATGGTATTCTCACATGCAAATACAAGGCGGCCATGATCCTTCAGGTATTTCCCGGCCCGGCCTATGATCTGTCTTATATCAGCCTTTTGCCCCGTTCCGCTGCTCGGCCCTATGAGGAAAACCCAGTCAAACCTGCTCTCCCCGTCCTCCAGTCCATAGGTAATATTGGACTTGTCCCGGTTCCGTTCCCGGTTAACGGCCAGATTTTCATCCCTGCTGTCCATCACCGTCACATGGGCACAGCGGTCAGCCAGGAGCCCGGTGAACGCACCGTAACCGGATCCTATCTCCAACACCTGGTCATGGACAGAGAGATCCAGCCACTCCAGAAGATTCTCCCGGACAGGAGTCAGGGCATGAAGCACCTCCGGACGGTGGTCTGATGTAAGCGCCCGCTCTATGCCTTCCTGCGTGCTGCCGTATGTTTTAAATAAATCTAAGATTTCATAACTGATGTCGTTCATGAATTTCCTCTTTTTACTTTAGCATGTTAACTGTCACTGCTTTTCTTTTCTGCCCTGACCTGGGACTCCATATCATATACGCCCACTGTGTTCTTGTTGGATATCACGGTGATATTGGTCACATTATACAGGCGGTGGTACACCACGTGCTCCCCGTGTTCAAATCCGGTACAGGACATGCTCAGCAGATATTCGCCTCCCTGAAGCGTCATCTTCTGGGTAAACTCCACGGTATATTCATCCCCATTTTTCACCGGCTTTATGTCCGCTCCCTCAAACATGGTGTTGGTGCCGGTCAGATCCGTGCCCTTTTTGTCCTTGATCGTATAGGTGAAAATGGGTGCGTCAATCTCGGTGTTAAACCGGATGCACTCCTTGATCGTAAACATTTCCCCTTTAAGGAGAAGGTTGGTGATATTGCCCCTCTCATCAAAGAGGCCCAGGTCATAGATCTCCGCCCGTCCGTCCCCGTATTCCGTCCTGTCAAAGTTAATGGTCAGCTGGTCCTTCATGAGTTGGCCTGTTACATGGCCTTCCTCCTTTTGATCCAGGCCCATGCCTCCGGAAAAGTCAGACATCCCTACCGGATCCTCGGCCTTTTCCCTGTCCAGCTCCGCTTTCAGGGAATCCATCTGACCGGCCAGTATCTTCTTATATAGATCCACCATATGGCCGGGCTCGCCCTCCGACACAAATTCACCCTTGTTTAGCAGCACTACCTTGTCACAGTATTTGATGATGCTCCCCATGTCATGGGTCACCATCAAAATGGTCGTTCCCTTCTGGCGTATCTCCTCCATCCTGCGGTAGCATTTCGCCTGGAAAAATACATCTCCCACGGACAGAGCCTCATCCACGATCAGTATCTCAGGATCCACATTAATGGCTAACGCAAAAGCCAGCCGTACAAACATACCGCTGGAATAAGTCTTCACCGGCTGGTATACAAAATCCCCGATCTCCGCAAAGTCCAGAATATCCTGAAGCTTGGCGTCCATCTCCTTTTTCGTATACCCCATCATGGTGCCGTTCATATATATATTTTCAATTCCCGTGTAATCCATATTAAAGCCGGCGCCCAGCTCCAGCAGGGCCGATATCTTTCCATTCACTTCCACCTGGCCTGTGGTGGGGGTCAGAACACCTGTGATGATCTTTAAAATGGTGGACTTGCCCGAACCATTGGTTCCTATGATACCTACGGTCTCGCCTTTTTTTACCTGGAAGGACAACTGGTTCAATGCATAAAAATCCCTGTGGTAATTCTTATGGGAAATGCTCATGGATTCCTTCAGCCTGTCAATGGGTTTCTCATATAGTCTGTATACCTTTGTCACATCCGCAACATTGATGGCATACCCGTTGTCTTGATCTTTTACTGGCATAAAACAATCTCCATCCTGAAACATGTCTGTTTAAAAACAGGTTCCGGCAGCAGCACGTCCCATCTCCCGGAAACTATGGCCCCGAAGAAGATGACGTAGAAGGCTACGCCGGCTGAATCGGGGCCAATGTACCGCGAAGCGGGCGCGCTATGTCCCACTGTGCCGGGCAGGGCCTGGCGGATCCGTTGGGACAGACTGTCGGAAATGAATTTTTAAACACGCTATGGGCATAAGTATAGCATACAATGCGATATTTTTATACCTCAAACAATATTTTTCAAAAAAAGTTAAGGATTCCTATTGACATTTTTAACTGTATGTTTTATAGTTACAGCATGAACTGTATCAAAACCAATTACAGAAAGGAGCCATGTGATGAAGAAACTAAATCCCACCCTATTTGCTGTTTTTCTCCTGTGCGGCGCCGCCCTGGCCGCGTGCAGCACATCCGGCGGCACCGCAACAGCAGCTCCCCCGCCTTCTGCGCAGGCAATGCCCCAGGAAACACAAGCACAGGAAGCACAGCCCCAGGAAGCACAGGGCACCTACCGCAAGATCACGGCCCAGGAAGCAAAGGCAATGATGGATAAGGGAAACGTTACGGTGGTGGATGTGCGCAGGTCGGATGAATATGCGGCAGGACATATCCCCGGCTCCATCCTGGTTCCAAATGAGGAGATCGGCGACACACAGCCGGAAGAACTTCCGGACCTGGACGCGGTCCTTTTAGTCCACTGCCGCACCGGGATAAGGAGCAGGCAGGCCTCCGACAAATTGATCAAATTGGGATATACCAATGTCTATGATTTTGGCGGCATTGCAGATTGGCCCTATGACACGGTGACAGAGTGAAATAAAACCCTGTCCGTCCTCTTATAAGTTTGGCTTAAAGGAGGAATCTTAAACATTAGATATAAGAATGAATGTTTGGTGATTTTTGTCACATAACTCTCCGCTAAAATGTGGTATGCTATAAGCAGTTAATGAAATAATAATATTGAATATAAATCAGGAGGTTTTATCATGGAAATTAAACATTTATCTAAAAGCGAATTTGATCAGGCAGTAAACGCAGGGGATGATCTGGTGATCGTTGATTTCTTTGCAACATGGTGCGGTCCCTGCAAGATGCTTTCACCCGTTGTAGAGCGTATGGCTGACAAGTACGGGGACGTACATTTTTATAAGGTAGATATTGATGAGGAGATCGATCTTGCTTCCCGTTTCCAGGTCATGAGCGTTCCCACCCTCCTCTACATGAAAAGGGGCGAGATCATTGGTAAGTCCGTAGGTCTTGTGTCCCCGGCCGATATGGAGCGGGAGATCCAGAAGAATAAATAGTCTGCACGATCCTTACAAAATTGGTAACAGTTCAGAACGGCGGGAAAATGGGTGCAAAAGCGGGCATTAAGCTTGCTTATAAGTCCGTTTTTACACCCATTTTCACATCGGACGGACATCCGATGCTTCTTGACCGGCTTTTCCGGTCAAGAAGATGAGCTGTCCTGAACAGTTACCAAAATAGATTTAAAAACCGCGGTCCCTCACACAGGCCGCGGTTTTTAATTTTTATACGGTACATCTGTACACCGCTTCCGTACATTGCTTCTATGTGACCGCGGTCACCGACCCTATCCCCGGTATGTGGTATCCTTTAACAAGATACAGTGTACTCCCATAGTCTCCCGCTACCCGGATTTGCGGGATGACTCCGAGAGTACACTACAGCAAACCGGAGGTATTTAATAATGAAACCCTTATCTAAATCCATTGCCTATGTTCACCAAGACGACTGCGTTGCCTGCGGCTGCTGCCTTAAGGTATGTCCACGCCAGGCCCTGGACATCTGGAAGGGCTCCTACGCAGTGGTACACCCGGACCTGTGCGTGGGATGCGGCAAATGCTCCAGGGAATGTCCTGCATCTGTCATTGATATCATTCCCCGCCAAATAAAAACCAACTCATCTTCAGACAACCGGAAAGGAGAAGCATAGTATGGGCAGCACATCAAAATCAGATTCCATTTCCCGGAAAATAAAAGCCGGTTCCGGCAAACACTGGTACGATTATTTATGGATCGCCTCCCTCGCTTACCTGATCCTGGGATTTTTCAACATCATGTTCGCCTGGCTTGGCCTGATCTGTTTTCTGGTCCCTCTGTTCATCTCCCTGTCCGCAGGCTCCAAGCTTTACTGTAACCGGTACTGCGGCAGGGGACAGCTGTTTTCCGTTATGGGGAAAACATTCCGCCTTTCCTCCAACCGGCCCATTCCCAACTGGATGAAGTCCAGGGCATTCCGCTACGGCTTCCTTGTCTTTTTCCTGGTCATGTTCTGCCAGATGCTTTTGGGCACCTACCTGGTGTTCAGGGGAAGAACCGGTTTAAAACAGGTGGTGACTGTGCTCTGGACCTTCCGCCTTCCCTGGAACCACGCCTATTACGTTACAGGGCTTCCCCTGTGGATGTCACAGTTTGCATTCGGCTTTTACAGCGTGATGCTCACCTCCACCATACTGGGCCTGGTTACCATGGTACTGTTCCGCCCCCGCTCCTGGTGCGTCTATTGTCCCATGGGCACCATGACCCAGATGATCTGCAAAGCCAAAGCAGGCACTCAGACAGATTCTTTGACAAAGGACAAAAAACAGGATACACTTATGGCAGATGAGTGTGCTCCCGGAATCTCCCGGCACACAGATTTGTGAGATGATTTTTTGTTAAAGGAGGAACATCTGCCATGAGTACTGTTTCCTATAATATAACAGAGACCTTAAAAACCAGCTATCCCTTCTGGGACCATCTCAGTCCCGGACAAAAGGACCAGCTGGTTTCCTGTTCCCACATCCGCGCCTACTCCCCCGGCAGCTTTATCCACAGCCGCTCCGAGGAGTGCCTGGGTGTGATCCTTGTGCTTTCAGGCCAGGTCCGCACCTATATCCAGTCTGAGGAAGGACGTGAGGTAACCCTGTTCCGGCTGGGTGCCGAGGATGTGTGCACTCTTTCCGCTGCGTGTATGATGCAGGAAATCACATTTGACATTTTCATAGAGGCTGTGGAGGAATCCACCCTTCTCATCACAACGGCTGCCTGCATCCACCGCCTGATGGAGGATAATATCTATGCGGAAAATTACATTTACCGCCGGACAGCGGAACGTTTCTCCGATGTGATGTGGTCCATGGGCCAGCTCCTCTTTTCCAGCTTTGACAAACGCCTGGCCGCATATCTGGCCGATGAGCAGGTTAAGTCCCGGACTAACACCATTTCCACCACCCATGAACAGGTTGCAAAAAATCTGGGTACGGCCCGGGAAGTGGTTTCCAGGATGCTGAAATATTTTGAAAAGGAAGGGATTGTTTCCCTTGGAAGGGGGACCATCACGGTGGTGGACACCCGGAAGCTGCGTAAGCTGCTGGCATAAGGCCCTTATCCTGTTTTGGAGTTTCCCGGAAACTCCTCCCCCTTGCAGATTTCCACCAAGGTCCTTGCGCTTTGGGACAAAAACTTGTTCTTATGGTAGATCACGGAGTATTTGCGGCTCAGGGCCATTCCCTTGATCTTAAATTCCGCAATCTCCCCCTTTTTAAGGCTTTCCTGCACAAGAGAATATGGCAGGATGGATATCCCCAGCCCTGACCTGACCCCGTGAAGAATGGCCTGATTGCTGGCGCTCTGCCACAGCGGAGCAACCGCCAGCTCCTGGGCGGCCAGCAGACCATCAAATATCTCCCTGCCCGCGCTCCCCTTTTCCCTGAGGATAAAATCCTGATCCTTCACTTCGGCCAGTTCCTTCAGCGTCCTGCCCGCAAAGGCATGTTCCACGGAACAGATAAAAGCCAGCCTGTCCCCCTGGAAGCTCTCGCTGAGTATATAGCTGCTGTGGGATACCCCCTCTATGACTCCGATATCGATCTGATTATCCAGGATCTGCTGCTCAACACTCCCGGAATTTCCAATGAATGCCTCCACCCGGACGGAAGGATATACCTGCTTTAACCTGTTGATATACTGGGGAAGCAGATAGGTGCCAATGGTAATGCTGGTGCCCACCCTCAGCTGTCCCACCGCGTCCTGGTCCCTGATCCCCTGCTCCATCTCGTCAAACAGGTCTATAAGATGTCTGGCATACTGAAGGGCCCTGCGCCCATTATCCGTCAGGTACAGCTTGCGTGAGATCCGGTCAAACAGCTTTACCCCATAATATTCCTCCATCTCCGATATGGCCAGGCTGATGGACGGCTGGGCAATAAACATCTGGGCCGATGCCGCCGTCATACTCCCCGTCTCACATACAGCCACAAAGATCCGTAAGTGGCGCAGCGTCATACTATTTCTCCTTTCCAATTTTCCCGGCCCATGGATCAGCCGAAAATATATAATGGTTTTATTATAAATATTATTTAATTATAGTATTTTACATATATATTTGCAAGCTGTATAGTGTATAGAGACAGAATAAACGCGGAAAGGAAGTACTCCCTATGGTCGTCAATGTAAAATCCCAGCCCGCGTCCCATCCAAAGGGGCGCCGCTCTTTATTATGTAAGCTTTTTATCTCTACCCTGTACCTGAGCACCTTTACCTTTGGAGGCGGGTACGTGATCATCACCCTGATGAAAAAGAAGTTCGTGGACGAATACCACTGGATCGATGAGCAGGAAATGCTGGACCTGGTGGCCATTGCCCAGTCCTCTCCGGGGGCCATTGCCGTCAATGGCGCCATTGTGGTGGGCTACAAGCTGGCGGGCATGGCCGGCGTTCTCACCTCCGTGTTAGCCACGGTCATCCCTCCCTTTGTCATCCTCTCTGCCATTTCCCTGTTCTATGCGGCGTTCCGCTCCAACCTGGTGGTGGGCTGGATGCTGGGCGGCATGCAGGCCGGAGTGGGAGCCGTCATTGCCCAGGTCGTGTGGGAAATGGGCAGCGGTATTGCAAAGAACCGGCAATGGATCTCTGTATGCATCATGATCGCTGCGTTTGTTGCCAACTATATTCTTAATGTGAACGTGATCCTGATCATCCTGATCTGCGCCCTGATCGGTGTGGCCCGCACCCTCCGAGCGGAAAAGACGCGCAAGGAAGGAGGCCGGACATTATGATTTATTTTCAGCTGTTCCTGAGTTTTCTTCAGATTGGCGCCTTTAGCTTTGGAGGCGGATATGCCGCCATGCCCCTGATCCAGAATCAGGTGGTGGACCTGCACCATTGGCTGAACCTGGCTGAGTTTACCGACCTGGTAACCATTTCCCAGATGACCCCCGGACCCATTGCCATCAATTCAGCCACCTTTGTGGGGACCCGGATCGCCGGAACCCCAGGCGCCCTGGCAGCCACGGCCGGGTGCGTGCTGCCCTCCTGTATCCTGGTAACCCTGCTGGCACGTATCTATCTGAAGTACCGAAACCTGAGCATTATACAGGGTGTGCTCCAGTCCTTAAGGCCCGCGGTGGTGGCCATGATCGGCGCTGCCGGTGTCAGCATCCTGGTGACTGCCTTCTGGGGGCTGGGCGGATTTACGCCGGACCTCCAGGCGCTCAACCTGCGCTCTGTCTGCATTTTCCTGGGCGCTCTGGTACTGCTGATACGTTTTAAAATGAGCCCTATCCTGGTAATGGTGCTGTCCGGCGTGTTTGAGACAGTGTGCCAGCTTATCATGCGGTTCCTGCCGTACAAATGAAACCCATTGACTTTATATCCCTTACGCTATAGAATACCATATAGAATATAATAAGCGGCCGCTTGTCGGCCGCCTATTTTTCCGTATCAGGGGGATTAAAATGATTGCTGAAATCATCACACTTGGACTGTTTCTGGCAGGGCTTGGCCTGTGTATCTTTACAGGAATACAAATCCTGTACGCGCTTTTGTTTGGGCTTGCCTGCTTTTCCCTCTACACCCTTTCCAGAGGGTATTCTGTCAGGGAAACCTGCTCCATGCTGGGAGAAGGCATGGGAAAAGTTAAGAATATCCTTATCATCTTTGTGCTGATCGGCTCCCTTACATCCATCTGGCGCACCTGCGGCACCATTCCCTTTATCCTGTACCATGCCATGGGGTTGATCGATCCCAGGTTCTTTGTGCTGTGCACATTTCTCCTGTGCTCCATGATGTCCTTTCTCACAGGCACCTCGTTTGGGACTGCCAGCACCATGGGTGTTATCTGCATGCTGATATCCAACGCGGCCGGTCTGGATCCCGCCCTCACAGGAGGAGCGGTCCTCTCCGGCAGCTTTTTTGGGGACCGCTGTTCCCCCATGTCCTCCAGCGCCCAGCTGGTGTGCACCCTGACCAGGACCGATATTTACACAAACCTGAAAAATATGTGCCGCACCTGTCTCATTCCCCTGCTCATAAGCTGTATCCTGTACGTGGCTCTGGCAGGAAGGGAAACAGGGGCGCAGGTGGACAGCGGCCTGTTGGCACTGTTCCGGGACAACTTCTCCCTTCACCCGGCAACAGCCCTTCCCGCCCTTATCATTCTCGGACTGGCCCTTTTCCATGTGGATGTAAAATACGCCATGGGTGCCAGTATTGCTGCCGCTGCCGTGGTGGCGGTCCTGTATCAGGGAGCTATGCCTGCGGATCTTATGAAAAGTCTCTGGACCGGTTACCGGGCAGAATCCGAAACACGCCTGTCATCCCTGTTAAATGGAGGCGGTATATCCTCCATGGTCAAGGTGGGCATCATTGTACTGATCTCTTCCTCCTACTCCGGCATTTTTTCCCGCACCCGCCTGCTGGCCGGTGTGAAATCCGTACTCCAGCGCTCAGCCAGGATCTTTACGCCGTTTGGGACCGTGGTGGTCACTTCCGTACTGTCCTGTGCCGTGAGCTGCAACCAGAGCCTGGCAACCATACTGACCTGCCAGATGTGCGATACCCTGTATCCCAGCAAGGAAAAACTGGCTCTGGCCCTTGAAGATACCGTGATCGTGCTTGCGGCCCTGGTTCCCTGGGGAATTGCAGGCGCCGTACCTGTGGCCACCATCGGAGCGCCCATGGTGTGTATGCTGTACGCATTTTACCTGTACCTGCTTCCCGTGTGGAATTTGCTCACTGCCTTTTACCATGAACGGCCCAAAGCGCCGGTGCCTGCCTCTCACTCATGAGGCTCCAAAGGAAGGCCGTCCGGGTCATGGAAAAATTCCTTCAGCTTATCATCTCTGCTCCTATGGTATAACTCCATCCGCCATCTTGGAATGTTGCCTTTACATCTGTAAAATAATATGCCCCTGTGCCGCTTCTGTACTTTCTCGCATTGCAGTTCACAGTGATCACATCGCCATCCCCGCCCTCATCGGCCGTCTCCGTGACGGATATCTCCTCAATGGTTATAAGTATCCCATGTTCCAGGCCCTTTTGGGGGTCCATGATCCCATCCTGTGTCAATTGCTCCGGCGTGGAGAGGAATCCCCATACATTAAAACTACCGCCTCCCATGTACGCCAGGCCTTCCTTTTCCGCATCAGTCAGGGATTCCATCTGGGTTAAGTCAAAATAGCTCTCTGTGACCCCGTCATTCAGCCCGGGATCCACCTCCGCCAGATCCCGGATCAGCTGTTTGTAGAATTCCAGTTCCCTGCTTCCCCTTTCCTCCGTGACCTGAAGTTTCCGGTAACTAAACTGCCCAGGATATGTTTCCTGCACAGCCCCATTCCAGGTCAGGTCCACGATCATCCCTGTTTCTAGGTCCGATACCTGGATCGCCTTCTGATCCACATCTTTCAGAACCTCACCGTGCCCCACATGGTACAGGCCTTTCATATCATCCAGGCCGCAGACCAGCATGCTGCTTTCCTTTACATCCAGGATCTCAAAACGATTAACGGTTTCTTCCATCGGGGGCGGAGTATCTTCATTTCCCTGTATTCCCGTTGTCCCCGGCATTCCTGCCTCCTCTGCTGCTCCTGGTGTGTCCGTCTCTCCCGCTGCTCCTGCTGTTCCTGTCTCCACCGGCGTTCCTGCTGTCCCAGCCCCATCCGCTCTCTGGCTGCATCCGATCAGCACCGCCATGCACAGCACTAGGATCCAGGCCCCGCTTCTTCCTGTGATCATCCGTTTCATGTCCCATGTTCCTCCTTCTCTCGCTGTAGTGTCAGTATGCTTTGATTATATCAGAACTGCGGAGCCCATACCTTATTATTTACTGAATATTACATTACCGTGATATTAATATTCATCTCTTACCGGCGATTGGGATCTGCCTCAAGATGAAGTCTCCGGACAACGGCATTAAGGGGCAACTGAGAATAAAAAGGATCCCCTTTGTCAGTTTGGCTGAGCCAGGGGATCATACTTGATTCTTTCTTTACAATGATTGGGTTCCAAAGGAATTTCAAATAATCATCCCCGGGTGACGGTCCTTTGTTTCACCACCGCCTCCACCTCCGCCAGCTCAGGCATTGAGCGCAAAGCCCCCTTCCTAGTGGTGACAATGGACGCCGCCCCGCTGGCGCCTGTGAGCATTTCTCCGACCTTATCCATGGTCAGGGATCCCAGCGGATGGTCCAGGAGATAATTCAGGCAATATCCGCAGAACGTATCTCCCGCTCCCGTGGTGTCAATGGTCCGGTCCGTTAAAAACGCCTCTGCTTTCAGGGAATTTCCAGCCCAGTAAGCCCTGCTCCCTTCTGCTCCTGCCGTGACCAGAATAAGGGGAATACCATATGTATCCTGTAAACGGCGCACCCCTTCCCCCTCATCCTCGGTCCGGGTCATGAAACTCAGCTCTTTATCCTCGATCTTCAGGATATCGCACACAGATACCCCGTAAATCATCTGTCTCCTGGCCTCCTCCATATCCTCCCAGAGAGGCGGACGGAGATTGGGGTCAAAGGAAATCATACATCCGCTGGCCTTTGCACATTCCACCGCCTCCTTGGTGGCCCTGCGCACTCCATCGTGGGTCATGGACAGGGTGCCAAAGTGAAATATCCTGGAATGGCGGATCATATCCAGATTCACCTCATCCGGCCTCAGGGCCATATCAGCGCCGGGGTTACGGTAAAATGAGAAACTCCTGTCCCCCGATCCGTCTATGCTTACAAAGGCAAGGGTTGTATGGACCTCATCCGACATGACCAGGCCGTCCAGGCCAATGCCTGCTTCCATAATAGCATCTTTCAGGAACCTTCCATGAATATCATTTCCGATCTTACCGATAAATCCCACCTGCCTGCCGCATTTTGCCAGCATGGCCAGGACATTACACGGTGCGCCGCCCGGATTCTGCTCCAGGACAGGATTTCCCTGGGCGCTCAATCCGGAGGGAGTGAAGTCGATCAAAAGCTCTCCCAGCGCTGTCACATCATAGTTTGTCATTGTCTTCCCCTCTCCGTTCACGTCTCTTATTCCTGTACGTTGATGATAACCTTCATGGTGCTCTCCCTGTTCTCATCTATGTACTGGTAGGCCTTCAGGTAATCCCCAAACGCAAAATGCTTGGAAACCAGAGGCGCCAGCACCACCTTTTTCTCATTCACAAGACGGATGGCATCCAGATAGTCCTCATTCCGGTACATCATGCTGGTGTTCAGGTCCAGCTCATGGTCGTTGAGAACCGCCAGGTCAAGCTGTCCCGGACCTGCAAATACGGCCACCAGGATGATGACGCTTCCCTTGCGGGCATATTTGATCGCCTGGCCCATGGTAATGTTGTTGCCTGCGCAATCATAGATCACGTCCGCCTTATCCGGTCCGAAGTTATGGACCATAGCCTCACCGAAGTCCTGATTCCTGGTATTGACACAAAAATCAACTCCGCACTCCTTAGCCTTTTCCAGGCGGAGGCTGCTGACATCGGTGATCATCACCTGGTCTGCTCCCATTCCTTTGGCTGCCTGGGCCACCAGTATGCCGATGGGTCCTGCTCCCAGAACCGCGATCTTTGCCCCTTTCACATCCCCCGCCCGTCTCACTGCATGGACGGCGACAGCCAGGGGCTCGATCATGGCGCCTTCGTCATAACTCATCTCATCCGGCAGAGGGGTAACCTTTGCCTGGTCAACAGCAAAGTAATGGGAGGCAACACCGGTGGTCTGAAACCCCATAACCTTAAGTTCCTCACACAAATTGTATTTGCCGTGGCGGCATGGATAGCAGCGGCCGCAGACCACCTGGGGCTGGATAGTCACCTTCTGCCCCGGCTTTATTCCTGACACCGCTGTCCCTGTCTTTACCACCTCGCCGGAAACCTCATGTCCCTGGGTCACGGGATAGCTTGTAAACGGATGCTCCCCGTGGTACACATGGATATCCGAACCGCAGACACCGATCTTCATAATCTTGATCAACACTTCATTCTCACCGATCTCCGGTACCGGAATCTCACGAAATTCAATTTTTCCCGGAGCTGTCATTACCTGCTGCAACATATGGTTTTCCCCTTCTCTTTGTTTATATATGATCTTTTATAAAATATTTTATTAAAGTAATTATATTATTGCACTGCTAATAAATTTTGTCAATATGGTATTTGCATTTTCCGGCTTTTTCCCCCTTTTATATCAGGGTCCTGAAATACTCATCCAGGAAGGTCATGGCAATCCCCACGGCGGAAGCCTCCTTCTCATAGCCGCAGGTCCTCAGATACAGGGTGTCGTTGTCAAACATATTATACGCCATTACCTTGTGTTCCAGCTTTGACATGTACTGCTTCAGATAACCGCCCACATATCCCCCCAGCACAATGTCACAGTCAAAAGCCATCCTGAGATTCGTTATGACGATGGACAGGTCCTCCAGGTAGGTATCCCAGATTTCCATGGCTTCCCGGTCCCCCTGTTCCAAAAGCTGGAAGAAATCAGCCAGCCCTGCGTCCTCTCCCGCAAAGGAAGACAGCACTCCTGCGGAACAATAGGGATCCACGCATCCGCGCTTTTTGCAGTAGCAGGGCTTTCCCCCAGGATGTATGATCATATGCCCAAACTCGGCACTGCGGAAATGATCCCCGGCATATATGGTATTGTCCAGATACACCGATCCCCCCACCGTGTTGCTGAGGGAGAGATAAACCGCATCCCGGTCCGTCCCCTGCAGTTCTGCAATGGCGGCGCTGTTGGCATCATTTTCAAAGTGGACCGGATAGGGGATCAGGCGGCTGATCACCTCCAGATTAATATCACTCACCTGAAGGATATGGGAACGGATCAGACGGGCGTTCTCTTTATCAATGATCCCAGGCATGGAAATACCTACCCCCAATAGTTTATCCCTGTTAATCCGGCGGCTCTCCCCGGCCTGGTCCAGAAACTTCTCCAACTCCCCCGCCACTTTCTCATAATACTCAGATGTATTCTCATACCGCCTGCGGATCCGGTGTCCGCACACAGCATCCCCGTTCAGGTCAATGATCACATAGCTGACATGGTTGGCCGTAATGTCTATGCCCGCCGCGTATTTTACACTCTTTACAACCGACAGGGCCTTGGCCTTGCGTCCTCCTGTGGATTCGTACTCCCCCACCTCCTCCACAATACCGGCTTTCATTAACTCCTTCACATTCTGGAGGACCGTGGGCATACTAAGTCCCAGCTCCACGGCAAGCTCAGGTTTGGAAATATGCTTTCTGAGACGGATGTGGCTGGCGATCCTAGCCTTGTTCAGGCGCTTTTTCTCTGCTGCTTTTTCATTTATCTTCATATGATCCGCCTACTTTCATCAATGCTTTCATAAAAGTAATCATACATCCCCGCTGGTTATAATGCAATGTATTTTCTCTGGGACAGGGCAAAAAAAGAGGCCTGAACAGACCTCCTTTTAATTTCTATGTACCCTCGGCGGGCAGGCTTACACCTGGCCTCCGTTCTCCTTCAGCCATTTCCTGCGCCTTTTATAATCAGGCATGATCCGCTCCACCTCGGTCCAAAATCTGGAAGAATGATTCATCTCCCTGCGGTGGGCCAGCTCGTGGACCACCACATAGTCCAACACCTCCGGAGGCATAAGGATCAGCTTCCAGTGAAAATTCAGGTTTCCCCGGGCGCTGCAGCTGCCCCACCGGGTCTTTGCAGCCCGTACCGTGATCCGGTTATAGGTCACGCCCATCAGACCAGCATAATACGCGGCCCTGTCTTCCAGCTGTTTCCTGGCCTTTTTCCTGTACACTGCTTCCAGCCCGGGATCCTGCACATAGTCAGGCTGGGGCCTTTCCTCCCGGATGCGGCGCCTTTCCTCTGTAAGAAACCACTTCTGGACGATCCAGTCCTGGCGTTCCCGGATAAAGTCCATCACGGACTGGCCCGGTATTCTCTGGGGGACACGGGCACAGACCCGCCCATCGGCATTGACCTCCAATCCCATGGTCCTGCGCCTGGAGTAGATCACCTCCACGGGGATCACCCCCTCTTCCTGTCCACGGCGCCAGTTGATTTCCACTTTTCGTATCATTGAAAACACCTGCTTTTTACAAAATACCTGAAACCGGGTCTAAACATCCGGAAACACACGCTCTAAAGCACATCGGAAAAATGCGGCCTGAGACGCTTGAACATCTTAAGTCCAACCAGGAACACGGTGATCGTCACCGCCCAGTAATATATGGTCATAAGCGGCCGTTCCCAGAACCAATTTCCGGTGAGCATGCTGTCCCTATAACCGGCGGCAATATAATAAAATGGATTAAACTTTAACAGGGACACGATCCAGGGCCTGTCTGAAAACATAGACTCCGCATACATGATAGGCGTCATCCAGATCCCAAACTGAAGACAGATACCCACGATCTGCGTCATATCCTTAAAAAACACATTGACCGCGCTGGTGAAAAACCCGATCCCAAGAGCCAGCATACTGGCTGCAAAGGTATAATAAATGGCCTGGATCCAGGTAATTCGGACCTGTACTCCCGTAACCAGGTACATGCCGATCATGATCAGCACAAAAAATCCATGGACCAGAAGGCAGCTCACCAGCTTGATCAGGGGAAGGATCTCCACCTTAAACACCACTTTTTTTACCAGGTAGCTGTATTCCTGAAGGCAGCCCGTGATCGCGTTCATACATTCACTGTAAAAGAACCAGGGCACGATACCGGGGACCAGCCAGGCCACATAGGATGCCCCAGGCACGGGCGGCGGCGTCTTAAAGCCTCCCTCACCAAATATAAAGGCATAGATGGCAATGGTCACAATGGGCTGTATGAACATCCACACAATGCCGAAATAGGATCCCACAAACCGCTTGCGGAAATCCGCCTTGCCTAAATCCCAGATCAGCTTTCTCTTCTCTATAATCTCCTTACCAAGAGACAGTACGTAATTCATATGTTATTTCCTTTTCCAATGCCACTTAGACAGCTAAAATTTAAAAGTATCCTCAAGGCCGCTCCACTTCTTGTCCTTGTCGGAGATGATCAGCTCCATGCCCTCTTCAATGGGCCACTGAACCCCGATCTGCGGATCGTCCCATTTAAGGCCGCCCTCATCGCCGGGATGATAGAAGTCCGTACATTTGTAAGCAAACTCCGCTTCATCAGAGAGCACCAGGAAACCATGGGCAAACCCCTCCGGAATATAGAACTGCTTTTTGTTCTCCGCAGAGAGCACCACGCCGAACCATTTTCCATATGTCTCAGAATCAGAGCGCAGGTCCACTGCCACATCAAACACAGTTCCCCTGACCGCGCGCACCAGCTTGCCCTGGGGATACTGTTTCTGGAAATGCAGGCCTCTCAGCACGCCTTTCACGGACATGGACTGGTTGTCCTGGACAAATACCATATTCAGTCCCGCTTCCCTGAAATCGTTCTGATTATAAGTTTCCACAAAATATCCCCGCTCGTCCTTAAAAACAGTTGGCTCAATCACATATAACCCCTTGGTCTCACAGGGCGTCACTTTTATCTTTCCCATTATTATCTGCTCCTTTTATCTCTTATCCACATCCATCTGGCAATTTTATCACTTTATCCACGGTCTGGCAATACTTTATCTACTTTATCCACGGCCGGGCAAACCGATCCACCCACTGCGGTCACGAAACCCGAAGGCATACAATAGAAAAAATCCTCAGCACCACATACAGATCCATGACTGCCATCACATAAAGCAGCGGCCTGTCGCTGCAGTCCGTCCGCACCACCCTGTTGTTTTTAAGGGTCAGCAGGAAAATGGGAAGCAGGGGCAGCAGGTATCTGCCCTGTACGCCGTTGATCACATTGGAAGTCACCGGAGTCCATGCCAAAAGCATGGAGAACATCAGGGCCCCAAGGCACAAAAAACAGAGAAACCAGATCCATGCCCTGTTCGCCATGGTCATGACCAGGCGCTCTCCCGGTTTTCTGAACGCAAGCATCAAAAGAATGGCTGTCAGCCCAAGGATCAACACATAGGGGGTGTTCAGCACCGCATCCATGTTGCCCAGGGATTCCCCCAGCATACCGGAATACAGCTTCTCCCCCTGCCACATCAGGGTATTGTAGCACATTCTAAGTACCAGCAGGGGACTGTGCACCAGCTGGGCAAATGTATATCCCGTCTCCTCAGCCCAGGCAATGTAGCCCTCCGAAGCCTCCGTATACATGGCCACCGTCCGGCTGTTTACGGCCAGCATAGCGGCCCCGAAGGCACCCAGCACAGCGGCAGCGCTCACCGTCCATTTCCCCCATCCCCCAAATTTCCTTACAGGGATCAGCAGGCAGAAACCTGCGATTACACCGTACACCATCTTACACGGTCCCATGACTGCCATGATAAGGGCCAGCAAAACCACATCTCTTACCTTTACACGCTGCGCCTCATAAGCCAGATGCAGGCAGACCGCGGCAAAATAGCCGCTGAGGGAGATGATCATCACATCATAGGAAAAAGATGCCGCCAGATGCAGGGTCATGGGAAGCAGGTACACGCCAAACGCCGCCTCTTTCCCAAAGGGCATCCGCCTTATGGTAAGGCAGCCCATGGCCGTAAAGAAAAGCAGGTTGAACAAACGGCCCATATAAAGAAGGCCAATGCCTCCCAGTCCCATCAGCCGGGCCAGGGTAATTCCCAGGGCCTGGGGCACGTATGCCAGAGGGGTTGTCCTCACCGGAGGCTGGTAGGAAACCGCCGTCTCCTCCATCTCCTCCCCCTCTTCTTCCTGGTGCGCGCCTCTTATCCCCCGGTCATGGATGGTGCGGTAGGTATCCTGGCCCAACTCCTGGCCCAGGACCACTGCCTTTTGCTGTTCTCCTCCATGTTCCCTGAATCCGGTCCCGTCCGTCTCCATCACATCATACAGGTCCTCGATGAACGCATCCTGCGCCCGCAGGAGCACCCGCCCGTCATGGGCATTGGCTGTCTTTCCCATCATATGGCTGGACAGCTGGTAAGCACTGATAAAATGGCTCACCTCATCCGGTGCTGAAAGGGGAGGCAGTACAAAGAGGAACAAAAGTCCCAGGCTGATGGCGGACGCTGCAAATATCTGTTCCAGTTTCCACTGCTTTCTTATAAAAACCACATATCCCAGCCCCCCAGCTGTCAGTGCCGCCAAAAAGCAGAGCCCTCCATACCAGCCGTAAAGCCAGGTCTCTCCTGTTTCCAGTACCCCGGCCCTCACATCCAGGAAATGCCAGGCTGCCAGGATCAGCAGAGTCAGGCCGCAGCCCACCCAAAGTCCATACCGCTTACAGGACACCGCCTGCTTGCCTGTGGTCCGCTTACCTCCCATCTTCTTCCTCCCCGGCCGTGCTGGCTTCCAAAAGCTCCTGCATCCGCAGCTCCAACTCCTCCTGCTCCTTCTGGGCAAGAGCGATCTTTTGGACCAGCTCCTTCTGTTTGCTCTCCAGCTGGGATACCTGGAGGGTCATGCTGAATACCTTTACCATAAGCAAAAATATCATAAAAAGGAACAGGAAATTGGGGGTGGAATAGATTCCCAGAAGCCTGGCGCAGGCATCAGCCACGGCCGGACACAGGGAAAACACCACCAGGATCAAGGCTACGATCACCCAGAACATGGCTGCCTCGATCTGGACCTTTGCCTGACGTATTTTCCTCAGCATAAAGGACATAGTCAATAAAGAGACTATAATCAATATGATCCTGAATATAGGTTGCATCATGGTCCTACCTGCTTTCTTTTGTTATTTCCAATATTCTTTATTCATGCTGCATTTGACTGCCAAGCTTTTGGGCAGCATGCGGTAGCATCTTCCCACCCGGTATCCCATATACTTGAATCCGCTTTTCACGATCATACCCGGTATCAGCCATGGACGGCGGATCTTCACAAGGTGTCCTGCGGTCTGCTTCACAAGACGGATTCCTTCGCTCTCCGACCGGATGCCGGCAAATACCTCAGGATGGTCTGTCTGGGATACGGCCAGATCAAAATTCCGCCGGAACTGGGCTGCGCACCCGTAGTTATGGGAATGGATCACCCTTGCCTCCGCCACATAGGCAATGGCGTAGTCGTCCTGAAGCACGGCCCTGCCCGCAAATATCATATCTTCATTAAATATGGTCTTGGTGATAAACCCGCCCTGGAACCAAAACTTTTCACGGTCGTAGGCGCAGCACGCATTGGAGGCAAAAAAGGTCTTGATCCCCATGCGCTCCAGGTCCTCCTTTGTCTTGATACAGCTCTCCTCCGGATAGTTAAAGGACCTGGTATAACGCTCTGCCATGGGGCAGTCCTTATCCGGCAGCTGGCGTGCATAGGCCATGATCACAGACTCCCCCTGGGGCCCCCGCTGTTTAAACGCATCCACAAGATGCCCGATCAGGTGCTCATCCGCAGGCACGGCGTCATCTGTCATGAATACTATGATGTCCGCCCTGCTGTAGCGGGCGCCCCGGTTCCTGGTGGCTCCATGGTCAAACTCGGTCTTTGACAAATGGTGGACCTCCATATTGGGGATCCCCTGATATCCCTTGTCATTCCAGTAGGCCTTTTCCGTATTCATCACTATGATCCTTCCCACCGGATATGTCTGAAGCCCCAGCATTTTAAGCAGCCTGGAAAACTTCTTTCCCGGCTTATAGGTGGGTATGATCACATCCACTTTAGGGCTGTATGTGTGTTCTGATATTCTAGTCCTCTCTTCCTCCATTACAAGCATACTCCTTTTTTTCCTTCTGATAAACGCCTGCCGTATACAGGCCGAATCCCAGCACTAATCCCACCATTAACAGCAGATAACATCCTGCCGCCCCATTGATCCCGAAGCCAGACACCAGGGTTCCCGATAGGGCTGCTGCCAGAACCGCAGCCAGCAGATAGACCACAAAGATCGCTCTCTGCCTGCGCATGATAACCAGCGAATAATACATAAGATTAGCCAAGGCATAAAATCCTCCCCCCAGCACAATAACCACAAATGCCCCATAATAAGGCACCAGCATGCCTGTGTACTGTCCGCCCAGAAGCATTTCCATCACGGACAGTACCCATTTTCCCAACACAGCCGTGGCGCCCACTGCCAGCACGGTCAGGCCGCCAATAACAGCGGCGATCCGTTTAAGCTCACTTTTAAAACAGTCAAACTCATGCCCGTTCCACATATCTGTCAGCTTGGTGAGGAATGGCCGTATCACAAAGTTAGCTACCATATAAATAACAGAGGTAGGCATAAAAATCAAGTTAAAGTATCCGGAAGCGGCATTGTTCATTCTTGCGTCAATGGCGTACCTGGCTGCGGAAAACACATAAAAGTCCAGAAATGTGGCCACAAACAGGAATACGGTACTGCCAAGCACCCTCAGGTTCTGCTTTTCCCTCTTATTCCAGTCCACTGTCCCGATGGCGCGGATCACGTCCAGGTTAAACAGGGCCACCCCCAGCATCTGGGCCGCCACTGCGGCCAGACAGGCCAGCAGAAGGTGCTCCAAAGAGACCAGCACGATCAGGAAGGAGGACACGGAAAGGATGGTCCTGAAAAAGTTGGATTTCCCTGTCAGGTACAGACTGCCCTGGCGCTGGAACTCCGACTCATATACATCAGCATACCCATCTATTACCTTGTATATGACAAGAAGGATGAGAATCATGCATTTCCCCGCGCTGTACTCCCCGGTTCCATGGCGGTAGGTCAGGTACACCGCCCCCATCACCAATGCCAGGATACATGTCGCATTTCGGCATTCCAGGTACTCCCCAAAGGAATACTCTCCCTTGTTGTCCGTGATCTGAAAGGGCCGGATGCCAAAATAAGCCACAATGAACATCTGCTGTCCCAGGGTGGAAAATCCAAAGGAAAAGATCCCTCCCTGGTCATCCCCCACCACGCGTATGACCAGAAAAGACAGAACCATGCTGGCAAATGCATAGACAAAGCTTCCTGCAATGTTCCAGAGCACGTTCTGCCGCCCAATGTCAGTGCCTTTATATAATAAATGTCTCGTTAAATTCTTCATTCCGGTTCAACGCTTTCTAAAATTCTGTATAAATAATATGGATAAAAGCATGCGGGTCATATAATGAACTGCGGTGAGGGGCCTGAGATAACTCTCCCCCTCCAAACGCTCGTCAATGGTAACCGGAACCTCCGCCACCTGCGCGCCCTGTTTGATCAGAAATGAAACCGTATCCGGCTCCGGCCCGTAATTCAGGTTCAGGGCAAACTCCTCGATCATCTTCCTGTCAAAGAGACGCATACCGGAAGTGGGGTCCGTGATCCTTGCCCCTGTGGTAAGCCGGATCGCCGCTGCGATCAGGCGGCTGCCCACCATGCGCATGGACCAGTCTTTTTTTGCAGTCAGGAACCTAGACCCTATGACAATATCATATCCCTGGTCCAGCTTCTCCTTCATGGAGGCAACATACTCAGGTCTGTGCTGCCCATCCCCGTCAAACTGGATCGCGTACCGGTATCCCCTCTGGTAGGCGTATTTCATTCCGGCCTGAAAGCAGCCTGCAAGTCCCAGGTTCACGGGCAGATCCAGAAGGTTGTACCCGTTTTTCCTGCAGATTTCAGCCGTGTGGTCCCTGGACCCATCGTTCACCACCACGTAATCCAGTTCCGGAAAATCCTGCTCCAGATGATTTACCACTTTTTCAATATTTTTTTCCTCATTGTAGGCCGGTATCACCAGCAGTACCTTTTCCATATAGATTCCTCTGTCAGATTTATTCTTACCAGACCAGCATGCATATGTCTTTCTGTGCCTTCACTCCGGTCCTGGCCGTGAGAAGCCCTGGCGGCAGTTCCCTGCCCATGGCCCAAAGCACCAGCGCCAGGGGCAGGTTCACCCCGGCCGCATGGCTGAAGGGATAACCGCCTCCAAAGCGTGCATTCATCTCCAGCACGTAATACCTTCCATCTTCCTCCAGCACATCCACATCCAGGTTTCCTCTGTGCCTTATAAGGGTGCCCAGACGTTCTCCCAGCGCGGAAAGTTCCCTATCTTCCACAGTCTCCGCCGCATCCGTCTCACCGGACCGCATGGCCGTCTTCTTCTTAACAATGGTGGTGCAATATCTGCCTTCCAGGTCGTTGATCACATCCAGGCCGTATTCCAGTCCCTTTATCTTCTGCTGGAACAGGACACAGCGTTCCTGATCCGCCATGGCTTCGTACTTCAGATAGGATTCCTGTATGCCCCGGCGGCATTTGCCTGCAAATACCTCCATCTCCTCCCGGCAGTCTGCCTGATACACGGAAATGGATCCCATGCCCCAGCGCGGTTTCACCATAAGAGGCCAGGACATGCGTCCATCCTCAATAGCGCCCAGGGCCAGTTCCCCGTCCAGCCAGGCCGCAGGCACCCGGATCCCCGCCTCTGCCAGCGCCCTGTGGGTCCTCCACTTGTCATTACAGATACCTACCGCCTCAGGGTCCGCCGTAACCACCACGGTACCCGCTGACGCGAACGCTTCCCTGTGGGCCGCCAGCACCGGCACATCAATGTCAAACAGAGGGATCAGCATGCCTATTTCCTCTCTTTTACAGTATTCCAGCAAAAAGGGAATATATCCCTGGTCATAGATGATGGGCGTTACCACGGATCTGTCCGCACATGCAAATGCCGGACATTGGCAGCTGTTGGCCGCATGGACCAGACCGCCGCAGCCCCCCAGTCTCAGGGCTTCCTTAAAATATTGGACCAGGTAACTTCTCCTGCCCGCGCTTGTAAGCAAAATGTTCATCTTTCCCTCCGATCCCATCCACCTAAATATCCTTCATGATCCTGCATATCCTGTCCACCTGCTCCAAGGAAAGGCCGGCATACAGCGGCAGGGTCAGCACCCGGTCCGCCATATAAGCTGCAACCGGCGTATCCTCCGGCGAAAACCGGTCCGAATAACACTGGAACCCGTTGGTCAGGGGATAGAAATACTTTCTGGGGAAAATATTGTGCTCAGCCAGACGGTCATACACTTCATTCCTGTCCGCCTTAAACCCGTCAAACACAACCGGAAAATAGGCATAGTTGGGCGTCAGTCCTTCCTTATATGCAGGGAGCTTAAGCCCTGGAACGCCTCCAAGGTTCTCATGGTAGCGCTCCGTCACCATTTTGCGCTTTTCGATCTCGTCATCCAAATGACGCAGATTGCACAGACCCATGGCTGCCTGGAATTCGTTCATCTTGGCATTGCCGCCCACCCAGACCACATGGTCCTGGTCCACAATCCCGTAATTCTTCAGGCAGTTCAGCCTGTGGTCCATCCATTCCTCCGCAAAGGACACCGCGCCTCCCTCAATGGTGTTGAACACCTTGGTGGCATGGAAGCTGAATATACTGGCATCCCCAAACTCAGCCACGCTCTTTCCCTTATACCGCTCCCCAAAGGTATGGGCGGCATCGTAGATCACCTTCAGCCCATGCTTTTTGGCAATGGCGTCTATGCGCTCCACATCACAGATATTCCCGTACACATGGACCGGGATAATGGCCGAGGTCTTGTCCGTGATCAGGGACTCTATCTGCTCCACATCCATGGTATAGTCCAGGGGATTGATATCGCAGAATACCGGTGTAAGCCCATTGCGCACAATGGCATGGGTGGTGGAAGCAAATGTAAACGGCGTGGTGATCACCTCACCGGTGAGATTCAGGGCCTGGATAGCCATCTCCAGCGCCATATGCCCATTGACAAACAGCACCAGGTTGCTGATTCCCATGTAATCCTTCAGTTCCTGTTCCAGGCGCTTGTGGAAATCGCCCATATTGGTCAGCCAGGCGCTGTCCCATATGGGTTTTATCATTTCAATATATTCTTCATAGGAAGGCATGGAAGATCTTGTTACCAGGATCTTCTCGCCGTTCTCTCTCTGTTGGCTCATGTAACATTTCCTTTCTGCCCCTTTACCACCGCATCCTGCACACAACTGTGAGGAACCACACCTCCGCCAGCACCAGGCCCAGAAGCACGCGGGCCGCCGCCATCTGGGCCGGTGTTCCGTGAAGATATTCCCTGTAATAGTAACGTTTGCTCTCATGGAGCAGCTTCTGCTTATCCACGATCCGCTTCACGCTTTTATCTATGGTGGCGGAATGGGCATGTACGTAGGATGCATCCGTCACCAGAAGGGTCTTTAGGCCCATCTCCTTAAACTTCTGCCCCAGTACCTTTTCTTCATAGTACAGGAACATATGCCTGTCAAATAATTCCTTGATCTCCTGAGGTGTAAGCAGTCCCAGCTTCAGCATAAAAAAAGACCCGGGTACGGCATCCACCAGACGGCAGCCCTCATCTCCACCCTCCTTTAACCGGTAAGCCGGGGTGTTAAGCATGGGCTTAAACAGGCGTCTTGTAATAAGGCCCGTATCCAGCAGATCCTTCCACATGGGCAGCAGTGTCCAGTAAGAAAACAGATCCCCGCCCTCCGGGCTTGTCACCCGGGCCGAGGCCATCACAGCCTCAGGCATCCCATCCAGGGCGAGCTTTACCCGCTCAATACAGCAGGCCCTGACGTGGATGTCAGGATTGGCAATTATAACATACCCGGCCTCCAGGTAGGTGACCGCATAATCTATCCCCGCCTGGTTCCCGCTTCCGTAACCGCCATTCTCCTCTGTACGCAGCACATGGACCTTGTCCAGGTCACGGAGCGCCTTAAGCTGCTTCCAGGACCCATCGGTGGAGCAGTTGTCCACCACCACAATACTGTCCAGACAGTCGTATTCCCTTATCTCATCCACCAGACTCATGGTTGTGGAAGCATCATTATAGTTTAATATAATACAGCAAACTTTGTCCATATCCATCCCTGTTCTTAAGATTTTACATAGTAAGATTTTACATGTTTTCTGCGGCTGTCCACCAATTTCATGCCCAGGCAGCGGCTGATCCACAGCCGGAAGGGCGGGCAGATCCAGGTCAGGCGGTTAAATACCCACCACATGTGCATGTACCGCTCCTTTCCCCTCTGCTTTGGGGTATCTTTCCAGGGTGTCTTGGCCAGGTAATATTCATACAGCTTCCTAAAATGGTTGTGGTTGCCCGCGATCCATGGCCTTTCATCCCCCAGATAATGGATGACTGCCGGGGCTTTCCCGGCTTCCCTGTATGCTTCCTCCCCCACTTCCCTGTATGCGCCGCACAGGGAACACAGGGTGGCGTACCTGAAGTACCTGTAATTGGTAAAATAATTGTATTTCACAGGAAGGGTTTTTATTCTTCCTTTCAGCGCGCCGTTGATGGTATCCTGGTCGCAGGCAAAAAGCCTGCCCTGACAGCTTTTGTAGAAATCCAGCAGCCGCCCCAGCACACCCTCCCTGCGCCAGCCTCCAAGGTCCATAAGCAGAACACCTGAGTTGTAATAGGGGTCGTCCTTTTGAAGGCCGATGGACGCCTTCATCTCCTCATAGACCGTGGGTTCCATCACCATGCCCACCAGGCAGTCTCCCAGATCCGTCTCATACAGGGGGCGTATACTCTGGCACACAATGGTATCACAGTCCAGGTACAGGGCCCTTGTTACGGTTTCCGGCAGGACCTGGGGAGCGAACAGCCTTGCCATGGCGCTGATGTCAAATCCCCTGGTGTCAATGTCAAAATCAAACCTGCTTTTAAGATCACCCAGTTCCACCACGTACAGACCCCTGTGAAATCTGTCCGCGATCCCGGAAAGCCGTTCCCGGTATTCCCTGCACATTCCAACGGACAGCACATAGATGTCCATATTCCTTATATTGCGGTTATGATCCATCAGGGAATACAGGGATGCTGCCAGATGTCCGGCGTATCCGTCATTGGATGCATATATGATATTTGCTGTATCTTGGTTCCAATCCATATTATGCCACCTGTTTCTTACATTCTTTGGTCTTTCTAAGGTCATTTTGTTTACAATTTTACAATACCGCCGTTAAAAAGTAAATCACATCTGGAATTTTTACCGTAAATATGATAAATTAGGACATGTATGGTATATATAAAACTTAGGAGGATTTTCCAATGCATAAGTACATGAAACGTACTGCTGCCGCTCTCCTGGCCGGAATCTTTATTCTCGGACAGGCATGTACGGCATTTGCAGCACAGGACGATTCCAATTACGGGCCTGCCTTTGGCACCACGAAACCTGCACAGGTTTCACCTGGCAGCGAACAGGCCCCTGGAGATAATCAAACACAGGCAGCGCCCCAGGAGACGCAGTCTCAGGAGACACAGCCCCAGCAGACCCAGGGCACTCCCACAGAGACCCTTCCGGGAAATGACGCGGCGGCCAATGCACAGGCCGATGCCAATGCAGCGGATGCCCAGGCGGCGGCCGAACAGGCAGCGGCGGCTGAGGAAGCAGCCATGCAGGCGGCCATCATTGCCAACACGCCTTATCTCCAAATTCAGGTCCTTCGTCCTGACACTACCTGGAGTGAGCCGGTGATCGGCGACACCCCGGTGGCATCAGAGGGCGGCTTCCGCTCCCTGTGCATTTACTTAAACAACATTGTGGGCAATGTCCTGTACAGGACCTACACCAGCGCCCATGGCTGGAGTGAATGGGCCATGAACGGCGACCACACCACGGTGTGGGAGGACGGATCCCTGGTGGAGGCGATCCAGATCCGTTTTACCGGATTTGTGGGCAACACCTTTGATGTGTATTACAGCTCTACCCTCAATGACGGGACCGAACTCAACTGGGCCCGCAACGGCCAGACTGCCGGAACCATGGGCACGGGCAAGGTGATGCAGAGCTTCCGCGTGTCCCTGTGGGGAAAGAATGTGGACGGCGCCACCTACAACACCACCAAGCCGGTGGAAGCAGCTGCTCCGGACGGCATCCAGACCATTGACGGTGCTGTTGTTTACAGCAGCGGCACAGGCGTTCCCTTTACAGGATGGGGATGGAATGACAGGGACAGGTATTATTTTGTCAACAATGTTCCTGTAACAGGATGGCAGTATATTGACGGATACAAGTATTACTTTGACGAGACAGGAAAGGTGGTAACGGATCTGGAGCCGATCCTCGGCGCAACCGGTCCCTTCCTGATCCGGATCAACAAGCAGATGAACACCACCACCGTGTATGTGCAGGACGGCGGAAACGGCTTTATCATTCCCCTTAAGACATTCCTGTGCTCCACCGGTGAGGATACTCCTCTGGGCACGTTCAAGACGCCTGAGAAGTACCGCTGGAGGCTGATGAACAGCGGCGTGTACACCCAGTACGCAACCCGCCTTGGCTCCGGCTTAAGCTTCCTGCTCCACTCCATTATTTACGATTCACCCAATGTGAACACACTGAAGCCCGAGACTTATAACTTCCTGGGCGTGGTACGTTCCGCCGGCTGCATCCGCTATACATCCGGTGATTCCAAGTGGATCTTCGACCACTGCTCTCTGGGCACCACGGTTGAGGTATACAATTCCTCCATCCCCGGCCCATACGACAGGCCTGCCATTGAGCAGCCGATCTCTGCCGACCAGCACTGGGATCCTACGGACCCGGTTGCCGTAGCTGCTTTAAACGCAGGTCAGTAGGTTCATAACAGATACGGGATATGATTATAACAGATTACAGGGCTGTGCCCGGATTTTCACGATCCGGGTCCAGCCCTGTTTTTATGCCTGTGATGATCCCCTTCTTTTGATCATTCCCAGCAGATACATAAAACTTTCCATTTTTAATATCCAGGCCGCGCCCCCGTAGAACAGGGCCCCTGCCACGATCTGCATAACCAGTTTCCCCCATGGGCCGCCGGGCAGTGCAAACTGCAGGAAATATACAAAGATGCACATTACAGCGGAGAGAGCCATGGAAGGCATGATATCCATCCACTGGCTGGATATGCTGTACCCAAGCAGCTTCTTGTTGGGCCATGCATTGATAAAGGTACACAGAAAATCGATCCCCGCCTTGATGGACACCAGGATCACCGGGCTGTACATGGCCCCGATCACAAGTCCCATGATACCGATGGATTTCTTGATGACCTCCAGTTTCAGGAAAATATCGCTGCGCCCCACCGCATTGATGGCCTGAAGGTTGGTGATGTGGATGGGCCAAAAGGAGTATGCGATACACATGATCCGCAGATACGGCACGCAGATCATCCATTTTTTCCCCAACAGGGCCAGCACCATGGTGTCCGCCACCGCAAACAGCCCCAACAGCATTGGCAGGACCAAAAAGGAACTGGTCCTGATCGCCCTGCGCACCATGCTCCTGACCTGGGCAATGTCCCCCTGTCTGGAGGAAAATGCCGGCAGCAGCACTGCCTGGATGGCCGCCCCCAGGTTATTGACAATCAGTTTTGGGAACTGGTCGCCTCTGTTGTAAGCGCCCAGAAGTTCCTCATTGTAGATTTTCCCCATGATCAGGCCGTACAGATTGTTAAACAGCGTATCCAGCAGAGCTGCTAAAAGGAGCTTCCAGCCAAAGGCAAACATGGCCCGAACCCGCCCTATGGCAAACATAAAGCCCGGCTTCCAGCTGACCGTAACAAACAAGGCGGTCATGAGGGCCAGGTAATAAGAGATCTGCTGTCCCACCATGGCCCATACACCGAGTCCCCTGAACGCCATGGTTATGCTCACAGCCCCGGATACCAGGACCGCTGCCATGGTCGCCTTAAACAGGCCCTTAAACTCCATTTTCCTGGAAACATAGGCTGTCTGCACTGAGATGACGGCCCCCGGAAACAGCACCACTGAGAGCACCCTTACAATGGGTACCAGCACATCACTGCGGTAAAATCCTGCAATGGAGGGGGCTGCCATGTACAGCACAACGTACATAGCCGCCGCAATGGCAAGGCTGAAATAAAAAACCGATGAAAAATCCACGTCATCGGAATGGCGCTTCTGCACCAGGGCCGTGCTGAAACCATTTTGCACCACCACATTGGCAATGGTGATAAATATCATGATTATACTTACAAGCCCATATTCCGCCGGGCTCAACAGCCGGGCCAGGATAATGGCGATCACAAACTGAATGCCCTGGGCCCCGCCATTCTCCAATATTTTCCAGAACAATCCGTGCATGACCTTGTTCTTAATCTCCGTATCTGCCAAAGCACAACTTCCTTTCCTTAAGATCCGTACAAAAAAGTGCCTGCCAGAGCATCAGTTGCTCCCCCTGACCATTCTCTGGAGCAGACGGTACAGACCGGGGGCCAGTATCTCAAACCGTATAAAAAACCTGGTCCTGAAACTGAGTTCCCTGTAATACCTTCTGTATTCCTTACTCATGACCTGATCATAATGCTTTGTATTGACCTGGGTAAGAAAATAGATCCGCGTTGCAGCGCTCACTGCCTGCTCATGGAACCTGCCTCCCGTGGCCCGGTCAAAGGCCTGATACATTTCCCTCATCTGGTCACTGTATCGCTTCTGTTTCCCTTCATAATCCCCCTGTTTCATCAGGTTGGTCCAGGAGCTGGCCACGCCCACCCGGTACACGCACATGGGCTCATCCATATAAAAGGCATCCCCCACCGATGCCATCATCAGCTGCATGGGAATGTCCCCCACCGGACAATCCAGATAATAATCAGGCAGTTTCTTGACGATCCAGGCCGGAAACACCAGGGAGGCCGTGGGATAACCTGAGGTCTTATCCACGATCTCCTCCGGCTCCACCCTCCGGCTCTCCCCATAGGGGCGCATCAAACCTTCTGTCTTAGAACCGTCCACGCTGATGATCTTTGCGCTGTGAAAACAAAGGGAACAATGGGGATGCTCCTTCAGGTAATCCACCTGCTTCTGAAGCTTATGGGGATCCGTCCAGTAATCATCGCCCTCACACATGGCAATGTATGTTCCCCGGGCTCTTGGGAAATTAAATATACTGATATTGGATATTCCCTTTGAATACTGGTTTTCCTCTCTCAGGATAGGCTTTATGATATGGGGATATCGCTCCGTGTACTCCCGGATGATATCCGCCGTGCCGTCAGTGGACGCATCATCATGAATCAGGATCTCGTAGGTAAAGTCCACCTCCTGCATGAGAAACCCGTCCAGGGCGCTCCTTATATACGAAGCATGGTTAAATGTGATACAGCAAATACTCACAGCGGGGCTGTCCCACTGCTCCCCGCCCTGCAGCGGATCCGCCTGATCCGCCGGTCCTCTGTGCACATTTTCCTTTATCCGCTCGTCCATTTTCTCAGTCTCCAATCAACAGCATCTGTCCCAGGGTACGCAGGACAGTATTTTTCGTAAAACCATACCTGAGTATGAGGAACATCTTGCCCGGCCTGCTCCTGCCCGGCAGGCCCGCAAACGCGGCCAGGATCTTCCTCTGCCCCGGGCTCAGCTCTTCCCCAAACAGCTCCAGCAGGCTCTCGGCCTGGCCGAACATCCGCCTGTAATTCTCCCTGGCCGCGCTCCCGTCCTTCAGGCGATTTTCCATTCCCGCCAGGTTATCACCCTTTTCCGCCCCCAGGGTGTTTGTCCCATGCTGGCGGTAAAGGTAAAGAGGCCGGTCCACACATCCCACGCATCCAAAACAGCTGGCAAGCAGCGCCAGCCAGGCATCATGCATCAGGCAGATTCTGGGGGTATGCTCCAGGTAGGGAAGCAGATAACGGTTGATCATGACCGCTCCGCCTGTCACATTGTTCTGGACCAGCAGCTGGGAAAGCCGGGTGCGCTCCGGGGATATTTTCTGATACCTGAAAAAGCTGGGGGCGATTTCCCTCAGATCCTCATCCACCACTTTCAGGTCGGAGTGGACCAGGACCGGAGGCGTGGGACCGGGTTCTTTGGCATTTGTTCCAGCATTTGTTCCAGCATTTGTTCCGGGCTCGGCCCCGGCATTTGTTCCACTACCCGGCTCGGCCCCTGCCGCATTCCCATTTCTTTCCATCTGTTTCATCTTCCCAAGAAGGATCTCCGCCTTTTCAGGCAGCCACACATCATCTTGGTCGCTGAGCATAAAATACCCTGCGCCGGCAGCCTCCCTTAACCGGAGACAAGTCTCCTCCCCCAGGTCATAGATCCCGTTCCACGCCTCCATGCCCCGGCCTGAGGCCAGGTCCGCCATCAGCTTCAGCATGGCAAGAAAATGGGCCGCCGCACCGCCCGATCTAATTTTCCGGTGAAGGACGATCACCTGGTCTCCATGCTCCGCCCCATACCGGTCCAGAAGTTTGTCTGTGCCGTCTGAGGAACAGTCATCAGATACCACAAGAAGGATTCCTCCCTGGCTCTGGGCCAGGATGGAATCCATCTGCTCTTTAATATATTCCCTGCCATTGTATGCGGCTGCCAAAACTGTTATAAGATGGTCTGTGCCCTGGCTCATACCTGTATCACCCAAAAATCATCACCCCAATATTTCCTCTGCCCGCCTCATGGCTGACTCAATTACCTTGTCCATGTCATAATACTTATATTCTCCCAGACGGCCGCCAAACCATACATGTTCCTCCGCCTTTGCCAGCTGCTCATAGCGGCAGAACAGTTCCTGGTTTTTCTGGTCATTGACCGGATAATAGGGCTCCATCCCCTCCTGCCAGCTCACCGGATATTCCCTGGTTATAACAGTCTTTGGCTGGCTTCCGAACTCAAAGTGCTTGTGCTCGATCACCCTGGTATACGGTGTCTCCCTGTCTGTATAGTTGACAACAGCCACGCCCTGGTGGTTCTCCTCCTCCAGGACCTGGGATTCAAATCTCAGGCTGCGGTATTCCAGTTTCCCGAACCGGTAACCATAAAACGCGTCAATGGTTCCCGTATAGACTACGGTTTCGCCCAGACTGTCGTAATGCTCCCTGTTCTCCAGGTAATCCACTCCCGTCTCTATGTCACAGCCCTCGAACAGCTTTTCCATGATCACGTTATATCCGCCTATGGGGATTCCCTGGTACAGGTCATTAAAATAATTGTTGTCATAGGTATACCGCACAGGAATGCGCTTGATGATAAAGGCCGGAAGCTCCCTGCAGTCCCTGCCCCACTGTTTTTCCGTATACCCCTTGATCAGTTTTTCGTACAGTTCCCGTCCAACCAGGCTGATCGCCTGCTCCTCCAGGTTCCTGGGCTCTTCTTTTATCTCAGCCCTCTGCTTCTCAATGACGGCCTTTGCCTCATCCGGCGTGGAAATGCCCCACATCTTGCTGAATGTATTCATATTAAAGGGCATGTTATACATCTCCCCCTTAAAATTAGCCACCGGGCTGTTGGTATAGCGGTTAAACTCCGCAAGGCTGTTCACAAACTCCCACACCTTTTTATTGCTGGTATGGAATATATGGGCGCCATACTTATGAACATGGATTCCCTCCACATCCTCACAATATATATTTCCCCCAATATGGTCCCGTTTCTCCAGAACCAGGCATGTCTTTTTGTTCTTTCTTGCATACCAGGCAAATACTCCTGCGTATAGCCCGCTGCCAACCAACACATAATCATAATGTTTCATTCCGGATCTCTCCTCCTCGTTATGAGCACTTAGAGACCGTATTTTGGTCTCCTACGTGCGATACATGTCACTGGCACTTAGTGAGGTTTCCCACGAACTTAGTGCAGTGGCTCGTTATGAGCACTTGGAGACCGTATTTTGGTCTCCTACGTGCGATACATCTAAGCGTTTATTTGCTTTCACAATTGTACTATGTTTTTACGGAAATGTAAATGAGGTTTGGGATTCGTACAGAAAGGAGACATTTTAATGAAAAAAAGAAATCATTCCTCTGTCTGGACCGCGGTCGCGGTCGCCATGGCCCTGGCTGTCATCAGCTATTACCCTGAAAACCACGGGGGATCCGGTCCTTCCCATGGGGAAAAAGCCCCGGACTCTTCCCCTGACTTCCCTGCACATGACGCTTCCACCCCGGACTCCTCCACCCCGGACTCCTCCGCCCCGGACTCCATCCGCGCCTCAGAAGCAGCCGCACCGCCCAGGGCCAGTACGGTCCCGTCTTACGCTGATGATTTTTACAGCGCGGTAAACCGCCGGACTCTGGAGGAGTGGACGATTCCGGCAGACCAGCCTGAGATGAGCTGGTTCCGGGTATCCCGGGAGGACAGTTATGAAAAGGTCAACAAAATCATCCAACAGGTTTCCTCCCTGGAATCCCCCCTGGAGAATACCCGGGAGAACGCCCGGGAAGGCGCCTTGGGGAATAGTCAGGAACGTCCCCGGGAAAGCAGGGATATGTATAATATCCGTGCCCTGAACCTGACCGGACTGGATAAGGAAGCCAGGGACAAGGGAGGTTACGGCCAGGCGGCCGGGGCATTTCTTAAGGAGGTGGACGGAGCCGGAACACTGGACCAGCTGTTAAGATCCTGCCTCCAGTTCCACAAGGATTACGGATATTACAGCCTGATAGGAATTGAGTATGAAGGGGACAGCCAGGACTCCTCGGTCAAAGCAGCCTACGTGTGCCCGCCGGACAAGGGGCTTACAAGGGAAATATGGTTTTCAGAGGATGACTCCAACAAGAAACGTGTGGAGGAATATATAAAATATCTCACCACACTCCAGGAAATAAACGGAGCAAGTCATCAGGAGGCAGTGGAAACCGTGGCGCAGGTGACTGCAATGATGAAGGATCTGGCATCCTCGTCCCTGACTATACAGGAGGCCTATGATTCGTCTAAGACCTACAATGTGTATACAGCAAAGGATGCGGCTGCTATTTATTCCGGCGCACTTCCCTTTTCCCTCCTGGAAGATGTCTACGGCGTTCAGCAGACTGAAAAAACCATCATACCGGAGCCCGACCTGTGCCGTAAGTTGGGCCAATACCTTTCAGAGGAACATCTTCCTCTCTTGAAACGTTATGTAAAGACATGCCTGTATTCGGACCTGTCCCGGATCGCAGGCACAAAGTCCCTGGATGCGGCCCAGGTATATGAGACATCCGCCAACGGCATTGAACAGAAAAAATCATTTGACAGGACCGTATCCGAATCCGTCCAGCAGTTTTTGGGATATCAGTGCGGCAGGATATACTGCCAAAACTATTTTGACGAGAGTGCCAAACAGGATGTGACCGCTATGATCCAAAAAATCATAAGGGTATATGACCAGCGGCTTGCATCAATGGACTGGATGAGCGGGTCCACACGGCAGGAAGCCCGGAAAAAGCTGGCTAACCTGACCATAAAGGTGGGCTATCCGGATCAATGGCCCCAGGACAGATATGAACTGGAATTAACTCCCCCCGATCAGGGCGGGCTCTATATAGATAATATCCTGTCCCTAAAAAAAGCGGAACAGGATTTCAGGTTTGAGACCAGACACGATCCCGTGGACAGAGGCGAATGGGGGATGACTCCCCAGACCGTCAATGCCTATTATAACCCCGGGAACAATGAAATCGTATTCCCGGCAGCCATCCTGCAGGCCCCCTTCTACTCTGCCAATGGGAATCCGGTGGCCAATCTCGGCGGCATCGGAACCGTGATCGGGCACGAGATCACCCATGCCTTTGACACTACCGGCTCCCAGTATGATGAAAAGGGAAACCTGCGGGACTGGTGGACTGATGAGGACCGACAGCATTTTAAGGAGCTGGGCCAAAAAGTCATAGATTACTACAGCTTGATGGAGGTCAATGGGATACCGGTCAACGGCAGTCTCAGCGCCACGGAAAACATTGCTGATCTCGGGGCTGTCTCCTGCCTGACGGAGATTGCCAAAAAGGAAGGCTATGACCTGAAAGAGCTATACAAAGCCTACGCCTCTGTGTGGGCCAGCAAATACAGGGATGAATACCTGTCCTATATCATGTCCAATGATGTCCATGCCCCCGGGATCATACGTGTCAATGGGGTTCTGTCCGCAACCGATGGCTTCTATACTGCCTTTGACATAAAAGAGGGGGACGGCATGTATCGGAAGCCGGAAGACCGGCCTAAAATATGGTAGGGACAGACGGATTTACCGTTACCCGCACGAACTGTCTCCTCCTGTCCTGTTCCGTATATACACCCGGCTTTCATAGGGACGCAGACTCCTTAACCAGGATTTCCCCACACCATCATCTCCTAACCCGGCTCCATCCTCATCCTCATAATTTCCAATGAGCAGCTTCCACCCCCACAGGCCAAAGGGCTCAGGAAGCGCAGCAGCCGTACTCCCCATATTATTCCAGACCATCAGCTCATTTTCCTCATCACTTCGCCTGTATGCCAGGATCCGGGGATGGCTGCGATGAAGGAACTCAATGTCCCCTTCCTGGATCACACCATATTCTTTTCTCAGGGATATGAGGCGCTTATAATAATGGAAAATGGAATCAGGATCCTTTTTTTCATCCTCCACATTGATATAAGTATGGTTCTCAGGTATCCCGATCCATGGCCGGGCATCGGAAAAACCGGCATACCGGCTGCCGTCCCACTGCATGGGGGTGCGGCTGTTATCCCTGGAGCGGTTCTGGATGACGTAAAGCGCCTCCTTGGCAGTGCAGCCCTGTTCCTGGAGGATCTGATAATAGTTGGTGCTTTCCACATCCCTGTACTGGGAAATGCTTTCAAAGCAGGGATTGGTCATTCCCAGCTCCTCCCCCTGGTACACATAGGGCGTTCCGCGGAACATATGGATCACGGTTGCCAGCATTTTGCCGGATTCCTTCCAGTAACGCCTGTCATCCCCAAAGCGGGAGATGGCCCTGGGCTGGTCATGATTGCACCAGAATACCGCATTCCACCCGCCTCCTTTTGCCATATCCTCCTGCCATACCATAAACAGACGCTTCAGTTCCGCCATATCAGGCTCCATCAACTTCCATTTATCACCACCTCTGTAATCCACTTTCAGGTGATGGAAATTAAAACACATGGAAAGCTCTCTGTTTTCCGGGCAGCTGTAACGGATGCAGTTGTCCAGAGAAGTGGAGGACATTTCCCCCACCGTGACCATAGCATCAATCCCCGTGTTTCTTGTAAGTTCCTGAAGGTATTCATGGACATGGGGACCATCGGTATAAAAGCGGCGTCCATCTCCCTCATAGTCATCCTCCAGCAGTGGAGGCTTGGATATCAGGTTCACTACATCAAACCGGAATCCCCTGACTCCCTTTTCCTTCCAGAAAAGGACCACCTTCTCAAGCTCCCTGCGCACCTTTGGATTATCCCAGTTCAGGTCGGCCTGTGTTACATCAAAGAGGTGGAGGTACCATTTCTTCAGATGGGGCACATATTCCCATGCACTGCCTCCAAATTTGGACTGCCAGTTGGTGGGAGGGTTCTCCGGCTCCCCGTCCCGGAATATATAATAGTCCATATAAGCCGGGTCCCCCTCCAGGGCCTTCTTAAACCAGGCATGTTCCGTGGATGTATGGTTAAATACCATATCAAACATACAGCCGATCTCCCGCTTTCCGGCCTGGGCGATCAGTTCCTCCACATCCTCCATGGTGCCGAACATAGGATCCACGGACAGATAGTCCGCCACATCATATCCATTGTCATTCTGGGGGGATTTGAAAAAGGGTGTAAGCCATATATAATCAATTCCCAGCTCCCTGAGATAATCCAGACGCCGGATCACTCCCCTTATATCACCCTGCCCGCTTCCGCTGGAATCCTGAAATGATCTTGTATATATCTGATAGATGGTACTGCTCTTAAAATCCCGCATTATGATCCTCCTTTATTGTCTCACTTAAGCACTGCCACCGCATCGGCCCCCGCGCTGGCGAGGAAACCGAATTTCCATTCTATGCTGGCCGTATTTCCCGGGTTGGTCACAACCATAATAACCATATCGGGGTGGCCCGCCTTGCGAATCCGTTCCCTGCTGAAGCGGATCAGCTGATCTCCCGCATTCACCCGGTCCCCCGGTTTAACCAGGGCCTCAAACCCTTCCCCATTCATGTCCACTGTATCCAGACCAATATGGAGCAGCACCTCCATTCCATTATCCAGTACCAGACCGCAGGCATGAAGGCTTCCATCCATGACCACTGCAACCGTACCGTTTGCCGGCGCTCTCAGCACTTCATCCTCAGGTTCAATGGCAACGCCGTCCCCCAGGGCTTTGGATGCGAACACCTGGTCCGGCACCTCCTCCATGGGAATGACCCGGCCGGAAACATATGCTGTCAGCTGTTCTACAGCCACATCCCCTGTCCGTTCCTCCCTTTCGCCGTCAGACTTTCCCTCTGTTCCAATTCCCCTGCGCTTTCCAATAATAAATGTCAGACCAAAGGGAATTACGATCACTACGGCCATTGCAATTACAAAGATCCCCATGTATTGAGGCTGTATGGACAGGACTCCGGGAATACCGCCCACTCCGATGGCATTAGCCTTTACACCGGACATTACGGAAAGCGCTGCCGCCACCGCGGATCCGGCCATACCGCAGATAAAGGGGAATCCATACTTTAAGCTCACGCCAAACATGGCCGGCTCCGTAACGCCCAGATAACAGGAGATGCAGGCCGGTACAGATACTTCCTTTGCCTTTGCATCCCTTTTTTGCAGGCAGATCATAGCCAGAACCGCGGAGCCCTGGGCAATATTGGAAAGGGCGATCATAGGCCACAGGGTGGTTCCCCCAAAATCAGCGATCAGCTGCAGATCGATCGCATTGCTCATATGGTGAAGGCCGGTGATGACAAGGGGCGCATAAAAGAATCCGAACACTGCCGCAAACACTCCTTTAAAGGAGGATGTAAGGCCTGCATTCACCAGGTCTGAGATCACGGCTCCCGCCTTCCAGCCAATGGGTCCCAGGATTCCATGGGCCACGATCACGGATAAGATCAGGGAACAGAAGGGAACCACGATCATGGATATCACGGACGGACAGATCTTTCGGAAAAACCGCTCCAGATAGACCAGTGTAAATCCTGCCAGCACTGCGGGCAGCACCTGTGCCTGATATCCGATCATATCCACCTGCATGAACCCAAAATTCCACTTGGGTATCTCAGCCGCGGCCGTTGAAGCCACACTGTAGGCATTAAGAAGCTGGGGCGAGACCAGTGTAATGCCCAGCACGATCCCCAATGCCTGGGTAGTCCCCATCTTCTTTGTGATAGACCATACAATACATACAGGCAGGAAATGGAACACAGCCTCGCCGATCAGCCACAGAAAGCTGTTCATGCCTGCCCAGAACACGGATACCTGGGTCAAGGTCTTGGTCCCCCCGTCAAACAGGGCGATCTCCCCGATGATATTGCGGAAGCCCAGGATCAGACCTCCCACTATGATAGCCGGGATCAGGGGGGCAAATATCTCCGCCAGGCTGCTCATGATCCTCTGAAGCATGTTCTGGTTCTGTTTGGCCGCCTTTTTCACCGCATCCTTGGACACGCCTTCAATCCCTGCCACTGCCACAAAATCATTGTAAAATGTACTCACTTCATTGCCGATAATAACCTGGAACTGTCCCGCCTGTGTAAATGTGCCCTTGGCGGACGCCAGGGATTCAATGGCCCCTGTATCTGCCTTGGACGGATCATTGAGCACAAACCGCATCCGTGTAACACAGTGGGAAACAGCCGCTATATTCTCCCGTCCTCCCACATACTCCAACAGCTTCTTAGAATCCTCGGTAAATCTCCCTGCCATAATTACCTCCTCAGACTGAAACATCTCACTTTAACCTGTTTCTTTGCAATCATCTGTTCATTTTAAACTGCCTCTTAGCACATCATCGCCCGCACTTGTTTAGACAAGTATTTTATGATATGATTATATCTTGTTTAAACAAGTTTGTCAAGAGCAAAAATAAAACTCCCACAATAAATGTGAGAGTTTCCAGTATTAAACTTTTTCCACAATCAATCGCTGTCCCAATTTCATGATTTCATATTTGCGCCCCGGATACAGTTCTTCCATATAAAAGGCAAATAAAAGCGGATTCTCTGTGTTTCCCTCAACCATATCATAGTGAAGGGGCACCACTAAGTCAACCCCGGCCTCTGCTGCCAGATAGGCGGCATCCCGGCCATCCATATTTCCTACGATCCCTCTGCCGCGTCTCTCTAAATCCGTGCCATTGACAGGAAGGAAAGCGGCGGTGATCGGCCCTTTGTTTTTGATATCTGTGAGAAGCCTTTCTGTTAACATAGTATCCCCGGAATGATATATCCTAATACCACCCAAGTCCAGGAAATAGCCAAGATAACACTGGTTGCCTGACGTATCCGTCTCATAGGATTCATGGGCTGCCCCCACTGGAAGAAGCTGGATCTCCTCTGTTAACGATACAGGCTCAAACTCCTTTGCCCCCACAATTGCATGTTCAGGAATCCCGGAGCACTCCAGCACTTTTGTCACCGGATAAGGGACCACTACCCTCATATGCCTGTTATTTTCCCACATAGGTTTCAGTGTGTCTGCATTCATGTGGTCCGCATGGTTATGGGAACAGATGACCCAATCCACCCGATCCACCATTTGGCCGGTGTACGGCGGAGGATAAAGCCTCCTGCTGATTCCATCCGGCCTGAACAGATCATTCAGGACCGGATCAATATATATAATTGTTCCCTTCCATTTAATAACCAGACCCATCTGTCCAATATACCATATGGCCGCCATATGATCGGGATATTCTGTCTCTTTGATCTGATCCAACAGCTTTCTCCCTGAAAGATACCACTTATTTCCCACAATGTTCCTTTCCACACAGTTCAGGGGAGCCGGTCTTTCCGCTGCTCCCGCCCCCCTGCTCCATGTTACCTTAATGTTGATAAAATGTCCTCGATCAGTGTCATTGCCTGATCTGCCGCAGACTCTACCTTTGTGGAATCATAAGAAACCACTTCCGCCGCATCGATCAGTACCGCTGTTATCTCTGCATTTGTAGATGCTGTGTTTTCGTAAAGTCCGGCATTTTCCTGTGCATACTGGGTTGCAATGATCACGCTTTCGTTTAAGACGCCCGCCTCCATACATGCGTCCTGAACCGCCTTATAGGGAGGAACTCCACGGCAGTCCCCCAATACCTTTCCTGCCTCTTCATCAGTAAGGAGGAAGTTCAGGAAATCTGCTGCTACCTCAGGATTTTCACATGTCTTTACAATGGCATACAGCTGTGACGGTTTCACCACCACAGATGTGTCCTTTGCATCCTGACGCATGGGAAGTCCTGTGGGTACAAAGGTATCTTCAGAATCTGACGTTTCACTTGTAATAAGGGATGTCCACGAAAGCCTGGATGTCAGTTTTCCGTTGATCCAGTCCGGGTTGGTCCATGTGGCGTTCAAAAAGGTATTGCCCTCCGCAGCAGGGACTGCCACGTTCTCCGTGTACAGTCTGGCTGCATAATTCAACGCATCCACCAGATCATCCCTTGTAAAGCCCAGTTCAAAGTTATCGTCAATAAGGAATTTCCCCGTCTTCTGAATGATATACGGACGCATTACAAACTCTACCATATCACTTTTATCAATGTTCAGAAAATACATGTCCGGGTTCTTCTCATGTACGGTCCTGCCAATGGTAATGAGGTCATCCCATGTCCACGCTGTATCTAAACCAGAAGGAATGCCAAACTCATCTAGCTTGGTTTTATTCATAATATAACATCTGGCATTAAGGCCGCTGGGAAGTGTGATCAAGGTACCGTTATAGGTACAATAGTTATCGATCAGCTTTTTATCAAATCCCTCAATATCGTAACCATATTGCCCCAGGTCCACAAAAAAATCACCGTTGGAAACAAAATCTCCCATCCACGGAGGGTTCAGCTGCACAATATCCGCTGACGTACCGCTCCCCAGCTCCGTTGCTACCTTCTCTCTCTCAGATTTGCCCCTGTATTCCGGTTCAATGGTCACATTGGGATGTTTTTCCTGGTACATTTTAATCACTTCTATGGTCTTTTCATGCCGCGCATCATTGCCCCACCAGGCAAAACGAAGCGAGACCGGTTCCCCTGCTTCCGGGCTCTCCGCTGCCGGACTTTCTGCCGGATTCTCCGCTGTCGGGCTTTCTGCCCCGTCCTTGTGCGGGACCTCCTTCTGCTCAGGGGCAGATGTTGTCTCCTTGGTTTCTGCTGTGCAGCCTGACATGGCAGATGCCATCATGATCCCTGAAAGCGCTATACATACCAGTTTTTTAATTTTTTTCATACGTACCCTCCTGAATTCATTATTTGTTCCCTGTTCTTTAAATACCCAAGTTCCACAGCCCGCCGGTAATAATGCAAAAGGGGGAGCAGAGTCTGGGCACACCTCTTTGGGCCGGACGGACAATCATAGATCACTGTATAATCATCATGTTTGTATTTTGAGAAATCATACAAGGGCGGCTGGTTTTCCCTGGTGATCCACTCAAACATCCCAAGTCCGGTTTCCATATATGCACGGTCGCCGGTAAGCTCATAGGCTATGGCAAGGCTCTCCAACACCATTCCGTTCAGGTTTAAAAATCTGACAGCCGGAAACTGTTTTCCAAAGAACACATCCGCCCTTGGGATGTAACAATACCGTATCATATCGTCCACCACATTTATCATGGTCTGTTTTATCTCCCGGGACGGGCATACCTGATCATATTGATAGAGTCCCACAATACCCACATGCATCATAAAAGGCACCCGGTCCATGTAATTGTCAGGGTATGGGGTAGTCCATGTTCCCAGTTCCTCTGCCCATTTCAGGTATACCTTCACAATAGGTTCACAGGCATCCAGCCATTTCTGCTCCCAGGTTTCCCTGTAAAGAGCCATAAATGTCCTCATGGCCCACCCGATCTCACGCGGTTCCACTGTGGCTGTGGCATGGTAAATGGGCAGTTCCATCAATTTCAGCAGCCCCTGTCCAATGGATCTGGCAGCCTCCAAACCGTACGGACTGCCGGTCAGGTGATAGTAATCCAGAAACCCCTCTACCCATTGATGGCTGGGTACCGGCTGACCGCTGACATGATCCACGCTATGGGTATACAGAAGTCCCTTTCTGTAAGGTTGGCCGCTGTAATGGCAGAGATCCACGTCATACCAGTGCTCCACAGCCGCTTTCATATAATCATAGTATCTGCGGTCCCCGGTCCTTGCCAGCATAACCATAAAATTGTGGGGCATATCATATTCATTGTTGATCCAGATCAACTCTCCCCCAGACCTGCCCTGTTTGATATACTCCCATTCCGGCCCGTCCCCGAAGTTCAGGATTCCCAGCCCCTTGGCTCTTGAATCCACATACCGGTATAAAAAGCGCTCTGTCTCATGGTGGTATTGGTCGGTAATATAGGGATCTAATACAGATGCCTCCATATAAACCTCAGGCGCCAGCACAGGCAGCGCGGGCATCTCAAACTGATGCGCCCTGTCAACGAGCATTCTGTCTTCCAATTCTACCTCATGGAAATACAAATAGCATCTGGTAGTTTTTGCCACTCCCTGAGGCACCTTAAGAATGGTGTTCAGTTCCGGAAGAAAGCTGATGCAGATCCCCTGTCCCGAAGCCTCCAATGCTTTGGGGAAATTCTGGTATGCCTGCTGGATGCCTGCTGTAACTCCATAATCCCGGTTTCTCCAGTCCGCTGCAAAAATACTGAACAACACTTCAGGAAACATCTCATTTGCCGTATTGATGATCGTATCAGCTGTGATCAGTTCTGAAATGGGTTCCTGATTTCCTTTCTTCACATGATAATTAAAGCCGGATGTATAAATTCCATATTCTTCTTCCCCTGTGCATTCGCCTCCAATTCCAGGCCTGATCTCCAGTTTCATTTCCCTTACCGCTTCATAGGGATAGTCTTTGTTATATTTAAGACCGGCCTGTTCATTATTGATGACCATTTCCCGCCTGTCGGCTGAGGATCTGTCATCCTCCGTGTTTATGATCTGGTAGTCTGCCAGGATCCATGGTTTTCCGGCCCAAACGGTGATCATAAGAGCATAATCAAACCAGCTCTTTTCCCCACAGTAATGCCTCCCCCTTGTTCTCACCACGGCTCTGACAGGTCCCTCTTCGATCACTTCCCATCCACCTGCTCCTATCTCTGCCTTAAACTCATCCCCTTCCTGATCCTTAATGACCGGCCCGATAATTTCATCCGCACCGTATGTATGTCCGGGTGTCACAATCCTGTGGAATATGCATCTCTGTCCTGATTTGGCCAGTTCTATATGCATTGATCCGTTTTCAATGGCTGTATACTCACCTCCCCGCTGCACATGAATCATTGGAAATCCTGTTTCTTCTTTATCCTGCATCTCCGCTGCCAGGCAAAGTTCATAATCCGTTTCCTGGTTTGCAGGTAAATCTCCAAGAAAATGAACCAGAAGCCACCTGACCGTGCCATCCTCCCAAAAGCCGGTTGCCCTGAACTGCGCCGGATAGCACCTGCCCTCAGGCAGTTTTTTCAGTTTCAGAGACTTTATTTTTCCCGAATACAGCTCTCCTTTTGGTAACGGAACAGCCACTGTGGCTGGTTCCATTTTTTTGTCATACCTGGATACAATCTCAAAATGTATTTTTTTCCTCATCCTGCCCTACCTCTCCCATTGTTGGATTTTATCCCTTTAACCCCGTGGTGCTGATGCCCTCAACAAAATATTTCTGTGCAAAGAAAAACAGTATGATAAGGGGCAGAATGCTGATCATGGACATGGCCATGACCTTATCCCACTGTACCTGTGCGGCAGTGTCAAGAGACGCCCTTAGCCCAAGGGAAACAGGAAACTTCTTAACTGAGCTGATGTAAATCAAAGTATTAAAAAAGTCATTCCACGTCCACATAAACTGGAACAGACCGGCTGAAAATAATGCAGGCTTTATAAGAGGCAGCAGGATCTGAAAATAGACCTTCAAAGACGAACATCCGTCAATATACGCTGCTTCATCCAATTCTTTCGGCACTCCCCGCAAAAATTGTACGATCATGAAAATAAAAAACGGGAAACAGGCAAATGCGGCCGGAAGATAAAAAGGCCAGTATGTATTTAGAAGTCCCGCCTTATTAAAAATTAAGTACCGCGGAATGATGATAACGGAGTTTGGAAGCATAAGCGTGGAAATCATCAAGGCGAAAAAAAACTTTTTAAAAGGAAACCTGAACCTGGCAAAACCGTAAGCCACAAAGGAACAGGAGAACACGGTCAGCAGCACGGTGGGTATTACCATCACAAAGGTGTTTTTAAAATAAGTGGCAAAGGTAATGTTGCCCACACCGTTCCACCCTCTTGAGAAAGCCGATAAATCAAAGGAAGAAGGGAGGAGTTTAGTGGAGCCCAGTATCTCCGCATTGGTCTTAAAACAGGCGAAAAACATCCAGATAAAAGGAAACGTAATCACCAGACCTACCAATACCAAAAGGATGTACGCAATTGCATTGTGTTTTTTCATTTAAAAGTCACCTCCATCCTCATAATAAACCCATGCATCGGAGGATTTGAAAATAAACAAAGTAAAGATCAATATAATGGCAAACAGGATCCAGGAAATTGCAGAAGCATAGCCCATCTTAAAATTGCTGAAGCCTTCTGTGTACAGTTTCATTCCAATTAAATAGGTGGATTTTAGAGGCCCCCCATTGGTGATCACAAATGCAGATGTGAAATTCTGCAGTGCGTTGATGGTCTGCATGATCAGATTAAAAAATACAATGGGTGTTATAATGGGAAGGGTGATATAGAAAAACCGCTTCACCTTTCCTGCCCCGTCAATACTTGCAGCTTCATGCAGGTCCACGGGGATCTGCTTCAGCGCGGCAAGGAACAATACCATTGAGGAGCCAAACTGCCATACCTGCAGCAGGCATATGGTAAACATAGCCGTGCCTGCCTGCCCTAGCCAGTTGACAGAGGGCAGTCCTATGAGTTCCAGCAGCTTGTTCAAAATCCCGTCTGACATAAACATCAGCCGCCACAGCGCTGATACCGCCACGCTTCCTCCCAAAATGGACGGGATATAGTAGACAGTCCTAAAGCCATTGATGCCCTTTAACCTCATGTTCAGGATCAATGCAACGATCAGGGCAAAGAAAAGCTTGCTTGGAACTGAGATCAACGCATATTTCATTGTAACCATAATGGATTTTTTAAAATCTGGATCAATGGTAAAAAGACGGATATAATTGTCTAGCCCTATGAATTTCGGCTGTCCCAAAACACTATATTGGGTAAATGAGTAGTACAGTGAGGCTAAAAACGGATACAGCTGCAAAAACAAAAAACCGATCAGCCAGGGCATGATAAAAAACAGTCCCCTGTAGTCTTTCAGCCTCTTTTTTTTCTGATTATTGACCGTATATTTTATGGCTTTCATATAATATCCCCCCTGGTCATTCTATCTTTACAATTTTTATAGTATCTAATATAATTATGATATAATTCAGCGTGATTTCTGACAAGAATTGCAAGCAACGAAATGGTATCATTATCTATCTGTTTGGAGGAATGTATGTACAAGTTGATTATCGTAGATGATGAAAGCAGTATATGTGAAGGTATAGCTGCCTGTTATCCATGGGCCGAGATGGGATTTGAGATAGCCGGTACATTCCCCAATGGAAAAAGTGCACTGGACTACATAGAGCGCTATCTGGTGGACGTGGTCTTAAGTGATATCCGTATGCCCAAAATGGACGGGTTGGAGTTGTCCCACGCCCTTTCCAAGGATTATCCCGATGTGACGGTTGTCCTTCTAAGCGGATATGCGGAATTTGAGTATGCCCGTGAAGCCCTCCGTTTTGGGGTAAAGGAATACATCCTGAAACCCATCAAATATGATACCATTATACAGGTTTTCACCAAGATACGCGAAAGCCTGGACGCATCCAGGGGAATCCGTAAAATAGATGAACAATCACCTGGTTATTACGATCTTATTGTGGACCAGGTAACCCAGTATGTGGATGAACATTTTCAGAATGCAAACCTGGAGGATGCCTCAATCCTTGTCAGTCTGAGCCCCAATTATCTGTCAAAGATATTCAAGCGTAAGAAGGGGAAAAACTTTTCCGAATACGTGTTGGATGTGAAAATGGAAAAAGCAGCGGGACTGCTGCGTGATATCACCCTGAAAACATACGAAGTGGCAGCCGCAGTGGGATATGACAATCCCAAGAATTTTTCCCGCGCATTTAAACAGTATTGCGGAAAAACTCCAAGGGAATTCCGGGAACAGGAGCTGCCTATATGAAAAAGCAGTTTTTTATTTCCAAATTTATCATGTTCATAAGCCTGACACTGATCCCCATCTGCATTTTCGGCTCTGTTTCCGTATTTTTCATCAATCTGAAAGTAAAGCAGGAGGCGGAGGCCAAAACCATGGCCACCACAGATTTAATGGAACAGTTCTTCAGTGAGCTGACCAATACCCTGGAATTTTACAGGGTCACCATGAACTCAGATGCCCAGCTTCACCTGGCACTGATCCAAGCGCTGAACAATGAACATCTTGACATGGAAATGATACAGAGGCTGGAGCAGTCCATGCAGAACATTTATTACTCACAGAGTACTAAGCCTTACATACAGTCGCTGTACATAACAATGCAAAACAGCCCTTATTATATAAACGGCCTTAACCGTGAACGGTTCTCTGACTCCATTGACAAAGATTGGGCCGGTATAATGGATGGGCGTGAGGAATCTTCATATATACAGATACGCCACATCAAAAAGAATAAATTTGATACCCATACCATACCGTCCGTAACCGTGTATCAGAGGATGAAATACAATGAACTGATGGCCATTAACATCAATCAGGAATATTTTAACAAATGGCTGAATTCAGTAGCTGATTATGATGGTCAGGCCCTTATGATCTTAAGCAGGGACGGCCAGATCCTGTTTTTTAATGAGAATGCCGGTTCCCTTCCAGAGGACGTACAATCCCAGGCCTTGTCCGATACCCTGGACAACCATCCGGACAACCTGCTCTTACACGGTTACTATATAAACTCAGAGACATTTCCGGGAAACTATGGTTTTCGCTACGTATCCATGATCCCACGAAGCGAAGTCTTCGGGCTTTCCAATAAAATCCTCCAGCTTACTATTGCCGCCGGTTTCCTTAGTATCCTTGTATCCTCAGTTCTGGCATATTGTTTCACCCGCCGTGATTATCAGCAGATATTCCAGATCATTGACCTGTTTGACCAGGCTGAAAAGGGAGAATTCCATGCTCAGAACGGACTAAAAGCAGTTCCTGGCAGTCCTTATTTCCACATTATCAACAATGTGATCAACCTGTTTATGTCCCAGACGTATCTGAAGGTACAGCTGGATGCAAAAAAATATGCTTTATCAACCGCCCAATTATCCGCCCTGCAATATCAGCTGAACCCTCATTTTTTATTTAATACCCTTCAAAGCATCGACCTAGAGATTTTGAAGGCATGCGGCAGGCCCACCTCTGCCAATCAGATGATCCTGGAGCTGTCTTCTCTGCTGCGGTATTCCCTGGATGAGCCTATGAAGCCGGTAACCGTGCAGGAGGAAATCGCTGTTACCAAAAATTATATCCAACTCCAGTCATTTAAATACAGGGACTGCTTCCATGTCACCTGGGAATACACCGATGACATACTGGACGCCCCCATCCTCCGCCTGCTTCTGCAGCCCATTATTGAGAATTCCATCACCCATTCAGGCAAAACCACGCCTGAAAAGCTGTGGATCAAAATCAAGATCCGTTCTACGGATGGATTTCTTTCAGTTTTTATTATTGACAACGGCTATGGAATGGACAAAAAGCGCCTGGCTGATCTGCAGCAGGCGCTGATGGAAGAACAGGTAGACAGTTCGGGAAAACACATTGGGCTTAAAAATATCAGCCAGCGTATCCGCCTAGCATATAGGAGCGGTTATGTCAGGATCCAAAGCAAAAAAGGGATGGGAACCATTGTGGAATTGGGAGGGATTGAAAGCTGATCCACTCCCTATCCCCCCAACACTGGCTTTTGGTTAAAATCCCGGTTCCAGTATCCCCAACTCCATTACATACTTATAAAAGTGCAGGAAAGGAATCAAAGATTGGGCGCAGCGCTTTGGCCCCACCGGACAATTGTATATAACGGTAAACTCATCCCGCTTTATCTTTGAAAAATCATACACGGGCGGAAGGTTCTCAACGGAAATCCATTGGAACATCCCCATGCCTGCATCGATATATTTCCTGTTCCCTGTAAGCTCATAGGCAATTGCCAGGGACTGCAGCACCATACCGTTTAGATTGAGGTAGCGGACCGCAGGTGACTGTTTGCCATAAAAAGTTCCGGCCCGCTCCACATAACACTCATCCATCATCTCATTGATCACAGACAGGACCGTTTCCTTGATCCGCTGGTCCGGACGCAGCCTGTAATAGCCTGTAAGCCCCACCACTCCCACATTGATCATAAACGGCACCCTGGCAAGGTGGTTGTCAGGGTAGGGTGAGGTCCATGACCCATATGCATTGGCCCACTCAATATAAACCTCCACGATCGGCTGGCATGCGTCCAGCCAGCGTTCCTCATGTGTCTCTTGGTACAAAGCAAGGAATGTCCTCATGGCCCATCCGATCTCCCTGGGTTCCACCGTTCCCGTGGTTTGATAAAGGGGCAGCTTCAGCAGCTGGATCAAACGGTTCCCGATGGTCATGGCAGCCTCATATGCCTGATTATTTCCCGTGAGATGATAGTAGTCCAGGAACCCCTCCACCCATTGATGGCTGGGCACCGGCTGGCCTGTCACATGATCCACGCTATGGGTATACAGTAATCCGTATTTGTGGGGATTCTGGCTATAATGGCAGAAATCCACATCATACCAGTGTTCCGTGGATGCCTTCAGGTAATCATAATACCTGGAATCCCCTGTTCTGGCAAGCATGAGCATAAAGTTGTGAGGCATATCATACTCATTATTGATCCAAACATCCAGCCCTTCTGAGCGTCCCTGCTTCATGTACTCCCATTCCGGGCCATCACCAAAGTTCATCATCCCCAGTCCCTTTGCCCTGGAATCCACATAGCGGAACAGGAAACGCTCCGTGCTGTGATGGTACTGGTTGGATACCAGACTGCCAAATACACCTGAGTCCATGTATACCTGGGGATCCAGCACCGGTATTACCGGACGCTGAAACAACAGTTCCCTGTCCACGATCTGGTCTTCTGTCATATCCTTTCCATGGAATGAGAGATGGAACCGGGATGTCCTGGCCGCCCCCTGGGGCACCTTCAGCATTTCCCCATACTCCGGAGGCATTAGCTTCAGAACAATCCCCTCCCTGGAGCTTTCTATTGCCTTTGGGAAATTCTGGTACGCCTGATAGACGCCGGCTGTAAGCCCGCGGGTTTGATCCTGCCAGTCCAATGCATAGATGCTGAACAGGACTTCGGGAAACATTTCATTTGCCGTTTGAATGATTGTATCTGCTGAAACCAGATGGTATAGGCGCTGGCTCCCTGCTTTTTTCTCCGCCGTATAGTGGAAACTGGACGTAAAAAGAGTATGGTTAAATTCCTGCCCCCCGCCGCAGCCGGGATCGATCCGTACCTCGATCCCCTTAACATCCTCGTATGCGTAATCCCTGCTGTACTTAAATCCTGCTGCCTCTGCATTCAGTTCAAGGTCATAGTGTTCCCTGTGTTCCCTGTCTTCCTCACAGTTTATAAACTGGTAATCAAACTTCAGCCAATCCTTGTTGCGGTACGCATAGACAAACAGCTTATAATCAAACCAACTCTCCCCTGATTCGTCATAATGTTTACCCTCTGTACAGAGGACAGCCCGGACCGGACCGTCCTCCAGTATCTCCCATCCATCATCCCCAATGCGGATCATATATTGCCGGCCGGCCCTGTCAGTCATATACGGGCCCATTACCGTCCTCTCATTATACAGGTATCCCCCTGTTTCTATGGTTGAAAATATATGGTCCGCCCCTGCTGGGGATAGGACAGCCTTCATGCTTCCCGTATCTATCACCACATGGCCATCTTCTTTAAAAACAATTGGGGTTAACGGCCGGGACTCCCCCTCCTCCCTGGAAAGCCAGTAATCCACGGCACGGTTAGCCGGCAGATCTGCCAGGAAATTAACAAGAAGCCACTTAATGGACCCATCTTCCCAGTCAGCGGTCACCTTGTACTGAGCCGGGTAAGTTTCCTCTCCCCTTTGCACAGTAAACAGAGGCAGATCCCCATAATCCGCTTTTCCTTTGGGAAATGGGACCGCAACCGATACAGGTTCCCCCTTCTGCTCATATTTAGACATGATCTCAAAATGAATTTTTACCATAGCGCCCTCCCTATGTATGATTCTGCCTTACAGCAGCCCTCCAATAGTTACCTACAGAGATATCATAGCATAGGGGATCACGGTGAGAGAATACCACGAGAAATCAAATGGTATCATAATCGGTCTTTTTTCACTTCGCCCTATGAGCCAGATCATAGAACACAAACCGGTCCGGCCTGTGGCGCGACTGGGTAAACTCAAACATTATGCCCTGGGCATTGTAAGTCATGCTGCTGACCACGGCCATACAGTTATACCCTTTCATGTCCAGATACTTTTCATCAATCTGGTTCATCCGCTCCACTGTCATCTTTCTTTTTGTGGTGACAATACTCTCCCCCAGCTCCTGTTCCATGTATTCATAGATGGACTTTTGTGCAATCTCCGGGGTCAGGGACTTCACCACGCATTTCAGGAAATAGTTATGGTCAATGATCAGGGCTTCCCCGTCAATGTAACGCACTCTCTGGATATAGTAGATCTGTTCACCCAATGGAAATGTGGTCCGCACCTGTATCTTCTCATCCACAGTCAGTTCTGCAAAGCATACCACCTGGGTGGTATAGGACTTTTTGTTCCTGGCCACAGCCTCCTTCATGCTCTCAATATTGCTCAGGAAGAATTCAGACTGCTCCTGGGGCTGATAGATCACCTGCACCCCTTTTCCGTGGATGCTCTGCACATATCCCTCATCCGCCAGCCGGCCTATGGCCCGGCGCACCGTGTTCCTGGAACAGTCAAACTCCTTTATAAGGGTGTGCTCCGATGCAAGCAGGTCCTGATAAGGATAGGTTCCGCTTTCGATCCTGTTTCTCAGCTGTGTATAAATATGGTCATATTTTGTTTTAGCCATGATAACCTCTCTGTCCCATATTAGGGTTTCTTACTTTGAAACACTCCTGCGCGGGGTGTTTCACATGATCCCCAGTGCGTACCTGCGGATCAGGAACAGCACCAGCAGGTGCAGGGGATAAAAACAATAAAACAGATATTTATTTCCCTGTCCGCCCTTTTCCCCGCTATAAAGCAGCAGAAAAACCGCTGACAGGGCTCCTGACCCAAAGCAGCTTTCCCAGCTGCCTGTGAATGCGACCAGTCCGCCCGCACCCGCCCGGGCTGTCCTGTGTTCTCTCAGGAAATAGAAAACTGCGATCAGGACCATCCCTTCCACCCCGTAATCCATTTGTCCCAGCCAGGCTGCTGCGCTGGCTGCGCAAAATACAAGCAGCATCCAGACATTCCTTCTCAGGTCATAATACCGCTGTGCCATTCTAAAGCCCTGGAGCATCAGGATACCGGTGGCCAGTTCAAAGAACACATTCCTTACGGAACCGACCCACATGTCAAATACAGCCAGTGAAAAGGGAATCTCTGAAATCAGGGCAAAGGCCATCAGCCTCAGCCAGTATTTTCTCCAGCTGCGGGTGTGGAGGAATCCCTCTGTGAGCAAAAAGCAGTACAGCGGAAATGAGATTCTTCCCACCACCCGCATGGTATATCCAACAATACCCACCACATTCTCCCAGGGCGTCTGCAGCAGGGGGCAGTACCCCAGAAGGGGGCCTTTATATACGTACAGATACTCAAACAGCACTAGGCCTATGTGGTCGGTCAGCATTGCAGCCATGGCGATCCATTTGAGGGCATTGGAACTTAATTTCATCTGAAATTCTCCTTTAGAACCGCCAGCAGCCCCTGGCGGTCATTGTCCAGGGTTACATGGGCGGCGCTTCGCTTCACCTCTTCACACGCATTGGCCATGGCATAGCTGTTGTGCACAGCCTGAAGCATGTCCATGTCATTGCATCCGTCCCCCAGGGCAATCACCTCATCCATCCCTACCCCGAAATAGCTGCACAGAAATCGCACCCCCTCTGATTTTTTTACCTTTCCGTCCATCACTTCCATATACACAGGTGAGGAGGTGGCAATGGAAAGCCGGGGATATTTTCTCTTAAGGCATCCCTCCAGCCGTTCTATCTCCTCATGGTCTCCCATGAGCAGGAACTTATGGATCCCCTGGTCTGCTGTAAATACAACCTTCATATCGCCGCGCTCCGCTTTGCGGCCGGTGATGGCTTCCTCCTTCATCACCCAGGGATTTTTATCATCATCCACCACCCATCTGCTGCCCCCGTAGGTATTGCAGCAGATCCGTGGATACTCTCTGTCCAATAGTTCCTTGATTTCCATAGCCACACCCAGGTCCATCTGACAGCTGTACAGGTTTTCACCCCTTTCATCCCGGATCAGCGCTCCGCTGTAGCACACCATGGGAGCACTGTTTCCAATCTGGTCCTGTATGGTGGTCATGGCATCCGGCATCCTGGCTGAAACAAGGATAAACGGGACTCCCTCCCGCTCCAGTTTAAGGATCTCCTGCCGGGTCTCCTCCGGCACCTGATGGCTGCTGTCTAATAATGTGCCGTCAATATCACTGAATATCATCTTATATTTATGTGGTGTCTCTATTGTCCTTCTCAAGCCTTACGGGCCTCCTGCTGCTTACTTTTTATAACATCTTATCACTGACCGGCAGGTTTGCAAAGCATTTTTTATGGTCATCCGGTATGGCTTTGCACTACATACCATCCATTCCCCCTTGTAATTATTCCAGCATGTTATATAATCAATAGTATGACCTTTGTTAAAAAGTCGTTAAAATTATGGAGGAAACACATGAAAAAAAAGACTCAGTTTTTACTGAACCTGGTTCTGACCCTCGTCTTTGCGGCGCTGATCATCTTCCAGGGTCCAAACTTAAACCCCCTGTACCCTGACGGTGCATTTTCCTGGTGCTTTATCATCAGCTGTTATGTGGTGCTGAATTTCTTCGTGGCCCTTGGAAGCCTGCGCATTACCAGCAATGAATTTTACCGTCCCCAGATAACCCTTGACAAAAGCGTAAAAGGCTACAAGACAGGTTTTGTCCTGCTGGCCATTTTGTGGGTCCTGTATTTTGCAGCGACCGTGCTATCCATGCCCCTGTTCAACTACAAGGCATACCGCGACCAGCTGGGAACACCGGTGGTGTCGGAATTTACGGACACGGTCCAGCCCCTGGCCTTAAACCAGCTCCCCATTGTGGACAAGAGTCTGGCCAAGGAACTGGCTGACAAAAAGGTGGGTGAGAACCCGGGACTGGGCAGCCAGGTGGTACTGGGCACCCCTGTGATCCAGAAGGTGAATGACAAGCTGGTATGGGTGGTTCCCCTGGAGCACTCCGGCTTCTTTAAATGGCTTAAGAACATGGACGGCTCTGCGGGATACATTGTGGTATCGGCCAGTGATGTCAGCGATGTCACCCTGGTAACGGACCACAAGATCAAGTACCAGGCAAACGCCTATATCCTGGATGACTTGAATCGTCATGTGCGCTTATTTGGAGGCGGACTTTTTAAAGGGCTGACGGACTACTCCTTTGAGCTGGACGATAACGGCGTGCCCTACTGGGTCATTTCCACTTATAAAAACCGCTGGCTCTTTAATCTGCCCGAGGCCACCGGAGTGCTGACAGTCAATGCCACCACAGGTGAGACAACCCATTACACCATTGACAGTCTGCCGGAATGGGTAGACCGCGTGCAGCCTGAACGCTTTGTGATGGAGCAGATACAGAACCAGGGTATGTATGTCCATGGCATCTTCAACTTCTCCAACCAGGATAAATTCCGCCCCAGCCAGGGTGATATCATCATTTACAACGGCTCCCGCTGTTACCTGTTTACGGGTCTTACCAGTGTGGGCTCCGATGAGTCCGCCATCGGTTTTATCCTGGTGGATATGGTCACAAAGGAATCTAATATTTACCAGATGAGCGGCGCCACGGAGATGGCTGCCCAGAGTTCAGCCGAGGGCAAGGTTCAGCAGTACGGATACAGAGCCTCCTTCCCCATGATCATCAATATGGACGGACAGCCCACCTATTTTATGACCCTTAAGGACAATGCGGGCCTGATCAAGCAGTATGCATTTGTGTCTGTTTCCAACTACACCAATGTGGGTACCGGAGAGACCATTGACAGCGCTCTGCGCAATTTCCGTCAGGTCCAGGGCACTGCCAACAGCAACATTTCCACAGGTCAGGCCACATCCGCCATCAAGGGAACCGTGCTGCGGATCGCCAGCGAGACCATTGACGACACCATCACCTACAAGGTGATCCTGGAAGAGCAAAAGGACCACATTTTCACCGTATCCTATGAACTCAGCAATGAACTGGCATTGACCCAGCCAGGGGACAGGGTGTCCATGGATTATATGGAGGACAGCTCCGGCGTGTGCGCTGCCTTCTCCTTTGACAACCTGGAATTCAAACAATCCGGCGCCAAGCCTGCCTCCTGACCCAGTGCCAAACCTGCCTCCTGACCCGTGAGGCAGTCCGGCGGGCCTTAATCCCGCCAGGATTGGAGCCTTATAACAACCGGAACGTACACCGTCTGGTATACCATGCAAAAATACCACGCAAAAATGCTGCCATAAGCGGTTTATATCCCGCCTGTGGCAGCATTTTAATGTTTCCCCCTTTTTGTCCCATCTTTCGCCGGTCAGTCAAACATCCGGACAATGGGCTTAAGCCGCCTTGCCAGCACTGCTGCCATGACGCATAATATGAAATCACCGCCCACGGTCAGCAGGAAACAGTTGATAAACACCAGCTTCCAGGTTACAGGCATATGGATGACAAAATTGCTGATAAAATAAAAATAAAACATTCCGGACAAATACATGACGATCATGCCCCAGAAAGCGGAAAACAGATACCATCTTACGGTTGTCCGCTGGGAAAGCCTGGCAATACTGCCCGTCACATAACAGGCAAAGGCAAATCCCAGGAGGAATCCGAATGTGGGCCGGACCAGATAGGCCGGGCCTCCTCCTGCGGCAAAAATGGGAACCCCCACCAGACCCACTGCCAGATAGATACAGACACTGAGGGTACCCAGCCGCGGACCTAAAAGGAATCCCGCCAGCAGCACAAAGAAAAACTGCAGGGTGAAATGCATGGGAAAGGGCTGCACCGGTATGTTGATCTGTATAAATGCCCCGGTTGCGATCAGCGCTGTAAATAAACCGCAAAATGCCATCTCCCGGACTGACAATGCCCCGTGTTTTACTAGTTTGATTCCGTTCATCTGCTGTGAGTCTCCTATTCTATGTTCGTATTCCAAATTTAGCTGATTTTATTATTGTACCAGCAATTACCCTGTATGAAAAGGAAAATTACAAAAAAGAGGGCCGGCCTCCCCTGGGAGATACCGGTCCCCTGACCTCAATTCCTATGTCTGATCCTGTAGCTGGTCCTGTATTTAATAGAATAATCTGTTCACGGCGCTGAATATGCCGCGGATGGAGGCCCTTGTGATATTGGAACTGATGCCAACGCCATAAGTGGCCTTGCCAGTGGTCTGGTCTACCAGATGGATATAGGAAGCAGCCTCTGCCCCGGAACCGGATGCCAGTGCATGCTCGCTGTAGTCCAAAACCTTGATCTGGATGCCAAGGGCATCCTCCATACCTCTTTGAACCGCATCGATGGGTCCGTTTCCAACGCCCTCAAAGGTCTTCTCAATACCATGATCCATATAGGTGACCTTAGCCAGTGTTGCAAACTCGCCATCCCCTGTCTCTGTATCTGTAATACGGCATTTCCTGAAATGCATTGGTTCCTTGCGATCCAGATAACTTTTCTTGAATTCCTCCATGATCTGCTCAGGCGCAACCTCACCCTGCTGCTCGGAAATCTTCTGGATCACATCCGCAAACTCCTTGTGCATACCCTTTGGAAGCTTGAAGCCATAGAAGGTATCCATTACAAAAGCTACGCCGCCCTTGCCGGACTGGCTGTTGATTCGTACAATGGGCTCGTACTCCCTGCCGATATCGCTGGGATCGATGGGAAGGTAAGGCACCTCCCAGTACTCCCCGTTCCTCTCGTGAAGAGCCTGCATGCCCTTGTTGATGGCATCCTGATGGGAACCGGAAAATGCAGTAAACACCAGCTTGCCCGCATAGGGATGTCTGGGCGGAATATCCATCTTGGTACAGCGCTCATAGATCTCTGCGATCTCACGGATATTCTCAATATTAAGTTCAGGGTTAATGCCCTGTGAAAACATATTATAGGCAACAGTCAGGATATCTACATTACCGGTGCGCTCTCCGTTACCGAACAGAGTTCCTTCCACACGGTCCGCTCCTGCCAAAAGGGCAAGTTCCGTGGACGCAACACCCTCTCCGCGGTCATTATGGGGATGTACGCTTAAGATAATGCTTTCCCTGTTCTTAAAATGTGTATTCATCCATTCGATCTGGTCCGCATACACATTGGGAGTTGTCATCTCAACCGTGGACGGAAGATTGATGATAATGGGATTCTCCTTGGTGGCGCCCCAGGTTTCCTGAACAGCCGTACAGATATCAAGGGCAAATTCCAGTTCCGTGCCAGTAAAGCTCTCAGGAGAATACTCCAGGCGGATCTGGGTGTCGCACTCAGCCGCATACCGCTGGACCATCTTGGTGCCGATCACAGCAATATCCTTTATGTCTTCCCTGTCCTTGTGGAATACCACATCCCTCTGTAAGGTGGAGGTGGAATTATAAATATGTACGATCGCCTTCTTAATTCCATCCAATGCCTCAAACGTCCTCTTGATCAGGTGTTCACGGCACTGTACAAGAACCTGTATCTGCACATCATCCGGGATCAGCTTGCGCTCAACCAGTGTGCGTAAAAAGTCATATTCAATCTGCGAAGCAGCGGGAAAGCCCACTTCGATCTCCTTAAAGCCCAGTTTCACAAGAAGATTAAACATCTCCACCTTCTCTTCCACCACCATGGGCTCTACCAGGGCCTGGTTTCCGTCCCTCAGGTCAACACTGCACCATACCGGCGCCTTCATAATCTCCTTGCCCGGCCAGGTGCGCTCCGGAAACTCTACAACAGGGACTCTCTTATATCTCTTATAATTTAACATAACATTTCCTCCATTCTGTTCATCAGTTTAATTGCAGCATGCCAATCCTACGGTATTCTTCCTCAGCCCGTACCGGGCAGTCGCTCAATTACGCCGTAACGGCGGACGATGAACAGTACTACTCTTACTGATTCAGCCCCACTTCACATCATTCCTTTACTTTTAAAATCGCTGTTCTTTTTCGCAACGTTAACTTATTATAGCATATTTCAAAATATCTGACAATACAGATACATTTCTCTGCTATTCTCAATAGTTATACCTTTCATTCCTCTGTTTTATAAATAGATGCTGTTTTCCACCATATTCAGGGAGTTGGGCTTAAAAAGGCTGCCGCAGCCCGCGCTAAAACAGCAGACTGCCACAGCCCATATCAAGTCCGTATCCTTACACACAATGTCCCTGGCCCTTCATCACGTCAATGACCTGGTCCACATATTTTTCACATAGATCCAGAGCCGGGGCCTCCACCATAACGCGCACCACCGGTTCCGTACCGGACTGGCGCAGAAGGATCCTGCCGTCAGTGCCCAGACTTTCAGCCACCCTGGCAACCTCTGCCTGGACAGCCCCGTCATCCTGGGCCTCCTTTTTATCCTTTACACGCACGTTTTTAAGTACCTGAGGATAGATCTCAACCTCTGACGCCAGCTTATCCAGAGGCTGCTTTTTCTCCAGTACTACCTCCATCACCTTCAGAGATGTAAGGATCCCGTCACCTGTGGTGGCATGTTTGCTGAAAATGATATGTCCGGACTGCTCTCCGCCCAGGCAGTTGCCTGTAGCCGCCATGTTTTCATACACATACTTGTCGCCCACAGCTGTCTTCACATAGGAGATGCCTTCCCTTTCAAATGCCTTATAAAGGCCGAAATTGGACATAATGGTGGTGACCACCGTATTGTCAAACAAGGTTCCCTGCTCTTTCATATACTTACCGCAGATGTACATGATCACATCGCCGTCCACCACATTTCCCATGGCATCCACTGCAATGCATCTGTCCGCGTCACCGTCATAGGCAAATCCCAGGTCGCATTTGTTGTCTGTCACAAACTTCTGGAGATACTGGATGTGGGTGGAACCGCAGTCCGTGTTTATATTCAGGCCGTTGGGCTCATTGTTCATCACGTGGGTCTCTGCGCCCAATGCATCAAATACATTCTTAGCAATGGCGGAGGCGCTGCCGTTGGCACAGTCCAGGGCCACCTTCATATTCTTAAAGGAACGGGTGGCAATGGAGATCAGGTAGCCGATATAGCGGTTGCGGCCTGCGGCAAAATCCACGGTGCGGCCAATATTTTCCTTCCTGGCCAGAGGGATCTCGCCCATCTCCCCGTCCAGATATTTTTCGATTTCCAGGATTACTGATTCCTCCAGCTTTTCACCCTTTTCATTGATAACTTTTATACCGTTGTCATAAAATGGATTGTGGCTGGCGGAGATCATAATGCCGCAGTTAAAACCTTCGGTGCGCACCACATAGGACACGCTGGGGGTTGTGGTCACATGGAGCAGATACACATCTGCGCCGGAAGCCGTAAGGCCTGCAACCAGGGAATACTCAAACATATAACTGCTTCGTCTGGTATCCTTTCCGATGACGACCCGGCATCTCTCATCCGGAGTCTTCTGTCCATAATACCATCCAAGAAAACGGCCCACTTTGTAGGCATGTTCCACTGTCAAATCCACATTGGCTTCCCCGCGGAAACCGTCCGTACCAAAATATTTACCCATTGATTCTTAATTCCTCCCTGTCTCTTTTTTGGCTGCTGTCATATTCCCCCGGCACTGTCTTATATAAATTACGGTACTACATCATACCATTCTCTTTTAAAGTCTCCAGGTAACGGCCCAGGGCATCCTGCCAGGCCGGCAGCCTGTCAAATCCATTTTCCGTCAGTTTTTCTTTGCTCATACGGCTGTTCTGAGGGCGCTTTGCCTTGGCCGGGAATCCGGACGAGTCCACGGGCGTCACCTTCACCCGGTCCATACCGGCCTGGCGGAAGATCTCGCAGGCAAATTCATACCAGCTGCACATCCCTTCATTGGTGGCATGATAACGGCCATAGCGGTCTGTCTGTATCATATCCACCAGAAGGCGGGCCAGATCATAGGTATAGGTAGGGGAACCCACCTGATCGTCCACCACGCTTACCGCACCCTTTTCTTTCCCCAGGCGCAGCATTGTCTTAATGAAATTCTTACCGTTAACCCCAAATACCCAGGCGATCCTCACAATAAAGTATTTGGACACGTTCTGCTCCACGCTGATCTCACCCTCGTACTTGGTCAGGCCATAGACATTGAGCGGTTCCCTGTGGTCATCCGGCTCCCACGGGCGCTCACCGCCACCGTTAAACACATAATCCGTGCTGATATACATCATCTTGATGTCCAGTGCCTTGCAAACCTTGGCGATATTGCGGGTCCCCTCAGCGTTGACCCTGCGGCACAGCTCCAGGTTATCTTCAGCAGCATCTACTGCAGTATATGCTGCGCAGTGGATAACTGCGTCTGGTTTTACATCGGAAATCACGGTTTCACAGGCTTTCTTGTCAGTGATATCCATCTCCTCCACGTCCACGCCAATGCCTTCAATCCCCCGTGAAGCCAGTTCGTTCATCACATCATATCCCAGCTGCCCTTTTACACCTGTTACAAGAACTTTCATAATACAATTCCCTCCGTTCTTAATAAAGGCTGGCAGAAAACCGGTACGCCCTTTGGGAAATCTTTCCCGGGCGTTCATGTCCTCCGTCAGCCACATCCACAACATTCAACTATATTGGTAACTATTCCAACAATACAGTTTCTGCACGGTTCTGCGTAGTTTTACACAGTTCTGCACAGCTTTACAGGCGGCTGCCGTACATCTTATCAAAGTAATTGCTGTACTCACCGCTTAAAATATTCTTCCACCATTCCTGGTTCTCAAGATACCATTTTATGGTCTGATCAATTCCTGTATCGAAATTATAGTTCGGCTTCCAGCCCAGCTCTGTCTCGATCTTAGTTGGGTCAATAGCATAACGCATGTCATGTCCCGGACGGTCCGTGACAAACTTGATCAGGCTCTCCGGTTTGTCCAGAGCCCTCAGTATGGTCTTGACCACTTCCAGGTTGGTGCGCTCATTATGTCCGCCGATATTATATACTTCACCTTCCCGTCCCTTATGGATCACAAGGTCTATGGCCTCACAGTGGTCCGCCACATGAAGCCAGTCCCTTACATTTTCGCCGGTGCCGTATACCGGAAGCTCCTCATCCGCCAGGGCACGGCTGATAATAAGAGGGATCAGCTTTTCCGGAAAATGATAAGGGCCGTAGTTATTGGAGCAGCGCGAAACAGTCACCGGCAGTCCATAGGTCCTGTGGTAAGCCAGCACAAACAGGTCGGCACCGGCCTTGGATGAGGAATAGGGACTGGATGTGTGAAGAGGCGTTTCCTCGGTAAAGAAAAGGTCTGGCCTGTCCAAAGGCAGGTCGCCGTACACCTCATCAGTGGACACCTGGTGATAACGCTTAATGCCATAGGTGCGGCATGCGTCCAACAGTGTGGTGGTTCCCATAACATTGGTCCTTACAAAGCTCTCGGGATCCGTAATGGAGCGGTCCACATGGCTTTCCGCCGCAAAGTTAACGATCACATCCGGCTTTTCCTTTTCAAACAGGTCAAAGATAAACTTCCTGTCGGCAATATCACCCTTTACAAACTTGTAGTTAGGCTTGTCCTCTACCGGCTTTAAGTTCTCCAGATTACCTGCATAAGTCAGCAAGTCCAGGTTGATGATCTGGTAATCCGGGTACCGGTTCACCATATGGTGTACAAAGTTACTTCCAATAAAACCGGCACCGCCGGTTACGATGATCTTCATCTTATGCTTCCTCCTTGTTGCGAACGCTTTGGATCGTCCGTCCCTTTAGATATCCTGGGGATGGATCTTATCCACATATTTGCCATCCAGAACATCCTTTAAATATTTTCCATACTGATTCTTTTTAAGGACCTCATAGGTTTCCATTACCTGTTCCCTGGTGATCCAGCCCCTGAGATATCCGATCTCCTCCAGACAGGCGATCTTGCGGTGCTGGTGGGTTTCCACTGTCTTCACAAAATTGGTGGCCTCCACCAGGGATTCATGGGTTCCCGTATCCAGCCAGGTAAAGCCCTGGCCCAGCAGGATCACATCCAGCTCTCCGTTTTCCAGGTAAATGCGGTTCAGGTCCGTGATCTCCAGCTCACCTCTGGCTGAAGGCTTTAAGTTCCTGGCATACTCCACCACCCGGTTGTCATAAAAATAAAGGCCGGTCACACAGTAATTGGATTTTGGCCGGGCGGGTTTCTCCTCAATGGACACAGCCTTTCCGTCCTTGTCAAACTCCACAATGCCAAACCGCTCAGGGTCGTCCACATAATAACCGAACACAGTTGCCCCTGTCTCTTTAGCCGCGGCCGCACGCAGTCGCTTTGTAAGCCCCTGTCCATGGAAAATATTGTCCCCAAGTACCATGGCCACAGAATCGCCGCCAATAAACTCTTCCCCGATGATAAATGCCTGAGCCAGTCCGTCCGGGCTGGGCTGCACCGCATAGCACAAACGAATGCCAAACTGATGCCCGTCCCCCAGCAGCGCCTCAAAACGCGGTGTATCATCCGGAGTGGAGATGATCAGGATATCCCTGATCCCTGCGTTCATAAGAACTGACAGCGGATAATAGATCATTGGTTTATCATAAATTGGAAGCAGCTGCTTCGAGGTTACCTTGGTCAGAGGATACAAACGTGTCCCGCTTCCTCCGGCGAGTATAATCCCTTTCATTTTTCCTCCTTCGCTATGAGCAGTGCCCATACCTCATTCGCTCTATTTTTCTTTGTCCAATATACCATACTATCTTTATTTTTTCAAATAAACTGATAAATATTTCGTTATTATTCAGGAAGACTTAATATTATTCCATCCCGGTCATTCCGGCTGTACTCCCGGCTCCCCCGGATAGAGGACACTGCACTCCCCGCCATTGTTAATGGTCTCCACCCGGATCGTACCCTCAGAGGACATCAGCCACACCTCACCGTTCCCCAGGGCAACTCCCATGTAATTGCCAAACAGCTCGCCATCCAAATCCCTGGACAGCCGTTCCTTGAAGTCTTCCGTAAACACCTGGTCATAGTAATCCAGAAACTGTTCTGCATCCTGTACCTCTATCTCCCTGTCAGGGAACACGATCTTTCTGGGGAAACGGATCATAGCGCTGGCCTCCTCCTTTTCGTCCGCAGTTATATGGCCAACAAACTTCCTGAACATATCCCTGGCATCCGTTTCGTGAATACCTGAGATCCTGAACATTTTGTCAGTGTCATCGGCCGCAGCGGCATCGGCCCGGTTCTCAGCGGACGGTTCCTCCGTGTTATTTGCTGCGGCGGCGTCATTTGCCTGATCCTCCTCTGTGGTCCGGGCCAATCTGTCCCCGCCGGCCGTTGAAGGTGAGCACGCTGTAAAAAGCATGCACACCGCTGTAAGTAAAACTGCAACTTTTCTCCTCATTTTCTTTCTCCTTTGTCCATATCCCTTCAAACAGTTCTCGGGATCATCACTGTATAGTATCTCATTTCCAAAGGATTATACCCCGTTTTATGTAACACTGCAAATTTATTCATAAAATTGTAAGGCGGCAGCCTTCCTCCACAAAAAGAGGCGCTTTCCCTTTTAAGGGCAAAGCGCCTCCTCTGTCCGGTTAACCGGTTTTCAATCAAAAAGTAATCTCTTTAAACTTCTCAATATGACCCTTGATGGCCACTTCCACCGGCAGACGCTCCGCACTGGACGCGCCGTAAAAGCCATGGACCCCCTTTGTGTGGGTCAGGACATATTTGGCATCCTCGGGACTGGAAATCGGCCCTCCATGACAGAGGACTATGACATCGCTGCGCTCAGATGTTGCAGCATCATGTATTTCCTGTACGGTCTTTACCGCAATATCCAGATCCATAATGGACTCGGCCCCAATGGAGCCGCCCACCGTACAGCCGCAGTGTGCTACGATCACATCCGCACCGGCCTTTGCCATCCTGACCGCCTCATCAGGGTTAAATGCATATGGCGTTGTAAATAAATCCATTTCGTGGGCAATACGAATCATTTCTACCTCTAGGTTGTAGCTCATCCCAGTCTCCTCAAAGGTCTGTCTCATCCTTCCCTCAAACAAGCCTACTGTGGGGAAATTTTGGACCCCTGAATAACCCACATCCCGTACTTTTTTCAAGAAGCAGGTCATATCCTTAAACGGGTCCGTTCCATTAACTCCCGCCAGGACCGGTGTGTCTTTAACCACTGGAAGTATCTCCCCCGCCATGTCCATTACAATCTGGTTGGCGTCCCCATAAGCCAGCAATCCGGCACTTGACCCCCTGCCCGCCATGCGGTACCGCCCGGAGTTATATACGATAATTAAATCCGTTCCTCCTGCCTCCTCAAATTTGGCGCTGATTCCCGTACCTGCCCCTGTGCCAATAATGGGGCGCCCTTCACTGATATTTCGGCGAAGCCTGCGAAGTATTTCCTCTCGTCTAATTATCATACTATTTTACTTCCTTTCCTTAATCAGTTTTATTATGATCCATGATCTTAAGCAGCAGCTTAACTGCCTGCTCAGCGAACAAATCATCATTGATATTGGCATCCACCTTAACAACAGGAATGTCTTTATGTACACTGCGTTGGATCGCATCAAACAAAACCCGGTCTGCTTCCCAATCGCAAAACGCCTCCCCCTCTCCGTCCAGTATGGATACACCTTTCAGAGGAAGGATAAAGGCAACAGGGGAGTCAGACTTATTGGCCTTTTCCGCAAGTATTTTCCCCAGGGCCGCATTTTCCTTTTTATCGGTTCTCATAAGGGTTACCATAGGATTCCACTCATAAAATATGCGTTTTGCTTTTATGTATGTTTCAGGGACAGTGTCCCGGCATCCGAAATTGACCATGTCAAGACATCCCGGAGCGATCACATGGGGAATCCCGGCAGCTGCTGGGCCATCCAGACGCTGGGGCCCTGCGGACAGAATTCCATGGCAGATCTCATCCGCCCATTCCGTGGTGGTGATATCCAGACATGCGGCGCAGTGCCCGCCCATAATCAGTTCCTCCATGGAACGCCCGCCGCTGCCCGTGGCATGGAAGATGATGGGCGCATACCCGGCTTCTTCCAAACGGGCAGCACATTTTTCCACACAGGCAGTGGTATTTCCAAACATAGAAATACAGATAATGGGTTTATCGTTCCCATCCGGTATAAAATCATACTGCATCATCCCCCAGACCGCTCCGGCTGCCCTTGATATGATCATCCTGGAAAAACGGTTCAGCCCGCAGATATCCACAATGGACGGGAACAGCACAATGTCCTTGGTACCCACATACTCCCTTGTATCCCCTGACGCCAGTGTAGTAATACACACCTTGGGGAACCCCAATGGAAGGCCCTGCATGGCTGTGGCTGCAATGGATGTTCCTCCGCCTCCCCCCATACCGATCACACCCTGGATGGAATGTTCCGCCTCCAATCCCACCGCGATCTTACGGGCGCCAAGGCACATGATCTTCATGGCCCAGCCGCGGTCCCCCTTTTTCCTCAGTTCTTCCAGGGGCACACCCCCTGCAAGAGCTACCTCCTGCGCTGCTATCCGGACAGGGAACGAACCCACAGGTTCAAATATACCCACATCCATGGCAATTATGTCCGCTCCCCTTCTCTCAAGTTCCCGGTACAGATAATCAAATTCCTTTCCCTTGGAGTCAAATGTCCCCAACATCAAGATCGTCTTTTTCATGCTGTTTGTCCTATTTGGTATTAATAATTCCCGCCATGGCTCTCGCGGTATTCCTGAAGGTTTTCCTTTGTTACCAGCAGCGGATCCACATAGATTTCCTTTTCCTTCAATGTTCCGCCTGTTACCAGGGTCTTCATTGCCTCCACTGCCGCCTCACACTGTGACTGCGCGTTCATATCAAAGGAACCTCTCTGTTCACCTGCTTCGATCGCATCCAGCGTATCCAGCTCACAGTCATTTGAATAAATGGGCAGGGTTCCAAGCACTCCGTTGTCCTTCATAACCTGCCGTACACCAGTAGCCATACCATCATTCATACACACCACGCCATCAATCTTGGTCCCTGATGAAAACCAGGTTTCTGTCAATGCCATGGCATCCTCTGCGTTCCAGTTGCCTGCTCCGTCAAACACCACATTGATATTGGGATACTCTGCCAGTGCCTTGTCATACCCCTTGCGGATCGCCACGGTTGCGCCATGTCCTTCCGAGCCGTTTACAATTGCCAGGTTAAAAGCTTCTCCCAGTTCTTTTACTTCCAGGCTGATGGCTTCATATCCGGTCTGGGCCAGGCTGCAGGCCACTACACAGTCAACATATGTATTATCTTCCACTCCTTCATGTAACGTCATAACAAACATACCGGCTTCCTTGGCCTCTTTAAATCCCAGGGTCACGCCCTCACCTGTACAGTCGCACACAATGCCCACATATTCCTTGCTGGCAATTCCCTGCTCGATCTGGGACAGCTGCTTTGCCTCATCGGAATCAGCGGTAAGGTGATCACACTCAAATCCGTTTTCGTTGGCAACCTCCACAAAGACCTCCCCCATATATGACATAAAGGAATTGTTGTTGTGTGTCTGAAGAAACAAGATTTTTCCCAGGCTTCCATCGCTTTTTTCCGTTTGAGCTGATTCACCTGCTGTGGTTTCCTCTGGTTTTGTAACCTTTTCCTCTGATGTCTCCTTTGCAGTTGATGCCTGCGCTGCAGGAGCCGGTTCATTCTTCTGACCGCACCCCGCCAGGCCAAGCACCATAGTTGCCGCCATTGCCACTGCTAATAATTTTTTCATCTTTTTCCTCCTTTTATTTTGGTGTACTTCTGGAATCTTCCAGAGTACACTTTGCTTTTTATTTCTTTTTTCCATTTACACGCACATCAATATATACGGCAACGAATATGATGACTGCCTGCAGAATCTGCTGAAAGTATGTGTTAATTCCCAGGATATCCATTCCGTTGCTGATAACACCCACGATCAGCACGCCCACCATTGCCCCGTACATGGTGCCTACTCCTCCGGAAAGTGAAACGCCTCCGATCACTGCGGCGGAGATAACGGTCATCTCATAGCCGCTGGCGGAATTGGCATTGCCTGAGGAAATACGGCTTGCCATCAGAAAGCCGCAGATTCCGGCGCACAGTCCGCTGATCGCATAGGCGGAGCATTCTATGAGCTGCGTGTTGATACCCGAGTACCTTGCCGCGGATTTATTGCCTCCCAACGCATAAATCCTACGCCCATATGTGGTAAAATGAAGGATCAATACTCCGATGATCACAGCTCCTGCAAAATAAAAAACCATGTAGGGGATTCCATAATTATCTATGATCCCGTCCGCATTATAGGTCCTTCCCAAAAAACCGTTTGATATATTGACAAACCTTTCATTGAGATTAAAGATCGCCTTTGCGTTGGTGTACACATAAGCAGCTCCTCTGGCCGCAAGCATCATGCACATGGTCATGATAAACGGGGGAATCTTTGCATAGGCAACTCCCAGTCCGTTGATGACCCCGCATGCAGTGCCGATCAAAACGGCGATTATAATAGGTATATACAGGGGCATATTAAGATGATCACCCGAGCAATAGCGGGCTGCAAATACCGCGGACAGCGCTACAATAGATCCAATGGAAAGGTCGATTCCCCCTGTGACCAGCACGATGGTCATTCCCACACACAGGATACTGTATAAGCTGACCTGCTTAATGATCAAAAGCAGATTATTTACAGTGAAAAAGGACTGGGACAGACTGGACCATAGTATGATCAGTGCGATCAACACAAACACAATTCCCATTTTTGAAACAATTTTTTTAATATCCGGCTTCTTATCTTTCGATTTCAACATAACCTCGCTCCTCAGACATTATTCTTTTACAATGGCGGCCATAATATTTTCCTGTGTGGCATCCTGCGCAAGCAGCTCCCCAGCAAGGCGCCCCTCCTTAAGAACCACGATCCTGTCACACATGCCCAGGAGTTCCGGCATCTCCGATGATATCATCAGAACCGCCTTCCCCTCCTTTGCCAGTTCCTGGATCAGCTGATAGATCTCAAATTTAGCTCCCACATCGATTCCCCTTGTGGGTTCATCCAAAAACACAATATCAGGCTGTGTCAAAAGCCATTTTGCAACCACGATCTTCTGTTGGTTCCCTCCCGACAGGGAATTGACCGGCTGTTCCTGGCTGTTGGACTTAATATTCATCTGCTCGATCATCCTTGCCGTACAATCCCGTTCCCCCTTACTATCCGGAAATATCCCCCTGCATCGGCTGACTCCCTTTAAGATGGTCAGGCACATATTGGATCGGATTGACCCCACAAGATTCAGTCCGTCACGTGCACGGTCCTCGGGTATGAATGCGAAATGATATCTCATGGCATCCCGCGGACACCTGATATGGATCTCCTCTCCATTTAACAGGACTTTTCCCTTTGTATAAGGATTGATCCCAAATATGGAGGACACTACCTCGGTTCTCCCCGCCCCCACCATGCCGGCCAGCCCAAGTATCTCACCCTTGCGGATGGTAAAACTTATATCGTGGAATTCTCCCCTGCGTTCCAGCCCCCTTACTTCAAAAACAACATCCCCGATCTGCTTTTCCACCCTGGGATATATGTTTTCTATCTTCCTCCCCACCATTTCACTGATCATGACATTCTGCTCCACTTCATGGATCGGGCGGGAACTGATGATATTGCCGTCCCGCAGTACACAGACCGTGTCCGCAACCTGTACCAGTTCATCCAGCTTATGGGTAATATACACCATTGCCACACCATGTTTTTTCAGGTTTGAGATGGTGGCAAATAAAATCCTGACCTCCGAGTCGGTCAGCGCCGAGGTGGGCTCGTCCATGATCACAATCTTGGAATCATATGAGATGGCTTTGGCTATTTCCAACAGCTGCATTTCCGAAACCGTAAGGTCCTTTACCTTGCGGTCCAGGTCTAAATGGATCCCCAGCCGTTCCAGCAGGGCTTCCGCCATTTTCCGCTGTTCCTTTTTTCTGATAAAGATAAATTTGTGAGGCTCCCGCCCCACGTACATGTTCTCCGCCACCGTAAGTTCCGGAAACGGGGACATTTCCTGAAAGATCATGGATATTCCCCTTGACAATGCCTGGTGGGGATTGGAAAACACCACCTTCTCCCCCTCCAGAAAGACCTCACCGGCATCCGCATGGTACTCTCCCATAAGAATCTTCATCAAGGTTGATTTTCCCGCTCCATTCTCTCCGACTAATGCAGTTACTTTTCCTTTCTCCAGTGTCAGATCCACTGAGTGAAGGACTTCGACTCCGTTAAATGACTTCCTTAATCCTTTTATTTCCAACAAAGGAATTTTTGCCATAAAGCACCTCTCCTCGCAGGGAAAAATTAGCTAATTTTTTATTTTTATACAATAATATTAGCATCATAATCAACCTATGTCAATTTAATATACAACCTAATTTTATCTATGTTAGGTTCCAGTTGTTAGACTAACAAAAAAGCCCCCTTACCAATCTCTTACGATCGATAAGGGGGCTTGATATAGCCGGCTCAGTCAACTGCCTTTGTGGTCGCTCCCAGCACCAGCTGCGGAACAATGGAAATCCTTCTCACAGCCAGCCCGGGGTTCTCAATCCTGTCCATAAGATAATGGACCACCAGTCTGCCATACTCTCTTTTGTTAAAACCAACGCTGGTCAGAGGAATGGGAAGATGATCATCCAGATCATTATTAAATCCGGTCACTGACACATCCTCAGGCACTTCAATCCCCATTTTATTCAGCAGGAATATCAGCGACTGGGCATATGTATCCGTGCTGCATATAATGAGGGACGGCAGGCTTCCATTGTTTTTTAGATCCTGCAGCTCATGCACCAGGTCACTGGATTCAAAGTAGTTTTCTTTATCCCAGATATTGGATATTACCACCCCGTACTGGGCAGCTGCCTCCTTGACTCCGTCAAACCGTTTTTTCATGGACGGCCGTTCCAGGGAACCGTAATAGCCGATCCTCGTATGGCCCATCCGGATCAGACGTTCGCACAGGCAGAAGGCGCCCTCCCGGTCCGCAAAATGCATGGTGTCATAGGGAAATAAGTTATAGGGAGGGTATGTCAGGATCATCATAGGCCGGTCATAAACCGCTGCCTTTTCCACAAAAGACAGGCTCTTGTATCCTGCAAACAGTATCCCTGCCGCTTCCTCCGCCTCCTGCTCCACCAGGCTGTCCTCCACATCGGATGTAACCTTTAAATGCAGGGAATATCCGATAAGGGCCAGAGCATTCTCCACCCCCAGCATCACCTTCATCCAAAACCCCGTATCCTGGGCATCATATTTAGGTATAATGAATAAAACATACTTTTTACCGCTGTTCTGCGCCTTCTTTCTCACATAACCCAAACGCTCACAGGCATCCAGCACCTGTTTCCTGGTCTCCTTGCTTACACCGCTTTTACCGGCTATTGCCCGCGACACTGAAAACTTTGAAAGCTTTGTCTCCGCTGCAATATCATCCAGCGTTATCTTCTTTGCCTTTTCTGTCATTTCGGCCTCCGCAACATCTATAATAATATTATTATATAGTATTGCTAATTTTTATTCAAGCCTTTTGTGCGGATTCGGCCGTTAAATCCCCCTCCGGCCTGTTCACTCACTCCCCGATCCCCATCAGGTCCAGAAGTTCCTGCACCTTCTCAGGGCTGTCTCCAAAGGACTTAACAGGCGCGCCGGCGTACTGGGAACACTCCTTCTCCGTGATGGTGCCGCAGCGCTTGGCGGGTCCGCTTTCCAGTTCCACGGTGTACGTCCAGTCAACCTGCCCCAGATTCCCGGTCAGGGCTATGAGCACACAGGAATATGCCCGCATCTTTTCTTCCATCACAGCGGAATTGGATGTGCTGTCCTCAAACTTCATGGTCCATCCATAGGGCTCTTTTGTTGTCTGAAGCTCATTTTTAAAGCTTCCCAGTTCCTTTCCTATGCCCAGAAGCCCGGCGAGTTTTCCATTGGCCGACATGTTCCCCACATAGGGATTCCTGGCCGCGTACAGATCATTGGCAAGGCGGCTCACAACCGTACCGTCCCCCTTCACAGTGATGCCGTTGATATCCATCTGCCTGCCCGGCTGGGGAAGCTTTAAATCCAGGTTAAAGGACCCGCTCCTGTTCCATGGGGATGCCAGGCATGCATAGATTACCAGCCTATCCTTTCCGTCCGCCCCTGAGACCACCTTATAGCGGCTGTATACAGAGGCCGAATTATAGAATACGCCTCCAACCTGCACCCGATCATGATTAACATTGGTGTAAGTGATCATGTAGGAATCCGCAGGAAGCCCAATGATAAACAGTTTTACAAACAGCACAGAGACAGTGAGGAGGAATACGGCCGCGGCTCCTGCCAGCACACTCCTTACGTTTCTCCTCCTTACCTTTTTCAGGTAATCGATCTGCCCCTCCTCCTTGGCGGACCGGCCTTCTCCTTCCACATCCTTTTTCATGCGCTGGTACATTTCCCTGCACTCCCCGCATTGCTCCAGGTGTTCCCTGATCTCCTGCCCGCTTGCCTCACTGGTCAGCCCATCCGCATACAAAGGCAGCAAATCCCTTATGACTTCACATGGTATCTTATGGTTCATAATTTTTCCGCCTCCTTCATTACCCGCTCTTTTCCGCGGTAATAGGTCACCCTTGCCCAGTTCTCACTTTTCTCCATAATCTCCCCAATCTGACCGAATGTAAGGTTTCCCACCAGCCTGAGATACATCACCTCCCGCATGGGATTCTCCAGCCCATGCACCAGCCTCAGGATCTGGATGCTGTCCCAGGAATGGAACATCTGCTTTTCAGCAGAATCCACAGGTATCTCTGCTGCCTCCTCCAGGGGCACATGCTTTTTCTGCTTCCGCAAATGCTCATACCACAGGTTCCTGGCAATGCCGCAAAGCCAGGTGGATACGCTGCTTTTCCCTTTGTAGGTACCAATATTCTTTACCGCCTGGTAAAATGTCTCCTGGGTCAGCTCCTCCGCCAGATCGGGATCCTGTGTCCGGGTCAAGAGAAAACCATATATCATTTTTCCGTGCTTTAAATAGATTTCTTCCATGGAATCCATATATGTATTTCCTCCTTCTGTTAATTAGTGTCACGGCCCCCGGATTCGTTACAGACAAAGACAAATTTTCATATAATTTTTTTATGGGACATTACCCTCAGTATACCCAAAATGCAGCCGGGATTCAACCTTCGCGGCAAAATGCAGCCGGGGTCCATCCTGCGCAGAAAAAGATGCCCATACTCCTCAGAGGAATACAGGCATCTGATAAAAGGTCCAAAATGGTTGCTGAGACCATTCCGGGTTTCTGTTTAATTCCAGGAAAATTCAGACCAGTTGTAGCTTTCCATGGCAGGGCATACCTTGCAGTTTAAATCCTTGTTGTAGGCAATATTGGACACCATATAGAACAGGTTGATCCTGGGCACGTCCTCTGCCTCTATGTCCAAAGCCTGCCTGATCAGATCCAAACGCTGATCCGGGTCATCTGTATTGGCCTGCTGTTCCACCAGTTTGTCATACTCGGGATTGGAGTAGAATGTCATGTTGGAATCCGGGATATTGTCAGTTGACAATGTTCCCAGAAGGAAGGTGGAATCCAGGGTCATGCTTACATTCCCAACCGTATAGCACCCCAGCTTTCCGGCCTTGATATCAGACAGCAGTGCTGCGCGTTCCATAACCTGGATCTCGGCATCCACGCCGATCTCTTTCCACTCGCTCTGTACAATGCTGGCGATCTTCTTGGTGTAATCTTCCCTCACAGAGATAGTGGTCTTAAATCCATTGGGATATCCTGCCTCTGCCAGGAGGGCCTTGGCGCCTTCCGGGTCATACTTGGGCGTATCAATGGTATCCGCGCCCGGGTTGGGAGTGGTCTGGTCAGTGAGAATGATCTCTGCCGGCATTCCTGCGCCGTCCATTGCGCCTGCTATGATATCATCGCGCTTTACAGACATAGCCAGGGCTTTTCTCACCTTTACGTCATTAAAAGGCTCTGCGTTTACATTAAATGCAAGATTCCAGATTGATGTGCCGTTGGTCTCCTGGTATCCCAGTTTATCGTTGGACTGTACGGTCATTACATCCAGCCCTCCTATATTGTGCACCAGATCCACATCCCCGCTCTCCAGGGCAACCATGGCAGTGGTGGCTTCCTTGAGCACACGCAGTTCAATGTGTTTGATGGCCGGCGCACCCTTATAGTAGTCCTCGTTGGACTCCAGGATGATCTTGCTTCCCTTCTGCCATTCCACCAGCTTGTATGGACCGCTTCCGCTTGGCTTTGCAGCGTAGTTCTCATCACCCACAGATTCCACATATGCCTTTGATACAATGGCGCTGTTAGTCTGGGTCAGATACTGGAGCGCTGCCAGCTCCTTATACTTTAAATTCACTTTTACCGTGTTTTCGTCCACAACCTCAGCGCTGTCCATAAAGGATGTGTACAGCTCAGACTGGGGCTTGTCAATGGCCCTGTTCAGGGAAAACGCCACGTCCTCCGCTGTCAGGGCGGAACCGTCCTGGAACTTCACGCCCTCATGCAGATGGAAGGTGATGGACAAACCGTCCTCCGCCACATCCCATGAGTCCGCCAGTCCTGGCACCACGTTGCCCTCCGCGTCCCTGCGCACCAGCGGATCATGAAGGTTGAGGATGATCATGCCTCCGATGGAGTCTGCTGCCAGCTGTGGATCCAGGGTTGTGGGTTCATTGGTCAGCGCAATGGTCAGGGAATCCTTGGTTTCCCCGGATGCCGCTGTCTGTGTCTTTTCAGAGGACGCGGGCGCATCCGTGCTTTTTTGTCCGCCGCATCCTGTAAGGGTTAAGGCCAGCACTGCTGCTGTAATGGCACAGTTCAACATTTTCTTTTTCATAACTTCTCCTCCTATTTGTGTTGTGTACCCCATATTTATGAGGCGTACACGGTGTGTACGTTGATCCGATTCGTGTGCGGCCTGCGGGAAATCAGCCGCAGATATGAGCGCCGGGGAGACTCCGGGAGTTCACTGCTATATAAGATTACAGGCAACAAAATGACCTGCGCTCACCTCTCGAAGCGGGACCGGGCTGCCCCAGCATCCGTCAGTGGCAAGGGGACAGCGGGTTGCAAAACGACATCCCGGTTTGGGATCAATGGGGCTTGTTACCTCCCCGTGGATAACGGGTTTTCTCTTTCCCCTCAGTGAGATGTCAGGCACCTGGATGGCATCTAGAAGCGCTTTTGTATAGGGATGGATGGGGTTGTCAAACAGTTCCTTTGACTCACACCGCTCCACACACTGCCCCAGATACATGACCGCAATCTCATCAGAGATATGGCGCACCACTGAGAGGTCATGGGTAATAAACATGTAGGTAAGGCCCATATTATCCTGGAGATCCATCAGCAGGTTGAGGATCTGCGCCTGAATGGACACATCCAGGGCCGATACCGGCTCATCACAGACAATAAACTTGGGATTTACGGAAAGGGCCCTGGCAATTCCGATCCTCTGACGCCTTCCGCCGTCCAGCTCGTGTGGGTAGGCACTTTCCAGGCGCGGGGCCAGGCCCACCGTCTCCATCAGCTCCGCCACCCTTTCCCGAAGCTGCGCTTTATTCTTCATCACCCGGTTGACCACCAGGGGTTCCGCGATCAGCTCGCTGACCGTCATACGCGGATTCAGGCTGGAATAGGGGTCCTGGAAAATAATCTGCATTTCCTTTCGCAGTTCCCTCAGCTGGTTGGGATTGCAGGACAGGATATCCTTTCCATTATACAGTATCTTTCCCTCTGTGGCCGGTGTGAGCCTGAGGATGGTCCTGCCCAGGGTGGATTTTCCGCACCCCGACTCCCCTACCACACCCAGGGTCTTCTGGGGGCTGATGGTCAGGTTCACATCATCCACTGCATGAAGCACGCCGGAACCTGTATCAAAGTATTTCTTCAAATGGACTGTCTCGATCAAAGGCGTATTCTGGCTGTTCCGGCTCATATGCGCATAACCTCCTCTCCGTCAGATGTCACATTCTCCTTACCAACAAACAGATGGCAGGCGATCTCATGGGTGCCCTCCTTGCAGACCGGGGGCAGACTGTGCCTGCAGACTTCCATGCAGTGGGGACATCTGGTGTGGAACTTACATCCCTGGGGCAGGTTGGTTGGATCAGGCATCAGCCCAGCAATGGGATTCAGGCGTTTGGCATCCCCTGTCATGCTGGGAATGGAGCCGAACAGGCCCTGGGTGTAGGGATGGTGTCTCTTCCCCGTGAATATATCCTCAATGGTCCCATGCTCCACGATCTCACCCGCATACATAATGGCAACCCGGTCGCAGGTCTGGGCGACCACGCCCAGATCGTGGGTGATCAGCAGCATGGATGTACCGAACCGTTCCTTTAATTCCTCCATCATTCCCAGAACCTGGGCCTGGATCGTCACATCCAGAGCCGTGGTGGGCTCATCTGCGATCAGCAGCCTGGGATTGCAGGCCAGGGCCATGGCAATCACCACCCTCTGCTTCATGCCTCCGGAAAATTCATGGGGATAGCAGTTTTTCCTGGCAGCAGGTATTCCCACCAGTTCCAGCATCTCCTCCACCTTTTTTCCCATCTCTGCCCGGCTCAGGTTGTTGTGGTTATGGAACTGAAGCACTTCCAGGATCTGGTCCTCCACTGTGAGCACAGGATTCAGGCTGGTCATAGGATCCTGGAAGATCATGGCGATCTTCTGTCCGCGGACGGACAGCATCTCACTCTCCTTTAGATCCAGCAGGTTTTCCCCGTCAAAAAGCACCTGTCCCTGCTCCACCTTTCCAATACGCTCCGGAAGGAGGCGCATAATGGCAAGGGCCGTAGTAGTCTTTCCTGCCCCGGTCTCACCTACCAGGCCCAGGGTTTCCTTTGTATGTACCGTCAGGCTGATACGGTTTACGGCATGGACAGTCTCCTCGTCAGTCTGATATACAATGTTTAAATCTTTGATCTCCAATAATGCATCTGACATACCTGTCCCCCCTTAATTTTTAAGCTTGGGATCTAACGCATCCCTCAGTCCGTCTCCCAATAGGTTAAGCGCCAGGGAGGTCAGTATAATGGCCAGGCCGGGGAACAGGGTAATGTACGGGGAGTACCTCATAAAATCCCGCCCTTCTGCCAGCATGGAACCCCACTCCGGAAGGGGAGGCTGAACGCCCATGCCGATAAAACTCATTCCCGCGGCTGTCAGTATCATTCTTCCCACGCCCATGGTTGCCTGGATGATGATGGGGCCCATGGCATTGGGCAGGATGTGTTTTACAATGATATAGGAATCCCTGGCCCCGCTGGCTATGGCTGCCTCTATGTAATCCTGGTCGATCACGGTCAGGATGGAGGAACGGATCACCCTGGTAAAGGGAGGGATCCTTGCTATGGTAACGGCGATCAGCAGGTTGGTCATGCTGGGCCCCAGGGAAGCCACAATGGCCATTGCCAGGAGCTCACCCGGGATTGCCAGAAAGGTATCCAGCACACGCATGATAACATTGTCCACGCGGCCTCCGTAATAGCCTGCGATCGACCCCAGGATCCCGCTGATACAGACGCTGCCGACCGTGGCAGCCAGCCCGATGACAATGGAGATCCTGGCCCCATGGACTACCCTGGCAAAGATATCCCGGCCGTAGGCGTCCGTTCCAAACCAGTGGGCCGCGCTGGGCGGCTTCAGACGGTTGGCCACATTCTGGGCGATCACCTGGGTGTCATAGTCGCAGATCACATCCGCAAATACGGCAAGGATCACCATGACGGAAAATATGGCAAGGCCCAGCATGGCTGCCTTATTCTTTTTAAAACGTTTCCAGATCTCATAGGCGGGACTGTTCCGCTTCACAGCTGTTTTTTCACTTTTTCCACTCATATCTTCTGCCCTCACTTACTGTATCTTGAACGTATACGCGGATCAATAAATGCATAAAGGAGATCCACAATCAGCATGATGATACAAAACAGGGCGGCCAACATCAGCACGGCGGCCATTACCTGCGGCGTATCCTTGCTCCGGATCGCGTCAATGGCCAGTGTCCCCACTCCCGGCATGGCGAATACGGACTCTGTGATCACAGAACCGCCCAACAGCGCGCCGAAATGCATACCTGCCACTGTGATGACCGGCAAAAGCGCATTTTTCAGGGCATGCTTCCATATGACCACCATGCTGGTGGCTCCCTTTGCCTTTGCGGTACGGATATAATCCTGGCGGATGACTTCCAGCATGGTGGAACGGGTCAGACGCAGGATCTCCGCCGCCCCGGGCAGGGCCAGGGTAACAATGGGCAGGATAAAACTCTTAAACGAGTCCGCTCCGTTGGATGGCAGCCACCCCAGCTTCAGTGCAAACAGCAGGATGGACAAAAGGCCCAGCCAGAAGGCGGGAATGGATGAAAAGAACATGGCTGTGACGGAATTGATAACGTCCAGGGCAGAATACTGCTTTACGGCGGATAAGATCCCAAGAGGCACTCCAATGGCCACGGACAAAAGCATGGCACCCGCGGCCAGCTTCATAGTGGTTGGAAACCTGGAAAATATCTCGGTAAACACAGGCGTCCTGGTGCGGTAGGATAGTCCGAAATTCCCCTGAAGGGCATTGAGCACATAATCCACATACCGCAGCCAGAAGGGCTTATCAAGCCCCAGTTCCCGGGTCAGCTCCTCTCTGGCGGACAGCGGGGCGTTATCCCCCAGAACCAGGGAAGCCACATCCCCCGGAATCATATTCATGATTGTAAAGATAATAAAGCTTACGCCCAATAAAATGGGTATCAGCAGCAACAGTCGTTTTATAACATACTTTCCCATACAGGCTTCCCCTTTTCGCTGACAGCAGGAACTGTTTAAGACGCTTTTGGCCCGCGCCTAAACCCTGCTGATTTTTGTGATGCAGCTGTTATTCTGCCGGAATATTTCCCTGACATCCTCCCAGTTGTTTACCAGGTCCTGACGTCCTTCCAGCTTTTTCTCCACGATCTCTGCCAGGCGCAGTCCCAGTGCCTTTACATTATAAGCATGGACCACGGTTCCATGATCCAGTATTTTCATGGAATAATTGGTATATGGAGGAAAATGCAGGATATCACGGGCATTTGCCACAAAGGTCCCGCCCAGCACGGTCACTTCCACGCGGCCTTCCTTCACCACATACAGGTCCCAATCAGGATGAGGGCTGTCCCATTCCACACAGATCCCCTTTTCCATCACAAATTCCCAGACTTCCTTTTCCCCGCCCGTCTCATGGCGGCCCACCTTCTGGTTGCACACAATGCCGTCAAACACAAACCTGGCAATGCTCCCTCCCTTGGGCCGGATCTGCGCCAGCTGCTCCTTTGGCACCACCTCCGGTTCAGGCTCTCCCAGACGCATGGTATGGTGCTTCAAACGGTACTCTGCCATAAATGCATCATCCTGGAGTTTTTCAGGATAGCTCCTGTCTATGAGCTGCTTTTCCAGGATGCCTCCGTACATGTTCATGCCTGAAAACAGCTCCCGCCATATGGTCCCCTCCTCCAGGAAGCGGAATCCATGGGACATATACGGCTCAATGTGGATCATGTCCCCTGTCTCTGCTATGGCTCTCTTTCCATTGATGGTAACCTCCACACTGCCCCTGTCAATGGCAAATGTCTCATACCCCTTCTTATGCTCATGGTAAGGGACAAAAGCATTTTCCTGATAATACACATCACTCATCTCATTGTTCAGCGTCTCCCCCACCGGAGCAATAAAAAGATAATCCTTACAGTCCTTTTCCTCCAGTTCATGGATATAATCATCCGGCGTTATATGTATTTTATAATCGAACATACCCTTCCATCCTTTACACAGTTATTTTCCGTATCCCGGTAATCCAGCAGTTGTTCTCACGCAGTATCTTCTCCACATAGCCCCAGTCCTTTAGGTTTTCAGGAGAGCGCTTCTTCTCTGCGTTGAGGCGTTCCATGATATGCATCAGATAGGACTGTACATTGTAGGCATAAATCTGCGTCCCCTCCTCCAGCACGGTGAGGGTGTGCTTGTAGTAAGGCGGGATATTGATAACATCCCGTTTTTTGGCCACAAAATCATGGCCGTCAGCCTGAACGTGGACAGAACCTTCCATAACCAGATACACATCATTTCCCGCATATGGATAATTCCACTCAATCTGAAGCCCCTTTTGGGGAAGGAGTTCCCAGATTTCCTTTACTCCGTCCGTCTCCCAGCGTCCCACCTTCAGGTTCAGCCGGATCCCCTCCATGTCGAACCCCGCAATGGCCCATCCCCTTGGACGTACGGCAGGAATGTCATATTTGCCGGCCGGCTCCGGAACAGGATCCTCCCTGTACAGGGTTCCTAACAGGGTGTATCTCCTGGCTTTGAATTCCTCATCCTCCCAGTACTGCGGGCTGTAGGTACGGATCACATGTTTGTCCTCCACACAGTTATACATGTCCATGTCCTGGAACATCTCCCTCCAGATGGTATTTTCCTCCAGGTAGCGGTATCCGTGGTTTACATAAGGACGGATATGTACGATGTCACCCCGCTCAATAATACATTTCTTCTTGTTGATACAGACCTCGGCAGACCCCCCATCGATCAGAAAGGTCTCATAGCCCTTCTCGTGGTCGTGATAGGGAACAAATGCATCCTTGATGTAGACCGTATCTCCCAGCTCATTCACCATTCTCCCACCCTGGGGACGAATCAGCAGGTCCCCGTGATTGTCGCTGTCCGGTATGGAATACAGCACATCCTTCAGGGGATCAATGTGCATTACGCTCCGCAAATTCTCCACACTCATGTTTTCTCCTCCTCCACTCACTTATTTTATCACTTTAAACAGCTAAAATTCCGGGATTCAAAAAAAGGAAGGCTGCCTTGCCTCAATGCAACTCTTCCGGGAATCCACTTTTCATTTTATGAAAAATAGTATATACTATTTTTATAATTCTGTCTAATATATGTTTATTTATGTTTTTCATATCTTATAGGTTATAGATCTTCAAACAAGGAGGAATTACTATGGAACTGCTGCAGCTCCGCTACTTCTGTGTGGTGGCAAAACATCAGAATATGACAAAGGCGGCTGCCGAACTGATGATCTCCCAGCCGGCCCTGAGCAAAACGATCATTGCCCTGGAAAAGGAACTGGGCACCCCCTTGTTTGACCGGCGTAACCGCTCCATTTTCCTGAACCGCGCAGGAGAGATCTTTTACCAAAAAATCGACCAGGGCATCAATCTCATTGACGACACGGTGTCTGAGGTGGGCGAGCTGTCCAACGAACCCTTTGGCAATATCAAGCTCCTGGTGCTGGCAGCCTCTTCCTATATGCCTGAGTTTTATATTGCCTTTCACCAGCGCTATCCCTATATCAAGCTGCAGCTGAGCAACTATATCCGCGCCGAGCACCTGTTTATGTATGACTGCGACTTTTGCTTTACCGCCAATGACAGCTACACTCCCCTGGCGGGCAACTGCGTCATCCCCATACTGACCGAGCGCTTTGTGCTGGCCGTCCACAAAGACCATCCCCTGGCCTCCCGGACCTCCATCCATCTCAAGGAAGCTGCTTCCTATCCCTTTGTGGCATCCAACCGAAAGGAGGATCTGGAATTCTATTGCCTAAAAGCCGGATTCCGGCCCAATATCATTGCGGAATGTGACAACGGCACCACCTATGAGGCCCTGATGCGGCACGGGGTAGGTATCTCCATCATTCCTGAGATCACCCTGGGATCCGTGCTCCCCCGCGATATTGTGTGCATTCCTCTTATCCACCCGGTGCTGGAACGTACCATCAGCCTTTCTTATGACACCAAACGGCGCATGTCCAATGCCGGACGTCTGTTTAAAGATTTCTGCATGGAGTATTTTAAGGCGGAGCCGGTCAGCTGAACCCTGAAAACATGGAAGACTCAATTGACAGAAAGGATAAAAAGTGCCCGATATCAGCTGTTAAAACCAATCTCGGGCACTTTATTTTCTTCTCTCAGCATCTGTATTTGCAGATGATACAACTGCTCATGGTATCTTCCTAATTTTCGTTCATCTTTGCCAGCTTCGCCGCCTGGTCGGCCGCGATCAGGTTATCCAGGAGCTCCTGTATATCCCCGTTCATAATGGAATCGATCTTATACAAGGTCAGCTTGATCCTATGGTCCGTGACACGGCCCTGCGGGAAGTTATAGGTACGTATCTTCTCGGACCGGTCGCCGGTTCCGATCTGGCTGCGCCGCTCCTCCGCCTCTGAACTCTGGCGTTTCTCCAGTTCAATGTCATACAGCTTGGAACGGAGCAGGCGGAAGGCCTTTTCCTTGTTCTGAAGCTGCGATTTTTCAGTCTGGCTGTAGATCACAATGCCGGAGGGCATATGGGTCAGACGGACCGCGGAGTCCGTGGTATTTACACACTGTCCTCCATTGCCCGATGCCCTCATTACATCGATACGGATATCGTTCATGTCAATCTGTACATCCACATCCTCCGCCTCAGGCATGACGGCAACCGTTGCAGTGGAGGTGTGTATTCTGCCGCCGGACTCAGTCTCCGGCACACGCTGCACACGGTGTACGCCGGACTCATACTTAAGCTTGGAATATGCGCCCTTTCCCGTCACCATGGCCACCACTTCCTTAAAACCGCCGATCCCGTTCTCATTCAGGCTGACGATCTCCACCTTCCATCTCTGGCTGTCCGCATACCCTGAATACATGCGGTAAAGCTCGGACGCAAACAGTGCTGCTTCGTCCCCGCCTGCCCCTGCGCGGATCTCCAGGATGATGTTCTTATCATCATTAGGGTCCTTTGGAAGCAGCAGGATCTTAAGTTCATGCTCCAGGTCCTCAATGCGCTTCTTGGCATCGGACAATTCCTCCTTGGCCATCTCGCGCATCTCATCATCGCTTTCTTCCTCCAAAAGAGCAAGGCTGTCCTCCACATCCTGCTTTGCCTGCTTGTATTGTTTGTAGACATCCACAATAGGGGCCAGATCAGCCTGCTCCTTCATCAGCCTGGTGAACCGCTTGGTATCCTGGGTCACGGCCGGGTCACCCAGCATCAGCATCAGTTCCTCATAGTGAATCAACATATCATCTAACTTATCAAACATAGTTTTCTCCTGCCTCTATCCAATCACTTTACCTGTTACGTACCATTCTTATTCCCAGTCCGCCCGCACCACACGGTCCAGCCCGGCCATATCTTTTCTCACTTCCACCTGTCCGTATCCATGGTCGGTAAACAGTTCTTTTACCGCCTGCCCCTGGTCATATCCGATCTCCATGTACACACTGCCTCCCGGATTCAGATGGTCCTTACATTCCGCGGCCAGGATCCGGTAAAACTTCAGTCCGTCCTCTGTCCCGTCCAGTGCCATCCTGGGCTCGTGGTCCCTTACCTCAGGCTCCAGCTCCTCGATCACCAAGCTGGGTATATAGGGAGGATTAGAGACAATGATATCATATCTGTCTTCTGATCCCAGGCCCTCAAACATGTTGCTGTGAACAAGCCTGAACTCCCCTTTATATGGTTCCAGCAGACGGTCCGCGTTCCGCCCGGCCACGGCCAGGGCCTCCTCAGATACATCCAGGGCCGTAACCCTCCCATAGCCGCCCATGAGAGCCAGGCTGATGGCAATGCACCCCGACCCCGTACACACGTCCAAAAGCGCGGTATCCCTGTTAAGGTCTGTCTTTTTGTTGTAAGCGTTATCTCTGCCCCAGGCCCCGTCCTTACCGCGCCTGTCCCCCAGCACCAGTTCCACCAGAGTCTCCGTGTCCTGGCGCGGGATCAGCACATGCCCGTTCACAAGGAACTCAAACCCCATAAACTCCTGGACACCGGTAAGGTGCTGCAGCGGGATCCGGCCGGCCCGCCTGCGGATCAACTCCTCATATGTTCTGCGCATTTCCAGGGTTTCCTCATCCTCTGGAAGTTCCCTGTTCTTTACTGCCAGCAGGGACGCCAGATTTAAGTGAAACGCCTCCATCAAAAGATATCTGGCATCCAGTGCCTCATCCGGCACTCCTGCCTTATTCAGTATCTGCGCACCCTGCCATAGCAACTGCTGTATGGTCATGTCCTGCCGCTCCTTTGCAGTCTTCCCTGCTGCTGTTCTCTCTCCAGCCCGGAAATGTCTCATCCAGATATTGTCTCCAGTCAAACACGGTTTCAACCGCGGCAATGGCAACTTCTATCATTGTGTCGTCAGGCTCCGTGGTGGTCAGCCCCTGCATCCACATACCGGGACGGCTTAAAACATTCACCAGCTTGGAATCATGCCTTCCCGCAAAGCGCAGGAACTCATAGGATACACCTGCAATGACCGGGATCAGAACAATACGGCTGACGATCCTGAGCCAGATGGTGTCCACGCGGATCACCAAAAAGAACAGGATACTGATGATCATAACGATCATGATAAAGCTGGTGCCGCAGCGCTTATGCTCCTTGGAGCTGGCCCTTACATTATCCACGGTCAGTTCCAGCCCGTGTTCTATACAGTTGATACACTTGTGCTCCGAGCCGTGGTACATGAACGTCCTCTTTATATCCTCCATCCTGGACACCAGCTTGATATACAGGATAAAGATAAGGATCCTGATCACGCCCTCCAGTATGGCCATCACGGTCTCCGAGGCAATAAAGCTTTTGCAGATCCGCGCAATGAACAGGGGAAGCACCATGAATATGCCGATGGCCATGACAAAGGAAAATACCATCACCACACTCATGAGTATGCTCTCCAGCTTCTCCCCAAACACCTTATCCAGCCATGCCTCAAACCGTCCCGGCTCCGCCTCCTCATCATCCTCAAAAAAGCTGCAGGACCAGGTCAGGGCACGCATTCCCACAACCATGGAATCTATAAAACTGAAAATACCCCTGATAAACGGAAGTCCAAGAAACTTGTGCTTCTTGGTAATGCTTACGTAGGTATCCTTTTTCACCTCAATATCCCCGTCCGGCTTGCGGACTGCAATGGCGTAATCATTGCCGTTCTGCATCATGATGCCTTCAATTACGGCCTGACCGCCAATTCCCGAATATTTCATCCTTTCTTACCTTTCTGTGAGATCCATACTACGCCGCGCAGATATCAATCGGCCAAGCGCCTTAAATCCGCAGGGCGTAATACCAGAAAGGGCTGAGCCTGATGCCAAGCCCAACCCTCATCTTTTCTTGCCTATTAGTTAGCATTCATGCCATACTTACGATTGAACTTGTCAATACGTCCACGAGCCTGAGCAGCCTTCTGCTGACCGGTGTAGAATGAATGGCACTTGGAACAAACCTCAACGTGGATGTCCTTCTTTGTTGAACCTGTTACGAACTCATTACCACAGTTGCAGACAACTGTTGCCTGGTAATAATTTGGATGGATTCCTTCTCTCATGATATTCACCTCTCTGATATTAGTTGCGGTTTCCGACCGCGGCCTGTATGCCAATCTGCCTCTGTACATTACAGGCAGCCGGCTCATGCCGTCACCAGAACGCACAGATATCAGCACTGTTCAAGTTTAACGCACCCTCACCGTAAGGTTCTGACTCACGCGGATGCTAAAACTGCCGTCAATCCAGACAGCTTAAACAGTATAGCATAAAAAAAATATGAATGCAAGATATTTTATGAAAGCTTGGCCAAAATTTTATCTTTTATCTTTTTAACTTTGCATGCTTTTGCCAACGTCATAAAAAGGTGCTAAGCCACAGTTTCTAATCTGCAGCTTAACACCCATTCCCCTTGGCGTTTACATGAAATTATACTCTGTGAGTATCTTCTCCCGCCCAGTGGTCACATCTGTAAAATATTCATAGCAGCTGATTCCCAGGAAGGAACCGGAAATGTTGATGATATTATCATACCCCCGGCCCTTTAATGCCATGATGGCGTTGTAGCTTCTCTGGCTGGTTCTGCAGTGCAGGTACACCGGCCTGTCATGGGGTATCTCAGGCAGCCGCTGCCTCAGTTCACCCAATGGGATGTTCACCGCACCTACCAGATGTCCCATCTCAAACTCGTCCCTGCCCCTCACATCAATGATGCAGGCTTGGCTTTCCACCAGTTCCCTCACTTCACTTACATGAACCTGCTTAAATACTCCGTGGAGCACATTGAGACCCACAAGGGCAGCCAGATTCACCACATCCCTGGCCGTACCGAACACAGGGGAATAGCACAGTTCCAGATCCTTTAAATCCTCCAGTGTCCCATCCATGGAGATCAATGCGGCGATCACATCGATCCGCTTATCCACATTGCCCTTACCGATTGCCTGGGCGCCCAGGATCCTTCCTGTGGGCACCTCAAAAACCAGTTTAAAATGCATAGGCGCGCTGCCGGGCATGAGTCCCACCTTATCCATGGACATGGTGTACACCGAGTCACATGGGATGTTATTTGCCTTGGCCGTCCGTTCATTCAGGCCAGTAGCCGCTGCATTCAGCTCAAACAGCCTAACGGCGCAGGAGCCGATCACTCCCTTGTTCCTGCTAGTTATACCGTACATGGCATCCGCCGCAGCCCTTGCCTGGCGCAGGGCGGGACCTGCCAGGGGAAGCTTCACCGGCTTATGGGTCAGCTTCTGGAAAACCTCAATGGCATCCCCCACCGCATAGATATGGGGATCACTGGTGCGGTAATCCGGCGTTACCATGATCCCGCCGGTTTCACCGATCTTAAGGCCTGCCTGCTTTGCCAGTTCTGTCTCCGGCAGCACGCCGATGGAAAGCACCACCGCTTCGCAGGGCAGCTCCCTTCCTGAGTTTAAGATCACCTTGTCCTGGGTGATGGCCTTGACACCATCCCCCACTGCCAGTTCCACCCCTTTGTCGTAAAGCTCCTTTTGCAGGATCTGGCTCATATCATAGTCAAAGGGAGCCATGATCTGGACGGCAGCCTCTGCAACTGCCACCTGCTTTCCCGCTGATTTCAGGTTTTCCGCCACCTCCAGGCCGATAAAACCGCCGCCGATTACAACCACGCTGCGGACCTCTTCCCTGGCAACATACTGATCCAGTTTAGCAATGTCATTCACATTGCGCACTGTGAACACATGAGGGAGAAATACTCCCTCAATGGACCCCGGACGGATCGGGTAGGATCCGGGCGAAAGCACCAGTTCATCATATGCCTCCTCGTATTCCCGGCCTGATACGCTGTCTTTGACGCGTATTTTTCTGAGGGTACGGTCGATCATGCACACCTCGCTGTTCACACGCACCTCAATATCATAGGAGGACTTAAATCCCTCCGGCGTCATCAGCACCAGGTAGTCCTTATCCGCCACTGTCCTGCTTAAATAGTAGGGAAGTGAGCAGTTGGAAAAGGATACATGCTCCCCCCGTTCAAATATGGTTATGGACGCATCCGCATCCAGGCGCCTGATTCTGGCCGCCGCGGACGCCCCGCCTGCAACCCCTCCAACTATGAGCACACGTTTACCCATGTTCACACTTCCTTTCCAGATGATCCTCTGTCATTTATGTCTGTTCATGATCCCTGAACATGATCTCTGTTCATGATCTCTGTTATCCGTCCCTGCCATTAATCCCCGCTTGAGGCGGATTTCTTTTCCAGGTTCACGGATTTGTCATTATATACGTTCATATCAATATTCTTAGTCAGCTTGGCGGCCACCAGACCGGTCACCATGCCATCGCTTACATTCAATGCTGTTCTGGCCATATCGATAACAGGCTCAATTCCCACCAGAAGGCCGGCAATACCCACAGGAAGTCCCAGTGCGGATAATACGGTGATACCCGCAAAGGTAGCGCCTCCGCCCACGCCGGCGATACCGATGGACGCAAAGGTGATGATGATCACCATAAGTATAAAGAAGGATGGAGTAATAGGCTGTCCCACAGCGGGAGCCACCATGACCACCAGCATAGCCGGATAAATAGCCGCGCACCCGTTCTGTCCAATGGAAGTACTGAGTGAACCTGCCAGGTTGGAAACTCCGTTGTCCACGCCCATCTCATCTGTCAGGGTCCTGATGGTCAGCGGCAGGGTTCCTGCACTGGTACGGGAAGTAAATGCAAATATCAGGGTTGTCATAGCCTTCTTAAAGTAGATAAGGGGGCTTACTCCCACTGCGGCCAGTATCAGTCCATGGATGATGAACATGACAAATATGGCTGTGTAGGATGCGAGAACAAAGGTTACAAGTCGCAGGATACTTGTATAATCGCTTCCGGCAATGGTCTTGGTCATCAATGAGAAAATGCCGAACGGCGTCAGCATAATAATCATCATGACCACTTCCACCACCAAAGTATTTAGCGAGTTCATTATCTTCCCGAAAAACTCCGCCTGTTCCGGTGCATAGGTCCGCACCCCGATCACTCCGATTCCAAGGAATGCCGCAAAAAGCACTACGGAAAGAGTGGCGTTATTTCCCTGTCCGGTCAGGGCATAGATTGGGTTGGAAGGAATGATATCAATGATGGTATCCTCAAAGGAAATACCCTCCTGAGCCTTCTCTTCCAGCTGGGATGTCTTTTTGCTCTCGGCCTCGCCGATCTCCAGTCCCTCTGCGCTGACGCCAAATGCAGTTGCCGTAACGCCGCCTACCACTGCTGCAACCGCGGCTGTGGACAGGAGGATCGCCAGTACAAGGGCCGTGATCTTTCCAAGGTTCTTGCCTGACTTCTGGTTGATGATAGCACACACAATGGATACAAAGATCAGCGGGATTACCATCATCTTTAAAAGCTTGGTGTATGCGGTGCCCACCAGGCTGATCCACCGCAGACTCTCTGAAACCGCTGCGTCATCCGCCACTGTCTTTAAAATCGCACCAAATATAATACCGCCGAACAGACCGGCCACTACACGTACATTAAAGGATTTGCCTTTTTTCTGCAATACAAACAGAACGCCCAGATAGATTAAAAAACAGATTATACTGATATAAACAGCCATTTATTCCCCCACCTTTTCCTTGATGTTTTTAATAATGCTCTCAACAGCAGTAACGATATTCTTCTTATCTGTAGCCAGGTTAATACGAATAAACCCTTGCGCCATAAGGCTGAACCACTCTCCCACATCACAGGCAAGACGGCACTTGGTCTGGATAAAGTCCGCTGTCTCCTCACCTGTGAGATAACCTCGAAGGTCGATCCAGGACAGGTATGTTCCCTCAAGAGGCGTAACCACAATCTTGGGAAGCTCCCTTGCAAACTCCTGCTTCATATAATTATAATTGTGCATGATCAATGCCTTTACATGATCCAGCCATTCTTCTCCGCCACGGAAAGCGGCCTCCACGCCCACAATTCCCATCAGGTTGACTTCCGCAGAGCCGATCCCCTTAATATAAGCATCATAGGTCTCCATCAGCTGCTTGTCGAAAATGATCACATGGGAATGGATCAGACCGGCCAGGTTAAATGTCTTGGATCCGGCATTGAGGGTGATCAGGATATCCTTGTACTTGCCGTCCCCAACCAGGGCGGAGGATACGAACTTCTTTCCCTCGTAAGTAAAATCCTGATGGATCTCATCAGAAACCACCAGCACTCCATGTCTGCGGCAGATGTCAAACATGGTGTCCAGCTCCTCTTCAGACCATACCCGGCTCACAGGATTGTGAGGGGAGCACAGGATAAACATCTCTACCTTATTATCCGTGATTTCTTTCTCAAACTTTTCAAAGTCCAGTGTGTAGTAACCGTTGTTGTTATCAAGTTCACAGGTTACCAGCTTTCTTCCTGTATTCAGTATGGCATCGTAAAATGGATAGTATACCGGAGGGCAGATGATAACGGAGGCTTCCTCCTTGGTATATGCCCTTACAGCCGCATACAGTGAGCCTACCACTCCGGTGGCAAATCTTACATTCTCACTGACATACTCTACATTGTGGTGCTTCTTCTGCCATGCAAAGAAAGAGTCAAAATATGAATCCTCCACTCTTCCATAGCCAAACACGCCGTGCTCCACACGCTTTACCAGTGCTTCCCTCACTGCTGCCGGTGACTGGATCTCCATATCCGCCACCCAGAGCGGGAGCAGTTCGGCATCTCCAAAGATCTCCTGGAGGGAGTCCCACTTCAGCGTACCTGTTCCTCGCCTCTCCACACAATTTTCCCTGCAGAACTTCTCAATATCCATTACATATACCGTCCTTTCTCTTAAGAAATATTGTTAACCAACTGAACTATATTATAAAATACTTAGTGCATATTGTCAATAAAATTTTAATACATTTTTTATAAATCGGGCATTTTGCACACAAAAATGTTGAAAATAAATTTTTATAGTTTATTTACTTAACAATATTTCCATATTTTGCTGGAAATAAATGATTGAAGCCATTTTCCATCTATGATACTATTACATATAAAGATCATTTTTAAACATATTTCGGAATAGGAGTACTAATATGAGCCATCTTTCAGATATAAACAGCGCCTATCAAAAGCTGAACGCCAAGGCGGATAAATTATATGAATTCGTCATCTTATACCATAATTACATCTACGCCCATCACACTTATGAGAACGAAAACTTCAGTATGCTGGAGATCCATACCCTTACATATATTGAAGATTCCCCGGGCATTACGGCCACTGAACTGGCAAAGATCTGGCACAAAAGCAAAAGCGCCATTTCCCAGGTCATCAAAAAACTGGTGGACTCCGGATATGTGGAGAAGCGCTACAAGGAAAATAACGAAAAGTCAGTATGCCTGTATGTAACAGAAAAAGGACAGAGGCTCTCCTCTGTCCACAAAGCTTATGACGTTGCCGACATCACACAGACTACCTCATACCTGATCGAACAGTGCGGAGAGGCGGATCTGGATGCCTTTTACCGGATTATTGAAACATATAATGAACTTCTGAAATCTGATCTGGAATCATAAGTATATCATCATAAACATATCATTATAAGCATATCAGACAACCCCATCCACAGGATAAGGCAGATTCAAATTCATTGCAGGGAAGGATCAAGGATCGGGAGAAGTTCCCGGATGTCCCTGATCACATAGTCAGCCCCGGCATCCAGGTATTTCTTCCCGGATTCTTGATTGTACCTGATAAAGTACGATCCATATCCTTATCCTGCCCGAAAAAACCACTGTGAACCGGTCACAAAATGGTGTATACTGTATCTATTACATTGTACTCCCGGAGTCTCCCCGGCATCCATCTTTTGGCTGACTTTTCGCCAATCTGAGTACCAAGAGATTCCGAGAGTACACTACATAAGACAGGAGGGTCACAAATGAGTAACTTAAACAATGTAATGAAGGAATTTAAAGCATTTATCCTGAAGGGCAATATCATTGATATGGCAGTGGGCGTTATCATCGGCGGTGCTTTCAGCAAGATCGTCACATCCCTTGTGAACGATATACTGATGCCTGTGCTGGGAGCCCTGACCGGCGGGGCAAGCTTTAACACGCTTAAATATGTAATCAATCCCGCGGTATGGGAAAACGGTGAAAAAGTAAAAGAAGAAGCCGCCATACTGTACGGCAGCTTCCTCCAGAATATACTTGATTTTATCATTATCGGAGCATGTATGTTCTTTATGATCAAGGCCGTGGCCGTGGTCAGCTCCCGCTTCCACCACGAGGAGGAGAAAAAGGAGGAGGCCCCTGCACCGGCCGGTCCCACCCAGGAAGAGCTTCTGGCTGAGATCCGCGACCTGTTAAAGGAAAGGAACGTGTCCCTGTGACCGAACCGACCTATGTTCCCCATTAATAAAATCTGATTCTCTTTGCGTTTTCCACAAACTCCCTGTTGTTCCTGGTTCTTGCGAACAGATCCAGTACCTTTTCCACCGCATCCTCAGGCTTCAGGGAGTTCGTGGCTTTGTGAATAATATCCACTGCCTCGGCTTCCTCCCTGGACAGCAGAAGGTCATCCCTTCTTGTGCCTGACTTAAGGATATCAATGGCGGGGAAAATACGCTTCTCGGACAGCTTCCTGTCCAGAACCAGCTCCATGTTGCCGGTTCCCTTAAATTCCTCATACACAACATCATCCATACGGCTTCCCGTGTCCACCAGCGCGGTTGCCAGCACGGTCAGGCTTCCTCCCTCGCGCATGTTGCGGGCAGCGCCGAAGAATCGTTTCGGCATGTGAAGGGCCGCCGGGTCCAGACCGCCGGAAAGCGTACGTCCACTGGGCGCAACGGTCAGGTTGTATGCCCTGGCAAGACGGGTTATGCTGTCCAAAAGAATGATCACGTCACGTCCATGCTCCACCAGCCTTTTAGCTCTCTCTATTACCATCTCGGACACCCTTTTGTGGCGGTCCGGAAGTTCATCAAAGGTGGAGTAGATCACCTCCACATTGGGCCCAACGATCGCTTCCCTGATATCCGTCACTTCCTCAGGGCGCTCATCGATGAGCAGGATCATCAGATGCATGTCCGGGTGATTGGTGGTAATCGCCTTTGCCACCTGCTTTAAAAGCGTGGTCTTACCTGCCTTGGGCGGGGATACGATCATGCCTCGCTGTCCCTTACCGATGGGTGAAAGCAGATCCACCACCCTCATGGCCACGGATGTCTTGATTCCAGGCATCTCCATGTGCAGACGCTTGTTGGGGAAAATAGGGGTCAGATCTTCAAAATTAGGCCTGGTCTCAGTGGCGCTGAGAGGATAGCCGTTCACTGTCTTGATATAAAGAAGGGCTGCAAATTTTTCTGTTGCAGATTTCACTCTCCTGTTGCCTGCAATGATATCGCCTGTTTTCAGGTTAAAACGGCGGATCTGTGACGGTGCCACGTACACATCGTTCTCACCTGGAAGAAAATTCTCACAGCGTATAAACCCAAATCCATCCGGCATGACTTCCAGAATTCCGTTGGCCTCGATCCCGCTGTCCAGTTCCGCCATGTCCTGATTGGACATGCCTGCCGCATCCGTCCTGTTATCCTGCCTGAAGGACCGCTCCCCGCTTTCGGAGTTCTGCTGGTATGACCCCTGGTTCTGTCCGCCGCCCGTATGCTGTCTGGACATCTGGGGTTTGGAGGAAGAATATTTGTTATTTTCATAAGACCGGTTCATATTGCGTCTGGGATCCTGGCTTCTGGACTCCTGGTTTCTGTTCTCCTGATTTTTGGAATCCTGATTTCTGGACTCCTGGTTTCTGGACTCCTGATTTCTGGTCTCCTGATTTCTGGTCTCCTGGGATTCCTGAGCCCTGTTTTCCTGCCTGTCCTGAAATTCCGTGTTCCTGGAAGATGTATTATCCTGTCTGCTCTCCTGCCTGTTCTGGGGTTCTGCGCTTCTGGACGGACCGTTCTCCTGCCTGTTCTGGGACTCTGCGCTTCTTGTCAATGCGCTCTCCTGTGCCGGCGGCTGGCGTCTTTCCTTTTTCTTCATCTCCGCCGGCTTGATCTCCGGGTTTTTATCAGCCTCTGCACAGAGCAGTTCGATGATCTCCGCCTTGCGAAGGCTGCTGATGCCTTTGATTCCCCTGCTCCTTGCCAGTTCTTTTAATTCTGCAAGAGGAAGGGTCTGTAGTTTTTCCCGCATAGTATCTCTCCTTATTCAAAATTAATCATATCATCCGCCAAAACAGACCGATGGTTTATGCCTAACATTCAAGAGCATATCTGAAAAATGCTCAAGAACTATAATCTTCTGTTCATTCAAATTCGGGGTTTATTCCAGATTTGGGAATTGCTCGGGACTAACAGACTGCTGACAGCATGAGAAAACTGTCAGCTAATCTATGTATAGCCCTATTATATACACGAAACTACAAGAATGTAAAGTAAAAATTTCCATAACTACTCTTTCAGCCACTTCATATGCTGTCCGATCTGCTTCTCATATCCATTGTCGGAAGGCTCATAAAACACTTCCCCCTCCAGCCCATCGGGCAGGTACTGCTGTTTCACGTAGTGCTTGGGATAATCATGTGCATACTTGTATCCTGCCCCATGGCCCAGCTTTTCCGCCCCCTTATAATGCTTGTCCTGTAAGTGGACGGGAACCGGCATGGTCCTCTGGCTCTTTACAACTTCCATGGCCTTAAATACAGCATTGCAGGCAGCATTGCTCTTGGGAGCCGAAGCCACATAGGTCACTGCCTGGGACAGGACGATCTGAGCCTCCGGCATGCCGATGCGCTCCACTGCCATGGCCGCATTGACCGCCACCACCAATGCCTGGGGATCCGCATTGCCCACATCCTCCGAGGCGCATATCATAATACGCCTTGCAATAAACTTGATGTCCTCCCCCGCATACAGCATACGGGCAAGGTAATATACCGCCGCATCCGGATCCGAGCCCCGCATGCTTTTGATAAACGCGGAAATCGTATCATAATGGTTGTCCCCATTCTTGTCATAGCGGACCACCCGCTTCTGGATACACTCCTGTGCAACAGCCAGGTCAATATGTATCTTTTGGTCCTCTCCCCTTCCGGTGGTCAGGACTCCCAGTTCCACTGCGTTCAAGGCTGCCCTGGCATCTCCATTGGCCGTGTCTGCCAGAAAATCCGCTGCATCCTCATCGATCACGGCGTCATAGGAGCCCATGCCCCTGTCCCTGTCATATACAGCCCTGTGGATCAGTTCCTTGATATCGTCCTTTTCCAGGGGCTTTAACTCAAATATCCTGGAACGGGATATGAGAGCACCGTTTACCTCAAAATACGGATTCTCCGTGGTTGCCCCAATCAGGATCAGGGTCCCGTCCTCCACAAAAGGAAGGAGGTAATCCTGCTGCCCTTTATTAAAGCGGTGGATCTCATCCACAAACAATATGGTCTTCCTGCCGTACATGCCCATACTGTCCTTGGCTTCCTTCACCACTTCCTCCATATCCTTTTTACCTGCCACCGTGGCGTTGATCTGTTTAAAATCCGCACTGGTGGTATTGGCGATCACCTTGGCCAGGGTCGTCTTTCCGGTTCCCGGAGGTCCGTAGAATATGACCGACCCCAGTTTATCCGCCTGAATGGCCCGGTAAAGCAGCTTATCCCTGCCCACAATATGCTGCTGCCCTACCACCTCATCCAGTGTCCTCGGCCGCAGTCTGGACGCCAAAGGCGACTCCTTTTCCATGCTGTTTTCTCTCATATAATCAAATAGATCCATCATTCTGCCCCTTCTGCTGTGTTTTTCCGCATCCGCTTATCCCACCGCACCTGAGTCTGCACAGTACAGTGCTAGTCGATCAGCAGTTCATCAACCGTAACAAAAGTATATCCCCGCTTGGTAAGTGTGTCAACAAGTTCCAGCGCCGCATCCACTGAGGTGGGGAAAATATCATGCATTAATATAATATCCCCATCCTCTACATCTTTCAAGACCCGCTTCACGATCTTATTCTTGTTCCTCAGCTTCCAATCCAGGGAATCCACCGACCACAGCACCGTGGTCATTCCCACCTCGCACTCCAGTTCCTCATTCCAGTCCCCAAAGGGAGGACGCATATACTGGGGCCGCTCCCCCGTAATATCCTCTATCATCCTGCTGGTCCTGTCCACTGCCTGGCACACTGCAGCCGACCCGGCCTTGGTAAGCTGTACGTGGCTGTAACTGTGGTTACCCACCAGGTGCCCCTCCTCCTTCATACGCTTTACCAGGTCCTCATTTCCCTCTATGTTCTGCCCCATGAGGAAAAAGGTGGCCCGTACCCCGCGTTTCTTCAGGCCATCCAGCAGCTGGGGCGTGCAGTCTTTGTGGGGTCCATCGTCAAATGTCAGGGCGATGCACTTTCCCTCCAGCCCCTTGGCCCGGTCCAATGTGTCCCCACCCTCCTGCACCCAGGTTCCATCGTCAGTTGATACGTGGGCAGGCTGCGGGTCTGAGACAACACGGAACAACCCGCCCAGAAGGAACAGGTCCACCATGCAGATTACAGCCAAAAGCTTTATTTTATTTCCAAGTTTCACACTATGCCTTCTTTCATCTGATACCCTCTATCTATCCAATATATGATATGACCGGATATGAAAATGCATCCATAATGAAAAATCAGCGCCGGGTATGTAATCCCGGCGCTGAACATGTAGGCAAGGCAAAACCCCGTCCCTGTTTTCTATCTGGTATAGCGTACTCCAGTATGATGTTTCCTGACTTGATTTGCCGGCCGCGGTCTACTGGCCTGGTGCCACTGGTGTGATCACCACACCTGGGCCGCCTGAAGAACCGCTGTTTTGGGAATTTCCCGGTCCCTGGCTGCTGCCCGGGGTGCTTCCTGTCTGGCTGCCGCCCGGCGTACTCCCGGTTTGTACACTATCCGGCGTGCTTCCCGGCTGGCCCTGGCTGCTGCCCGGCGTGCTTCCTGACTGGACCTCGCCGCCATCCTGTGATCCTGATGTTTCCTGGACCTGGCTGAGAACACCGCTGCCGTCTGCCTGATAATTGGTTCCATTGATATCGACCACGGTATTTGCCGCCATCCTGCCTGTGGAGGGATCCATATAATAGTGGAGCCCGCCCACATCGATCATGCCTTTTGCCATGCGGCCTGAACCCTCAAAGTAATACCAGGCCCCGTCCATCTCACGCCATCCTGTGGCCATGGCGCCTGAACCCTTCAGATAATACTGACTGCCGCCTTCCTCCAGCCACCCGGTCTGCATCACACCCTGGCTGTCTGAGTAATACCACGTCCCGCCGTCATTGATCCAGCCCTTGGAAAGGGAACCTGAACTGTCCAGATAGTACCATTTACCGTTCTGGTTGGTCCATCCCGTGGCCATGGTGCCTGAACTCTCCAGGAAATACCTCCTGCCGTTGTCATCCAGCCACCCGGTCTGCATCACACCCTGGTTGTCTGAGTAATACCACCGGCCGCCGTCATTGATCCAGCCCTTGGAAAGGGAACCTGAACTGCCAAAATAGTACCACTTTCCATTATCCGACTTCCAGCCGGTGATCATCCGGCCCGTACTGTCGTCCAGATAATAGCTTGTCCCTGAAAGTGTGAGCCAGCCCTTGGATGCCAGCCCATCGCCGTTCATGTAGAACCAGCCCGTACCGTCATCGATCCATGCATTTTTCTGCTTCACATAGTTCTGGTAATAGTAGGTATTTCCCTGGATCGTCCTCCACGTATTGGCAGGGATCACAGAGGTAAAGTCCTTAAACTGGAAATCAATATCCACATTCCCGCTGATGCCGTTTACCGCTCCCGTGCTGGTCGCCTGCCACATCACCGGATTCTGGTAGGCCGGTTTTGCGGAATAACGGGCCACCCATACAGGATAATCCATCTTGCTCATGTCCAGCTTGTTGGCCAGCCAGTTGTCATTGGCATAGATGACGGGATAGTATCCTGCCTGGGAGATCCGGGAACAGAAGGCATTGGCAATGGCCGCCAGTTCATCCTTGGAAAGGGCGCCCTGGGTTGAATCCTCCATGTCAAAGGCCACCGGATAGGAAACCGGATAATCGTGGATCAGGTCCAGCACAAAATTGGCCTCATCCACCGCCATCTCAGGCGTGGTGGCAAGGGAGTATATGTATACCCCCACCTTCACTCCGGCAGCGCTGGCCTGCTGGATATTCCTGTGAAAATACGGGTCCACTGCCCCCTTTGACCTGGTTCCCAGCATGACGAATGACACGTCATCCGCAGCCACCTGGCTCCAGTTAATATCTCCCTGCCATCTGGAAACATCAATCCCCCTAAACAGCACATTGTTGATCGCTGATCCGTCCGGCATCTGATAGGTTCCGTTTACCCTCTTCCAGGCATTGGGGTTGGTGCTGGAGGAGGACTGGGTATTGGTGCTGCCGGTGGTGCTGGTGGTACTTCCGGATGCTGCCTGCCCGGGCCCTCCCGGTCCTGGGGATGAAACTACGGTTGGGGATGTCTCCCCGGGTCCGATCGCCAATGCGGTTCCTGAGGGCAGCAGTGCGCCTGCCCCTATGAGCCCGGCCATTGCAAGTGCCTGGCAGCGCTTTATCATGTGCAGCTTATTTTTCATACTGTTCTCCTTATGCAAAATCAAAGGGGATGTGCAGCCGTCCGCTGTGACATCCCCCTATATTATGATCTGTTTCCCTGTCAGAATGGTCCGTCAGCCTGGTCCGTCTGTCCGTCCCGCCTCCAAGCTATTGGAAGAACTGCCGGAAGGGCTGTTGCTGGTGTTACTGCTGTTGCCGCTGGTTGGACCGCTGCTTCCTGAAGAGGTGCCTCCAGGTCCATTGTTGCTGATGCCTGAGGAGTTATTGGACGCCCCCGGACCGCCGTTTACGCCGGAATTGCTGTTGTTGCTGTTGTCAACCGTACCAGGAGTCTGGGCGGATACACCGCCTGCGTTCTGGCACACACCGCTTGAGTCAAAGTTATACTGGGTTCCGTTGATGGTTGCTGATGTTCCTGCAATCATCTTCCCTTCATTGGCAGGGTTCAGATAGTAATACTTTCCGTCCAGCTGGATCCAGCCGGTCATCATATGCCCGTTGCTGTTAAAATAGTACCAGGAGCTGTCGATCTGCTTCCAGCCCGTGGACATCTTTCCGTTTGACATGTCCATGTAGTACTTGTTGCCGTCACTGTCGCTGAGCCAGCCGATCAGCATCCGTCCGTCTGTGTTCAGGTAAAAATAATCCTTGTCCACCTTAGCCCATCCGGTCATCATCTTGCCGTCTGTCCCGAACAGGTACCAGTTGTCCTTGATCTGGGCCCAGGAATTCACAACACACTTTCCATTGCTCTGGAAGAAATACCATGCGCCGTCCATCTCGCGCCATCCCGTACCCATGGTACCGTTGCCGCGCATGAAATAATAGTCATCGCCAATCTTCAGCCATCCTGTCACCATGGTCCCATCATCGAGCATGTAATACCACTTGCCGTCCTCAGGGTTGACCCATCCTGTTGCCATAAGACCGCTTGGCTTAAAGAAATACCATTTGCCGTCAATCTGCTTGAATCCCGTTGTCATCTGACCAGTGGAAAGGTCCATATAGTACCATCCTTCACTGGTCTGGAGCCACCCCGTATGTACCTGGCCATTGTATATATAGGTCCAATGATCATTCGACTTTGTCCAGCCGTCTGCCGCATAACTTGTGAATGCGTTTCCCAATGCCATGGCCCCAATCATACCGGCCGCGGTGATAGCTGCCCAGTACCTTTTCCGTCCCATGTGTCATCCTCCTCGTTATGAGCGTCCTCAGGAACTCAGCCCCAAAGACGGGTACAAGGGAGTTTCCGAGGGTACTCTTATATCAAACCGGGGCACAGAATTCCCCAGCTTCTTACATATCTTCGATTATAGCACAATCCCATATTCAAATGGTAACATTTTTATTACAATTTCCGTAATTTCCTATAATATTTTTTAGCGTACCGGTACATGATGATGGTGTACTCGCCAAATTCATCTCCCAGCGCACTCTTATAAACAGCCCACAGACTCCACAAAAAACCTCCCAGTGCAGCATACCCGTAAACGGCAAACAGCTCCTCAGGTTCAGGTTCCCTCTGAAGGTACAGCCTGAGCAGATGCTCCATGTCCTCTCCATTATAATAGGAATAAATAGCGCTCATGGAAATATCCATAATGGGATCACACATGCCCGCGTACTCCCAATCCAGAAGTTTTACACTGCCATCCTTTAAAAACAGGAAGTTATCCACATTTGCGTCAATGTGGCACAGGCATTTTGTGCGTTTCATGGCCTCCAGGCTGTCCATGATCCAGTCCATCCAGCCCCGCACTTCCTCGTAGTCCTCAAACAGGATCGCACCGTGGCTGCGGCACAGCTTTTCGTAAAAGTCGATCCGCTCCCGGATATCAAATTCATGTCCCACCTCAATACCGGACTGGTGGAGACACCGCACGATTCCCATGCACTGCTCCATATCGGACCAGCTGTCCGCCGCTGCATTTCTTGCCCCCTCATAGTACTCCGCGATCTTATATCCTGTGCGCTCGTTCATGTAGATCACATGTTCCGTAACTCCCAGAGGCGCCACCGCGTCATAGACCTGTTTTTCCTGCCTTCTGTTAATGAGAAGCTCCGTGCCCGGTCCCGGTATCCGGCAGATACAGTGGCGTTCCCCCACTTTAAACAGGAAGGATTTGTTGGTCATTCCCGATTTCAGGCAGCGTATATCCCTGATCTGGGACTCAGGCACCTGAAATACCTCTGCCACCAGCTTCATGGCCGCATTGTCGGAATGATTCTGATACCTGGGATCAAAGAGCCTCAGCTCTTCCAGGTTTTCAAACTCATAGACCTGGTCCTCCGGCTGCCGGTTCGCATCCATTTCTATCTCATTCCAATGGCCGGCCGGCAGGGCGGATTCCCTGACCGCCTGTTTCAGGATCTCCTGATCCTCCTGCTCCAGGCGTCTTTTGGCCTCCCCGGTGAGCATATCCACATAGACCTGCTCCCAGTAAAACTGTTCCGTTCCAGGTGTTTTATAATAGGCTTCCAGCACCGGCATGAACCGGCTTGTAAACTCCCTGGAAAAATACGTGGGCCCGTACATCACCCACTGGTCCCGTCCCCCTACCTTTACATCCGTGATCCTTCCCTTTTTATTAAATGAAAGGCACCACTCCTTGGTCTCCCCTTTTTGGAACGCCGCACTGTACCATGCGCCGCATTCGTAGGCGTGGTACATGTTCTCCCTCATCCAGTTATCAGATGAGAGCACGTACATGTTGCGCCCCTTCAGCACCCTTCTGGCCCGGTAAATAGTGGCAAGGGTGTTCTTGCCGGAATATTCCGGATTGTACAAAAGCTCCACGTCATATTTGTCAATGAGATATTCAAACTTTTCCTTCAGATATCCCACTGCAATGGTAATGTCTCTGATACCAACCTCATGAAGCTGGCGGATCTGCCGCTCGATCATGCGTTCCCCAAACACTTCCAGAAGCCCTTTCGGCATCTCAAATGTAAGCGGCACGAACCGGGAACCAAAACCTGCTGCTATGATCAGCGCGCCGTCCACCTTATATTGCTCCAGAAGGCGTCTTCCCTCCTCCTTAAGTTCCCACTTGGAGCCGTACCTAAAGCCGTCCTCTCCCTCTGTCCTCTCAGCAATATATCCCCTGCCCATGCACTCCTTTACAAGCCCGTTTGCTGTTCCCAGGGATACATTCAGCTTTGCCGCCAGTTCCCTCTGTGTAATATCCGGCTGTTCCAGCACCGCCCTGCACACAAGTCCATGTCTGTCCATATTCTGATTCCTCGCTTCCGCTCTATTTATGTTCAAAATATTAATTATTGAAAAATATATGAACATTATACCATATACTTGGGAAAATGCAAGACGGATTAGAGTGTGTTTGAAAATTGCTTTTTGAAAATATACGCACAAAAATGCTGCAGGAAAACCGGATTCCGGCCATCCTGCAGCACGCTGTGATCTTACGATCTGTACTTTTTTAATATAACTATACTTCAAAAATCAGATCGCCGTAGCTTGGCATGGGCCACAGCTCTTTATCCACGATCATCTCCAGCTGATCCACAGGCGCCCTCAAGGCCGCCATGGCCGGAACCACATCCTGATGATAGACAAGGGCCTGCGTCTTGCCCCCTTCCGCTGCGGCTGCTTTTTCCGTCATCTCTGCCAGTCTGGAAAGGGCAGTCTTGGTCTCGCTTAAAAGGTCTGATGTCTCTAACAAAAGCTCTGTCTGCGTGCTGACATCCGCATCCGGGCAGGCGCTCTTAACAGCTGTGATAGATGCTGCCAGACCGGTGGTATACTTGATCACAGCCGGTATGATGGACTTACTGGCCATATCATACATGGTTCTTGCTTCAATATTAATGGCCTTGGAATAATTCTCATATTCAACCTCAGCCCTGGATTCCAGCTCCGCCCTTGTGAATACGCAGAACTCCTCAAACAGCTTTACCGCCTTATCCGTAGTCAGGGCGGGGATGGCATCAACCATGGACCGGATGTTGGGAAGCCCTCTCTGTTCCGCCTCCACGACCCACTCATCAGCATAGCCATTCCCATTAAAAATGATCCTTCTGTGAGCGGACAGTGTTTCCTTGATCAAATCATGTACGGCCATGTCAAAGTCACCAGCCTTTTCCAGCTTATCAGCCGCTTCCTTAAATGCCTCGGCCACAATGGTATTCAGCACTGCGTTGGGGGAAGCAATGGAATCCGAGGAGCCCACCATACGGAACTCAAACTTATTGCCTGTAAATGCAAAAGGTGAGGTCCTGTTCCTGTCCGTTGCATCCTTATCAAGGTCGGGAAGGATATCAACGCCTGTCTTCAGGGTGCCGCCCTTCTTGGAATGGGTGGCCTCTCCTGTGCTGCACAGCTGATCGATCACATCCTCCAGCTGTTCTCCCAGGAAAATGGAGATAATGGCAGGCGGCGCCTCGTTGGCTCCCAGCCTGTGGTCATTTCCCACATCAGCTGCCGATTCCCTCAAAAGGTCTGCATGGACATCCACAGCCTTGATGATGCAGGCCAGAACCAGCAGAAACTGGATATTCTCATGGGGCGTATCCCCGGGATTTAAAAGGTTGGTGCCGTCATCCGCGGTGAGGGACCAGTTATTGTGCTTGCCGGAACCGTTCACGCCCGCAAACGGCTTCTCGTGGAGAAGGCATGCCATACCATGGCGCCCTGCAACCTTTTTCAGTGTTTCCATCACGATCTGGTTGTGATCCACTGCCTGGTTCACTCCCTCGTATATGGGGGCCAGCTCATGCTGCGCCGGAGCCACCTCGTTGTGCTGTGTCTTGGCAGGAACCCCCAGCTTCCACAGCTCTTTATTCACATCGTTCATATAGGAACCGATCCTCTCCCGGATGGCCCCAAAGTAATGATCCTCCAGTTCCTGTCCCTTGGGAGGCATTGCCCCGAACAGGGTGCGCCCTGTGTAGATCAGATCCTTGCGCTGTAAGTACTTTTCACGGTCAACCAGGAAGTATTCCTGCTCGGCTCCCACGGAGGGCGCAACCCTCTTTGCAGTTGTATTGCCAAACAGCCTGAGGATCCTCAGTGCCTGTTCATTCACTGCCTGCATGGAACGCAGCAGCGGGGTCTTTTTATCCAGGGATTCACCCTTGTAGGAACAGAAGGAGGTGGGGATACAGAGGGTCACGCCAATGGCATCCTCCCTTAAGAATGCAGGTGAGCTACAGTCCCATACCGTATATCCTCTGGCCTCAAAGGTAGCCCTCAGACCGCCGGAGGGGAAGGAGGAAGCATCCGGCTCGCCCTTGATCAGCTCTTTGCCGGAGAACTCCATGATCACCTTTCCGTCATTTGGGGCGGAGATAAAGGAATCATGCTTCTCAGCCGTCACGCCGGTGAGAGGCTGGAACCAATGGGTGTAATGGGTTGCCCCCCTCTCAATCGCCCAATCCTTCATGGCGTGTGCCACCACGTCAGCTATGCTGGGATCCAGCTCTGCGCCGTCTTCGATGGTCTTCTTCAGTTTTTTGTACACGTTCTTGGGCAGACGGTCCTTCATCACCGCATCATTGAATACGTTCTTACCAAACATCTCAGATACATTCAATACTTCGCTCATAGATTCATCCATCCTCTCTTTTTAATCTTCCTCATCCATTTCCATCATCCAGATATTGTCATATACCCTTATCACTTAATTCTATTAGGCTTTGGCGGATATATAACAAAAAGGTGTTCCCCCTTTGAGAGAGAACACCTTTGTTCTTTATTAAAATAAACCATTTCACTTAAAATTGCAAGTGATTTTTTCGGAAATCATGTCTTTTATTCTAATAAGCTTTATTAAGCTGTCTTAATATCTGGCGTGATCCGTGCCATTAAGCCTTGCCCACGGAACCGAATAATTCCATCTTCTCTTTCACAGTTGCCTTGATGGCATCTGCGCCGGGAGCCAGAAGCTTTCTTGGGTCAAAGCCTTTGCCCTGCTGATCCTTGCCTGCTTCAATGTATTCCCTGGTTGCTGCCGCAAAGGTCAGCTGGCACTCTGTGTTAACATTGATCTTAGCTACCCCAAGGCTGATGGCCTTCTTGATCATGTCCTCAGGAATGCCTGTTCCGCCGTGGAGCACCAGAGGCATATCCCCAACCTTTTCCTTAACGCTCTCCAGAACATCGAAGCGCAGTCCAGGCCAGTTGGCAGGATATTTTCCATGGATGTTGCCGATACCGGCCGCTAAAAAGTCGATTCCCAGGTCAGCAATGGCTTTGCACTCATTGGGATCCGCGCACTCGCCCAGACCTACAACGCCGTCTTCCTCACCGCCGATGGAGCCAACCTCTGCCTCCAGGGACAGACCCATTGCATGGGCGATCTTTACCAATTCCTTTGTCTTCTCGATGTTCTCCTCGATTGGATAATGGGAACCGTCAAACATAATGGATGAGAATCCTGCTTTAATACATTTATAGCAGCCCTCATATGAGCCGTGATCCAAATGCAGCGCTACAGGGACCGTGATGTTCAGTTCTTCCATCATGGCCTCAACCATGGCTGCCACTGTCTTAAATCCTGTCATATACTTTCCTGCGCCCTCGGATACTCCCAGGATCACAGGGGACTTCAGCTCTTCTGCTGTCAGAAGCACTGACTTGGTCCATTCAAGGTTATTGATGTTAAACTGTCCAACTGCGTACTTGCCTTCCCTAGCCTTGTCAAGCATCTCTTTTGCTGAAACTAACATATGATACCCTCCTTATAAACTTTGTTATTTTATTAACCATCTTGCTTATTATATCGCAGTTGCGAACAAAAAGGAAGAGGTTTTTGACTACAGGTCATGCATACGGCGTGAATGAATGGTCAAACACACTCAAGTATATCTTTTACCGTTGCTTTCATTTTATCCACATCACACTCTGTATTGTGGCGGATGGGAGCATTGCGGATCTCCTCCACCGCCTTTGGAACTGCGACTTTGGACAGGCTGCTGAGGGCATCCACCACCTCAAACTCATCCCTGCCTCTCACGCTGTCAGGTCCGGCAATGGCTTCCATCACGCTGTTGGAGAATTTATATGGGCTGGCCGTGGAAGCGATCACTGTCTTTGTATGGTCACCGCTCTCCGCCCTGTACTGGCCGTACACAGCTGCGGCAACGCCCGTATGGGTATCGATCAGGTATCCTGTGCGGTCAAACATCTTTTTGATGGCGGCCGCATTCTCCTCCTGTGTTGCGTAACCGCCCTTAAAATCAGACATGAACTCACGCATATCCCGGGTCACGGTGTAGCTTCCCTTTGCAGAAAGCTCCTGCATAAGGGCCTCATTGGCAGCCCCGTCACAGCCGGTGCTCAGATAGATAAGGCGCTCCAGATTGCTGGATATAAGGATATCCATGGAAGGTGAATTGGTGAGAATGAACTCCCTCTTCCTGTCATAGGTTCCTGTGGTAAAGAAGTCATACAGCACTTTATTGTCATTGGACGCGCAGATCAGGTTCTTGATGGGAAGACCCATGCGCTTAGCGAAATAGGCGGCCAGGATATTGCCGAAATTGCCTGTGGGGACCACTACATTGATCTCCTCGCCCTGCTTGATCTCCTCATTGGCCAGCAGTTTGGCATATGCATATACATAATAGACGATCTGGGGAACCAGCCTGCCGATATTGATGGAGTTGGCTGAGGAGAACTGAAATCCCTTTGCGGCCAGCTGCGCCTCCAGCTCCTTATCCCCAAACAGCTTCTTAACGCCGGTCTGGGCATCGTCAAAGTTTCCATGGATTGCCACAACACTTGTATTCTCACCCTTCTGGGTACGCATCTGGAGTTCCTGCACCTTGCTGACCCCGTCCTTGGGATAAAATACAATGATACGCGTTCCAGGAACATCCGCAAACCCTGCCATGGCGGCCTTTCCCGTATCGCCGGAGGTGGCTGTCAGGATCACGATCTCCTTATCCACCTGGTTCTTCTTTGCCGCTGTTGTCATGAGATGGGGCAGAATGGAAAGAGCCATGTCCTTAAAAGCAATGGTGCACCCATGGTACAGTTCCAGGAAATATGCTCCCTCGGCCTTTGCCAGGGGGGCGATCTCCTCTGTGTCAAACTTGCTGTCATACGCCCTGGCAATACAGCTTTTTAATTCCTCCTGGGTATAATCCGTAAGGAACAGCTTCATGACCTCATAGGCGGTTTCCTGGTAGGTCATGGCTGAAAGGCGTTCCATTGGAACATCCAGCTTTGGTATCTCAGTGGGCATGAACAGGCCGCCGTCCTTTGCCAGGCCCTGCAGAATGGCCATGGATGCCGACACGCCCGTCTCACCGCCCCTTGTACTCTGATAGGTTAATCCCATACTCTTGTCCTCACTTTTTACATTTATGTTCAGATTTATTGTTTGGATCCGCGCTCTGCCTGTGGAGGCAGGGGAATCCTGGCTTACGTTATTGAAATATTAACACATTTCCTGGTTGGGTGCAACTGAAATCATGGGCAGCGCTTTACCGTGGCAAAATAATCTGCTATACTGGTCATGTTTTACAGCAGGAGGAACGATCAATGACTTATAAACATACAGTAACCGGAACCTTTCTAAGCCGCCCCAACCGTTTTATCGCACATGTGGATGTAAACGGCCGGACGGTTATATGCCATGTTAAAAATACCGGGCGGTGCAGGGAGCTTCTGATTCCCGGCGTTACGGTCATCCTGGAGTATCACCCGGAAGCAGGTGTTACAGGGCGCAAAACAGAATATGACCTGATCGGGGTATATAAAGGGAATGTGCTGATCAACATGGACTCCCAGGCTCCCAACAGGGCGGCCTGGGAATGGCTGGAAGCCATGAAGGGCCGGGCATTCCCCCAGCCGGGCGCGAACCCGGGTGATACTGTCCGGACACCTGACAATATACGCAGGGAGGTGACCCACGGGGATTCCCGCTTTGACCTGGCATTTACCCTGGATCATATGGACGGAAAAAGCCAGGTTCCCGCCTTTATGGAGGTAAAAGGAGTGACCCTGGAAGACCATGGTATGGCCATGTTCCCTGACGCCCCCACACTGCGGGGCATCAAACATCTCCACGGACTTGCCCAGGCCGTGAGGGAGGGGTATGACGCTTATGTATTGTTTGTGATCCAGATGAAGGGGATCAAAGGGTTCAAGCCCAACAATATAACCCATCCCGCCTTTGGAGAAGCCCTGAGGGAGGCGTCCTCCGGCGGGGTCCATGTGCTGGCCTATGACTGTATCATAACGCCTGACACCATGGCCGTGGATCAGCCGGTTCCTGTGTTTTTGGACTGAAAGGAGGGGCTCCGGTCATTCCGAAGCCCCCGTATCCCCAAAATTCTGTCATGTCTGAGATTCCAGTACCTCCAAGGTTCTGTCATGTCTAAGATCCCCCTATCCCCAGAGCCCTGGTATATCCAAAGCCCCAAGGATCAGAATTATTTACACAGACAGGATTATGACAGAATTACCGGCAATTCCAATTATTGCACTGGCAGCAGCAGGAACATCTGCTGGCGGCAGCGGCTGTGCGCTCAGCTGCCTGGGCAGCTGTCCTGGTCACAGCCGACTGATTGCAGCCGTTGTTGGAATAAAAACCAGCCATAAATCCCTGCCAGTACAGGTCGCAGCCGCGCCTGGAGTTATTGCCCCCTCTGTTTGATGCTGACGCAGCATTGCAGCCGCTGTTGCTGTAATTGATGCCATTGTTGGCAAATCTTTCATTTTCACTGAAAACAGCTTCCTCAAAGTTCTCACTGTATCCACCACAACTATTACAACTCATATTATATATCTCCTTTCATTTTGGTTGTACTCTATTATATGGGCCTGTACCAAATGTGTTCCTCACGTCCCCCTCCCCCGTTTCATCCCCCGGGATAAGCGCTCTGCATATAATATAATAACGAACCTGAAACGGTGAAATTTATGGTCTATCCGTTAAATGAATTAAATCCAGGAGATACCGCCGAAGTGGTCTGGATCATCAGCGATTCCTTTATGTCCTCACAGTTAGACGCCCTTGGCTTTACATTTAAGGAACGTGTCACCTGCATCCTGGGCAACCGCAGGGATTCCATGAATGCCTATCTGATCCGCGGCACCCTCATCGCTCTGCGCACTGAAAACGCAAAGGAAGTGCTGGTCCGGGCCCTGGAACCTTCCTCATAGACGGTCCCGCCCTGCCGGCACTTCCTCTGGCTGATGGCTGCTCTTATGTGATCTTTTAATACCTGTTGTCAAACACCCTGGTGGATTTTTTCTCGCTTCTGGGAAGTTCACCCAGTTCCACCAGCTTTACCACCGGTGTCAGACCGATCCTGTTCTTAAACTGGTTCTGTATCTCAATCTCAAGGGCATACCGGTTAATGGAGGGATTGGTCTCCACAAACAGGGTCAGCACATCCTTGCCCAGGAGATGGTCCACCATGACCTGGTACTCGCTGGATGCCCCGCCAATGGAGCTGAGCAGTTCCTCGATCTGGCTGGGGAAAATGTTCACACCCTTTACCTTGACCATATCATCCGTGCGTCCGATCAGGGTATCGATCCTGGGATACGGCGAACCGCAGGGGCAATCTCCCGGCACGATCCTGGAAAGGTCATGGGTGCGGTAGCGGATCAGGGGCGCTCCCTCTTTTTTCAGGGTGGTGATCACGATCTCTCCCACCTCTCCGTCAGGAAGGACTTCGCCTGTTTTGGGGTCCACAATTTCAATGTATATAAAGTCATCCCAATAATGCATGGCCCCCTGCTTCTGACAGTTGATGGCAATACCAGGCCCATAGACCTCGGTCAGGCCGTAGATATCGTAGAGATCCACTCCCAGCTCGGAGGCGATCCTTTTTCTCATTTTCTCGCCCCAGCGCTCGGAACCGATCACACCCTTTTTCAGGCAGATCCTCTCCCCGATTCCTCTCTTGGCGATCTCCTCGGCAAGAAGCAGGGCGTAAGATGAGGTTGCGCACAGGACCGTGGATTTCATATCCATCATCATGCGCAGCTGTTTGTCCGTGTTTCCCGGTCCCATGGGCACGGTCATGGCTCCCAGGCGCTCGGCTCCCAGCTGAAACCCGATTCCGGCAGTCCACAGTCCATATCCCGGCGTGATCTGGATCCTGTCCATGTTGGTGATCCCCGCCATCTCGTAACAGCGGGCAAACATCCGGGCCCAGTCATCCACATCCCGCTGGGTATAGGGAATGATGACCGGTGTTCCGGTGGTGCCTGAAGAGGAATGGATCCGCACGATCTCTTCCTCAGGAGCAGCCATAAGCCCAAGAGGATAGGCCTCCCTCAGATCTCCCTTCCATGTAAACGGAAGTTTCTCAAAATCCTCCTGCGACTGGATCTGGTCCACATTGATGCCTTCCAGTTTCTGTTTGTAAAAGCATTCTTTGCTGGTCAGTTTCTTAAGCTGTTCCTTGATAAGAAGGAACTGTGATTCTTTCATCTTCATTGATTTTTCCTCCATCTGTTATATGCTGGGGTGTGCCCGGCGGGAATGGTCAGCCCACCCCCCGGGTGTCAGAAAGCTGTTTTCAGGCACAGTCTAAACATGCTCTGAGGCAGCGCCCATTTTTAATGCCGTCACGTTCATGTCTCTGAATTTCTCAGGCACCCGCTTTAAGATGGCCTGCTCCATCTCCTCCAGGGAAATGCCTATAAGGCCGCTGGCAATGGCAGCGCCCAGAAGGGCCACATTTAAAACCTTGGTTGAGCCGCACCGGCTGCAGATGGAGGTTCCATCCACCACTACCAGATGATCCACTGTCTGTTTCAGATATTCCATCATCTCCTCACCTGTGTAGGCGCCTCCTGTCAGGGACGCGGTCACCGGCCGGATAGGAACGGGTGATACCACCACGCATCCGCCCTTTTTCAGATAGGGAAGGCAGCGTACTGCCTCCGCAGGCTCAAATCCGATCATGACATCCGCCCCTTTGTGGGGAATCATGGGTGAATAGATCTCTCCCCCAATGCGCACATGGCTTACCACGCTTCCGCCTCTCTGAGCCATTCCAATGGTCTCCGCGCCTCTGGCTTCCATTCCCTTTTCCATGGCTGCCAGGGCTATCAGGCGGGATGCAAGGACTGTTCCCTGACCGCCCACTCCGCATAACAATACATTCTTTGTCATATCCATCCTCCTAGTTATGAGCACTTAGCAGCCTTCATCTACAGGCTCTATGGCTTCCACTGTACAGATCTGGCCGCAGAGTCCGCATCCATTGCAGAGTCCGGCATCGATCCTCACCATATCCCCGTCCAGGACCAGGGCCGGGCAGCCGATCTCATTGATACAGGTCCGGCAGTTCACACACTTATCCTCCACGATCCTGCACTTTTTGGAGGTTTTTACAATGGCAATGCAGGGCGCCTTAAATATCACGGCACCCACTCCCTTTTTAGCTGAAATCTCCAGTACGGCGTCCACACACTGGTCCAGATCCAGTGCATCCACTGTCACAATGTTCCTGACACCGATGCCTTCCAGCACCTTTGTTATATCGATCTTATCCACCACCTGTCCCATCATGGTATGCCCGGTGCCCGGATGGGGCTGGTGCCCGGTCATGGCCGTGGTGGAATTGTCCAGAATGCACAGGGTCAGGTTTGCTTCATTGTACACCGCATTGACAATGCCTGTAAGGCCGGAGGCAAAAAAGGTGGAATCTCCCACAAAGGAAAAATACCGCTTGTCAGGCTCCACTCTCTGCATACCCTGGGCCATGGTTATGCCAGCCCCCATACAGAGACAGGTATCCACCATATCCAAGGGCTTCGCATTCCCCAGGGTATAGCAGCCGATATCGCCGCAGTAGATCCCCTCCACCGGCTTTTGGCCCTGAGCCAGATTCCGGTTCAGCTTTTCCATGGCCCGCTTCACTGCATAAAAGGAAGCCCTGTGAGGACATCCGGCACACAACACGGGAGGACGGATGGGGAGAGGCGGAACCGGGAGCGGGGAAACCGGATGGGCCGCCCCGATTTTTTCCAGGTATTCTATGTAAGGACGGCCCAAATATGCCTCCAGCACATTTCTAACAGATTCCACACTGTTCTCACCCGCGCTTTGGACATCCCTTGTCAGCTTCCCCCTGACATTCACATCCAGATGGTGCTTTCCGCACAGAAGCAGAAGTTCCTGCTCCAGCACAGGATCCAGTTCCTCCACTGCCATGACCTCCTTAAGGCCGTCCATAAACTCCAGCATCAGCTTCTCCGGCATGGGGTTGGGGGTGGAGATCTTGAGGACACGGACTCCCTGATAGCCGTTCAGGGCTTCCATCACAGACTCATAGTTGATGCCGTGGGTGATAATCCCCTTTCCCGATTCCTCATTCTCCCTGTGCAGCAGATTGAACCGATAAGAGCTGAAATCCTCGCCGATCACAGGATTGCGCTCCTCTATCATCCTGTGGTTGGCGTTGGACAGGCGTGGAAAGATCACCCATTTATTGGAATCTTTCACAAAACCCTCGGGTTCCGGAAGACAGACACGTTCTTTTAACTCCACACTGGCACAGCCATGGCAGATCCTTGTGGTGGGGCGGAACAGCACGGGCGTGTGGTATTTTTCCGAATACTCAAAGGCATCCCCGATCATCTCATACGCCTCCTCCGGGGAACTGGGATCAAAGACCGGAAGTTTGGAAAACTGGCCGAAGCAGCGTGTATCCTGCTCTGTCTGGGAGGAAATGGGACCTGGATCATCCGCCACCATCACCACCATGCCGCCCTTTACTCCCACATAGGCCAGACTCATAAGGGGGTCTGAGGCCACGTTTAACCCTACCTGCTTCATGGTCACCATGGTTCTGGCCCCTGTATAGGCAGCCGCGGCAGCCACCTCCATTCCCGCTTTTTCATTTACAGACCACTCCACATAAATATCGCCCGGGTTATGCTTTGCCACTGTCTCAAGGACCTCTGTGGACGGTGTCCCGGGATATCCGGAAACCACCCGCACGCCGGCTCTGATGGCTCCCAGGCCGATTGCTTCATTTCCCATTAAAAATGATTTGGACATTACCTCTCTCCTTCCGTATGGTCAGATGATATATTTATGTACAAAAAGACCTGCCCTTCAAGAAAGGACAGGTCTGAATATACAATACCTGCAATACCACCTTATCTGTTTACCGCTTCAACAAATATGCCAACACATATTCTGCCTTTAACGCAGGCCTGCGGTCCGGATACTGATACAGATCCCAGTTCATGACAGCCGCAGGGGCTGCTCCTGGTCTGACTTTCACCTTTCCCTCAGCGGTCCATTTGCCGTCCGGCCTATTACAGGGATCCCACCATCCCCTGCTCTCTGTGAATGCCCTTTACGGTTTGATCTCCGCTTCATCGGTTTAAAACTCTACTTTATCAGTTATTATTGCAGAAATTCCCCTAAATGTCAATGACTTTTCATTCCTGGTCATTGGTCAGGTGGAAATAATCCAGAAGGTAGAATACCAGGCTTAAGATCATCCCCACCACACAGGCCAGTACCATGCCGGTGAGCTGGATATTGCCGATCTTTACAGCAATTCCTGAAAGGCCGGTGACAAAGATGACCGAGGTCAGGGCCAGGTTCCTGGAGTTGCCGTAATCCACCCTGGAATCCACCAGGATCCGCAGGCCCGAGGTACCGATCATACCGTACAGAAGGAAGGAAATGCCTCCGATCACAGGTCCCGGAATGGTACTGATCAGGGTGGACAGTTTTCCTATAAAGGAGCATACAATGGAGAGCACTGCCGCGCCGGCGATCACGCGCACGCTGTATACCCTGGTAATGGCCATAACACCGATGTTCTCACCGTAAGTGGTGGTGGGAACGGAACCGATGAGGCCTGAGATCATGGTGGAGAAGTTGTCTCCGAACAGGGAACGGTGAAGCCCGGGATCCTTTAACAGGTCACGGCCCACGATCTTGCTGGTCACCACCTGATGGCCAATGTGTTCTGAGGTAATGACCAAAAGCACCGGAAGGATGGTCATAATGGCATCCAGGTTGAATTTGGGTCTGGAAAAATTAGGAAGGGCAAATACAGGAGCTGCTGCCACCGCCGTAAAATCCAGAAGTCCGCATGCAAATGCCGCCACATACCCTGCTATGACCGCGATCAGGATAGGAATAACGGAAAAGAATTTCCTAAACAAAATGGAACCAAATACCGCGGTGCCCAAAGTGATCATAAACACAATGATCTTTTTAGGATCCATGACTTCGTCCAAAAGGCCTGCATTCTGGGCCGCATTGCCGGAAAGTTCAAGTCCGATCAGGGCCACAACCGGTCCCATGGCAGCCGGGGGCAGAACTACATCGATCCACTCCGTGCCGAACTTATACACTATAAACGCAAGGATACATCCGCAAAACCCCACTACCACGAAACCGCCCAGGGCATAAGCATATCCTGACTCCCCGAAGCTGCTGATAACCACACCCGCAGGTGCCAGGAATGCAAAACTGGATCCCAGATATGCAGGCGCCTTTCCCTTTGTCACAAAGATAAACAGCAGAGTTCCCATGCCGTTCATAAACAGCACCACTGCCGGGCTGATGCCAAACAGGAACGGCACCAGGATGGACGCTCCGAACATGGCAAACATGTGCTGAATGCTCAGAGGGACCAGCAGTTTAATGGGCACCTTGTCCTCCACCTGAATGATACGTTTACTTTCCATTTTCTTCCTCCTTTGCCTCTCTCACTTTTATCATACACGCCCCACTGTGCCCGGCGAGTGCCGGCGCCCCCCGCGGTTGTGGGCGCGGTTTATCTTACCCCTCTCAAAACATCTCTCACATACGGAGAAGGGGTAATCCCATGACAGCTCTTTTCCGCAGGCAGAACACTTGCGGGAATAGCTGGCACATTCTGTTTTCAGGATACGGCTGATCTCTTCTTCTGTCCGGCGCCGCTCCTCGGCCAGATTCTCGGTCTGCACAGGCAGTCCCGCTTTTCTGGAAAACTGGAAATACAGATCCAGCATCTTATAATAGCTCTCCAGGTCATACAGGTCATCCCCGGGACTGTAAGGGAATTCCAGTTCTTCCATTTCCCTGTAATCCCTGCAGTAATCCTTCCAAAGATCCATGACCATCTTATTATCTATATCAATGGAACAGGTGATCAGTTTATAGATCTCCTGTCTGGTGAAATCCTCTATATCATTCTGGTGCACATGTTCAAACGTCATATACAATGCCAGCAGCTCATCCACCTCCATCTTCTCATAGATAGACGGGGTGTCCATGGATGCCCAGATCTTTACCAGGGTATCAATCTCAGCAGGCAGGTTTAAAAGCTGTTCCGGGAATCCCACATACGCTTTCATAATGGGAATAGGCAGCCGGGACAGTCCGTCCCGGATCACCTCCGGCTCATCAATGGCCGAGACAAATCCCTCATCATACAGGCCGAACCTGCCCGCCCTGCCCGCGATCTGCTTGATCTCCTCCGGAGTCAGGGTGCGCTTGTTCACGCCATCGAATTTCCTGGTTTCCACAAACACGATCCTGCGGATGGGAAGGTTGAGCCCCATTCCAATGGCATCCGTGCTGACCACAACCTCTGTCTCTTTTGCAAGGAAACGGCGGACCTGTTCCCTTCTGGTGGCAGGAGGAAGGCTTCCGTATATAACGCTGCAGTGGATCCCTTCGTTTTCCAGATGGGCTGCCAGGGCCAGCACTGATTTCTTGGAAAATACAATCAATGCATCTCCTTTTTTCAGGTCCCTCTTCAGATTATATGGTTTGGACTCCATGGTCAGCCTTGTATTCCTCTTATGGCGCACCACCCGGTACTGATCACCGCACCGCTTGATCATCTGGACCACAATATCCTCCGCCTCCGGCGCCATGCACAGATGTATCTCATCAGCCCGAAGTCCCAGCACGGCCCTGGTCCAGTTATGTCCCCTATATGGATCTGCGATCATCTGGCACTCGTCCACCACCACAATGTCAAAATATTCATGGTCATTGAGCATTTCCACGGTACAGGACTGGCAGATCGAACCGGGCACCTCCAGGGTCTCCTCCCCTGTTATCATGGAACAGGGCAGTCCTTCTGCGTTCAGCTTGTCGTAAACCTCCAGAGCCAGAAGCCTTAAGGGACCGAAATACGCTCCATGGCCGCACTCCTTCAGGCGCTCCAGGGCATCGTGGGTCTTACCGCTGTTGGTAGGCCCCACATGGAGGATAAACCTTCGCTTCATCTCCCTGGCTCCGGGGTATTCCTCCTCCGGCTTCTGGTTCACGGATTCCCGTATTCCCTTTTTTATGGTTTTGGGTATATAGAACAGCTGATAGGCCCGTTCCAGTGAATTGGTCAGAAGATAGCGGCGGATGCCCTGCATCTTCAGCACATGCTCCAGTTCCTCCAGTGACAGGCCGGACAGATATTCCAGATCCTTTCTTGCCAGCGCCTCGCAGAACTCCCCCATGGAGGCGCAGTTCTTTTCCCATTCCTCCACCGCCGGTCCCGGAGGCAGGTTCCCCTCCTTGCGCATGAGACAGGCACAGACTTTGGACAGCATGGCATGGATATCACTGAGCTCATTGGCCTTTTCAATGGGCTTTAAGTTCTCCTCTGTCAGGCGGCGCAGGCGCTTCTTTAATTCCGCCCCGGTCATGGCCCGGTAGCGCTTGTTCACATTTCCAAAAAACAGTTCCTTATAGTACTCCCCCAGAAACTGGACGCACTCCTTCTTTATCTCCATGAACACTCTCTTTCTAAACCATGGTCGTATCTACGAAATGCTCAAAGCCGGAAATACCGTACTCCGCGCATACGCTGTTAATGCCATCCACAATCTCTTCCCTGGAATAGTTGGCCTGGTAAAGGATGTCATCATTAAACTGGTTCAGATACATATAAAAAGTAAGGGCCATCTCCAGACAATCCAGGTCCGGAGGGTCCAGCTGGTCGGAAAGAAAATTCTCAGCCTCGTTAATGTCACCCGCATCCGCCAGATCCTTTAACTGACGGTATGTCCTGTCCAGAGGGGTATACTTTTCCTCGTCCTCCGGCAGTTCATAATCAATATCGTTCTTGCCCAGCACCAGCCTTGCAATGGCCCTTACCAGATCACTGATCGTTCTCATAACATAATCGTCCTGATATCCCATAACCGTTCATCTCCTGATTGTTTTTGAATTAGAGTGATGTTCAAACTCGCTCCAGTACTGCGTATAAGTATAGTTGATATCGATTCTGCCGTCAAGCAGTGGATTCATCCTGTCATATGTGATATAAATGCCCCCGGACCGGGGGAGTTTTCACGGTTATTTGCGCAACCCGGTATCGGGCCTTGCACAGAGGTATTTCTGCGGCATATGTAATTATAAGAACTGCTCCGCCCTCTGTGGCGGATTTTATATATATGGAGTGATTCAATGGAAAATGGATGCAGTGTCATTGCTCTTACAGGCAGTCCCAAAGCGGGAAAAAGCACGATATTTAACGGTCTTACAGGTAAATGCCGCTATACCGGCGGCTGGTGGGGGGATGACGGTACACCCGGCCGGGGAACCTACCGGTACTGTGATACCACCTACCTGCTCATGGACCTTCCAGGCATCTATTCCCTTCCCAGGGAGGCCTTCCCTGCGCCGTACCGGAAACAGACCCCTGTTCCCCTGTTTCCGGTACGGCCTGATGTGATCGCTGTGGTGGCTGACGCCACCCGGCTGGAGATGGGCCTCCATCTTCTCAAGCAGGTTGTGAAGCGGGCGGCTCAGGAAGAAACCAACACCCCCATTGTACTGTGTGTGAATTTTTGTGATGAAGCCCTGCGTCAGGGAATCCTCATTGACTTTAACCTTCTGGAGGATGTGCTTCAAATCCCCGTCATTCCCTGCTGCGCCAGAAAACAAAGGCACCTGGATGATATAAAGACAGCCATCCACTATGCGGCAAAGCCGTCCAACAGTCAGATGTTTTCCTATGACTGTCTGGACTTTTCCCCTAAAAATCTGACCCGCGAATGTATTACCGTCATATCCGCTGCTTCCGGAGCACGCAGGGTCATAGCGGATCATCTGCTCACCAGCCCGGTTCTGGGAAAAGTCATACTGCTGCTGGCCCTGGCCGCGGTGCTCAGGCTGACCATGGCTGCCTCCGGCCTTCCATCGCGGATCCTGTGGGATGCGCTGGCACGGCTGGAAAACCGCCTGGACATGATCATGACTTATCTGGGAACAGCTCCATGGGTCACGGGAAGCCTGATCCACGGGGGATTCAGGGCCATGTCCTGGGCCGTGGCCGTGATGTTTCCCCCGCTTACCGTCTTCTTCTTTTGCTTTACCCTGCTGGAGGACCTGGGCTTCCTGCCCAGGGCAGCCTGCGTCATGGATCCTGTATTGGAAAAATGCAGTTCCTGCGGAGGACACTGCCTTTCCATGGCTCTGGGACTGGGATGCAACGCCGCGGGCGTGGCCTGCTGCAGGGCGATCCGCTCTCCCAGGGAGCGCATGGCAGCCGTGCTGACCAGTTCCATGGTTCCCTGCTGCGGCCGGCTTCCCATTTTTATTGCCCTGATCCCCCTGTTTTTTGCTTCAGCCCCGGTTGACTCTGTGGCCGGCTCCCTGGCCTGCGCCCTGTTTTTTGCCATCCTGCTGCTGTCCGCAGTCTACATGGCCCTGGGAATTTCCTGGCTTTTATCCCGTACCGCATTAAAGGGACTTCCCTCTGCTTTTGTCCTGGAAATGCCGCCGTACAGGAAGCCGAGGATCACGGCCTCCGCTCTGCGCTCCCTGCTGAACAGGACCCTGGTCATGGTGGCCCGCGCCGTCAAGGCTTCTGTTCCTGCCGGAATCCTTATCTGGTTCCTGGCCAATGTGATCTACACAGGGTCTGACGGGTTTGCGCTGGCCTTTGCATCCCAGGGGGTAAACGGGCCCAGTCTTCTCTCCTTTTTTACCGGCGTTCTGGACCCTGCCGCCCGGCTTCTGGGAATGGACGGCATCATCCTTGCCGCATTTATCCTGGGTTTTCCTGCCAGCGAGCTGGTCCTGCCCCTTCTGATCATGATATACATGCAAGGGGACAGCCTGGTGTCCATGACCAGCGGGCTCCCTCTGCACCAGCTGCTCACATCCAACGGATGGACCTGGACCACTGCGATGTGTACCCTGGTATTTGCCCTGTTTCACTGGCCCTGCCTGACCACATGCAAAGCCATTGCCAGAGAGGCCAGGGGATGGAAATGGGCAGCGGCAGCCGTATGTATCTCCACCCTTCCCGGCATTGCATTGTGTATGGGGATCTCATTTCTGACCCGCTTGCTGGCCGGCTTCTGATTCCGGTAATTACAGCGGAGGCGGTCCCTATTTTTCATATTCCGGGGGATGCCAATGGTATATGGAGGAACATGTGCAAAACAACACTGTTCCAGCAAAAAATATACCAAAGGTTGTCCCCCATTTTCTGGGGATTCTTCCTTGACTGTGACTTGCGGAATGCCTATAATAGAGGTAATGAAATAAACAGGAATCTAATTTATGGACATTCAAAAGCGCAGGACATTCATTATCAGCTTCGTCTACTTTTCCATCATTGGCGTGCTCTGCTACATACTTTTTAAACGGCTGATTCCCATGCTCATGCCTTTCATAGCGGCACTGGCCATTGCCGCTATGCTGGATCCTGCCGTCTCCCTGCTGGAAGCGCGGATGGGGAGAGGAAAGGAACAGGCAGCTGTGGTGGTTCTGCTGGTATTTTACGGGTGTATCCTTGGGATCATAGCGCTGGCAGGAAGCCAGGCCGTGACCATGATCCAGGAACAGGGAAAAAAACTGCCCGCCTTTTACAGCGAGGTGGTGGAGCCGGGTCTGTCCCGATTCTTTTCCCTTTTGGAAAACAGCTTTCCCGGACACAGCATCCATATCTCCTCCCTTGGAAGCAGTCTGGAACATGCCATGGAAAATGCGGCGGGCGCCCTTTCCTCCAGCCTGATCGGCTGGGGGGCATCTGTGATCGTGGGATTCCCCACCCTGCTGGTGGATCTCCTTGTAACAGTGATCGCCTCTTTTTTCCTCACCGGCAGTTATCGCCAGGTCATCTCTTTTCTCCTGCGCCAGCTGCCAAAAGACAAACGCACCATGCTTATTCAAGCCTGGACCAGCGCCCGTAATGTTACAGGCCGCCTTATAAGGGCCTATGCCCTGTTAATGTCCCTGACCTTTGCGGAACTCTATGCAGGATTCTATATACTGGGTGTACCCATGGCATTTACAACCGCCTGCCTCATTACACTGGTGGATATCCTCCCCGTATTGGGTACAGGCACCATTTTACTTCCCTGGGCCCTGACAGCCTGGGTCAGCGGTCCCAAAAGCCTGGGCTTCGGCCTGCTCTGCCTCTACCTGCTGATCACTGTCATCCGCCAATCGCTGGAGCCCAAGGTGATCGGCCTGCAAATGGGGCTTTCCCCGGCCGCTACCCTGCTGTGCATCTTTGCAGGAGGAAAGCTTCTGGGCCTTCCCGGCATTTTCCTTTTCCCCATTGCGGCTACCGTGCTGGTGGAACTTGACGAGGCCGGTGTGATCCATATATTAAAGTAATCGCTAAAAATAACAGCGGGTGTGATACTAAATAAAGGCAGGTATACCTATGAAGCTTCCCTTAAAAGCCAACTTACGATCCTCCGGTTTAGCCGCCAATTGCCCCGGGACTGCGCTCCGCCTTTTTATAGCGGGTCTTGTTCTGGTTCTTCTCTCAGGCATCCTCACCATGTGTTCCAGGATGGTCCCCGGATTTGCCCAGAACTACTCCGTCACAGTCTATCCTGTGCTGGTGAACACACTGGGGCGTTTTAGCGGGCTGTTTCCATTTTCCCTCTCTGAGGCAGGTCTGTACCTTACCGTAGTATTCTGCATCATCAGCATTGTCCTCCTGTTTAAGAGGCCCCTGTGCTCACTGGCCCGTGTCTTCTTTTATGCCTGTCTCCTGCTGTTCCTGTTTACAATAAACTGCGGGATCAACTATTACAGGAGCCCATTTTCCTATGAGGCGGGTATGGTTATGGAACAGTCCTCTACAGAGGAGCTTTACAGCCTGTGCCTGTTCCTGACCAGTCAGGTGAACAGTTCCCTGGAGGAAGTGGACCACTCTACGGATTTCCTGTCCGGCCTGTATCCGGGCCAGACAGAGGATACCCCTCTGCCGGCAATGTCCGCTCTCAGGGAAATGGGTCTGGAAGGCGTAACCGCCATGAACAACCTGGGAGCTTCCTATGCCCAGCTGGATGGATACTACCCCTACCCCAAGCCCCTGATGAACCCCAGGCTGCTGTCCATCCAGCAGCTCTGCGGCATCTATTCCCCCTTTACCATTGAGGCGAACTATAACAGGGAAATGCCCTACTACAATATTCCCCACACCATCTGCCATGAGCTCTCCCACCTAAAAGGCTTTATGCGGGAGGACGAGGCCAACTTCATCGGCTACCTGGCATGCATCGGCTCCCAGTCATCGGATTTCCGCTACAGCGGCTACCTCACCGGCTGGGTCTACGCAGGCAATGCCCTGGCAAAGGTGGACCTGGAAGCATACTATGAACTCTATGGCATGCTCTCCCCCAAAGCAGCCCAGGATCTGAAATGGAACAACCAGTTCTGGGACCAATATGACGGCAAGGTGGCAGAAGCCTCCACCCAGCTCAATGACCGCTACCTGAAAGCACACAGCCAGGAGGATGGTGTCAGGAGTTATGGGCGGATGGTGGATCTGATGCTGGCGTATTATAGAGAAGCGCTGGAGGAAGAAAAGATAGATCCTGATCTTCATAGTTAGGATTTTCATGAACCGAATTAAGAGGCAGGCTGATGGACAGTCTGCCTCTTATCATTCTGTTTTTAATATGCAATAATTACAATGGCCGTGTTACCGACAACACAACTTCCAGGGATTTACACGCTTCTTCTATAGTGCATGACACAGGAAGATCCTCAGCAACTGCCCGAAGGAACTCGAGATCTTCGTCTATAAACATATCATCCCGGGTTGTGACTCCTGTCTCCTTTTCCCAGTTACCATCTGCACGCCCTAAATAAATCGTATAATCCTCCCACCTTGAAAAATCGATAAGTATGGTTCCCTCCGTACCCACAAGTTCCATTACCCTTCTACGGGGACGCTGATAAAAATCCAGATGTATGCTGGCAGAAAGCCTGTCCTCGAATTCCAAAAGTAATTCCACATTATCTGGAGACTCAAATCCCAAGTCTGTGTAGGCACCGTAGATACCATAGCTACGTTTCACCGGTTGCCCCGCATACCAGATAGCCAAGTCTAGATCATGTACCATCTCAAAAGCGCCGGAATACTTTACGTAATAGGTTTTCCGATAATCACGGCGGACAGTGGGAAGATGTTCCCCCACCATAGCTCTGACAGATATCAGCCTTCCAATTTCTCCCTGACTTAAAAGATCTTTTGCCCTTAAAAGGCCCTGGTGATAGCGAAAACAAAAACCTACCATAACTTTCAGCCCTGTCCTATCCCGTAATTCCTTTAGGTGCGCAACCCCGTCAAGATCAACTGACAATGGCTTTTCCAAAAACACATGGCATCCACGAGTCAAAGCCTGGACTGCCATATCTATATGGAGTCCAGTGGGAGTGAGGATAAACACCACCTCCGGATGGCTGTCCAGTAAATCATCATATGAATCTTCCAGCCCTATCCCCGGAGTCCCAGCAAGGGCCGCCTCCATCTTTTCCCTTGAGGAATCAAAAACCCTGATATCCTCAACTCCCAGGGTATGCAAGATACGAATATGCCGTTTGCCAATGGAACCGCACCCCGCCACAGCTACCTTTAGCTTTTTATAATCCAAATTATCCATATCAGCCTTTCCTTCTCCTGCTTGTTTTATCTGTATATAGAGAATCCACCATCTACCACCAAGTTGTGCCCTGTCACGTAATCTGATGCACTGCTGCACAAGAACAAAACCGGCCCCATGATATCTCCCCCCATATGTCCCATATGTCCCAGGGGGATTTTTTTACTGGAATCCCGGTCAAATCCCTGGCTCAGTTCTCCTTTATTAAATAATCCCGGTGACAGCGAATTGACATGAATTCCATAAGGGGCCAGATATGCCGCAAGATCCCGGCTCATTCCAATAACACCGCTTTTTGCCGCCGCATATTCCACCGGCTGCTGGTTACGTCCATTCTCCTTATATATGATCCGGTTTCTTCCCACCATACCTGCAACTGATGCAATATTAACAATTTTTCCCCTTCCCTGCTTGATCATATATCCAGCTACTGCCCGACAGCAGTACAAAACACCCATAAGGTTAACGGCAATCATCTCCTCCATAGCGTGGATATCACGGACTGCAAAATCTCCATCTGAAAGTCCCGCACCTCCTCCGGCATTATTTACCATAATATCAATCCTGCCTTGAAATGCGGCCGCTTCCCCTGCCATCTGCTCTACACTGTCCCATTCCTGCTGCACTAACTCCAATCCAAGACTATTTATACCATAATGTTCTGACAATTCTCTGGCAGCGTCTTTAGCCCGTTTAAGACTTCTGGAGGTTACAATAACGTTAGCCCCCGCCTGTGCAAGAGCCGAAGCCATATCCGCACCCAGCCCTGTATTTCCTCCTGTGACGATTGCAGTTTTTCCCTTCAGGCAAAAGCGTTCCAATATACAATCTGCCTTTTCCACTCCTGCTTTTTCCATTTTGTCCTTTCCTAATATTTAGTAAGCTCTGATTTCATAAATCTTTCCGAAATCCGCCCCATAAGTGTCTGTCACGGTCACCTGAATCTGATCACAGCATACCTGCTGTCCCAGTGGAAGTTTCACCATTCGCATATAGTTTTCCAAGACAGGGATTGTTCTCACCACCTGATGATCTAGTAAAAACTTAACTGTAAAATCTTTTACCAGTTCCGGCGGCACCCCGGGAATCTGGTCCACTAAATGGGCTTTGAACAAAAACAGCGAAATCTCTTTACCTAAGTTAGTATCAAAACGTAAAATCAGTTCAGACAGCTCTACGGCTTTACCAAAATCCAGAATAATCGACTGCCCTTCGCCCAATCGGCCGGACTGCCAACAATGGGAATTGTCCTTTTCGCTTCTGTGTACGCCATCAACCACATGCCAAGGCTCCTTTCCCTCTATCCAAGAGGTAGCCGTAATGTTGGTGCATACAGGTGCCTTGTCTTCTGCATCACTATTTTTGACATCCGGAATATAACAATCATCACGCAAAAGCTGCTGCTGTAATTCCTCTATACAATTCCCAATGTCCTTTGGGAGGCATTGCTTACGGATAGCAAGAGCCGCAGCAGTACCTACCGCTTGCCCGCCAACCCCGCAGGTTCCCATCATCCGGGTAGAACCGTGAGCCATATGAGATACACTGATACATCGACCTGCCATCATAAGATTCCTGATATTTTTTGAATAATAGCATCGATAGGGAATTTGGAATATATCAGGAACATGGATATAGTCTGTCGGTAAAGATTCCAAATTCTTCATTCCTCTGATTGCATGCATATCCATGGGCCAGCCTCCATACGCAACTGCATCCTGGAATTTGGATGAGGAGAGCAGATCCCTTTCATTAAGGACATAATCTCCCGTAATGCGCCGGCTCTCCCGCTTTGCGGGAAGGAACTGTACCCAATCCAGCACATAATTTTCCGCTCCGTGGTCACCTCCATTCTTCAGATGATCCCATACTCCATATAGGATTTTTAACAGTTCATCCCGGATTTCCTCTGTATCTTCTATGACATCTAACTCTCCTCCCCCTAGCTCGATCCACCAATATCCGGAGTCTATTCCATATTTGGACTGCCAGATATGGGCACCGGAACAGTGTCCACGATGTTTTAAATCCTCTTCAGTATAGGTGTTGGCCCAAAAAGGTTTCTCAAACTTTACCGGCCTCCCGGTATTAAAAGATTTAAACATCAGAGTAATCCCCATTACATAATCGTCATGGGTATCCGGCGCATCCGGTTCGTTAAATTCGGTTTTTGCCTCCCGTCCTTTCATATATTCAGCGCCTGCTCTGGCTCCTACAAATCCATCTCCAGTACTATCCACAAAAATTTTACCATTTATTTGGTACTCCTTTTCATTAGTAATCTGGACTGCTGATACTGCTGTAATCATATCTCCTTCTGTTTCCACCTGAGTAACCCGCGTGTTAAGATAAAGATCCAGATTTTCCTGAAAATGTGTCATTTCCCAAAAAATCGTATCAGAAATAGAGAATGACTGCTCCACATTGCATCTTCGGTTCTTTAGTAAAAACTCTTCCACGATTCCGGTCTCCCTGGCATTGGGGCGCGTTCCATGGGCATCTGCCCCGCAAATACACATCCGCACCTCAGAACTGGCATTTCCTCCAAGAACCGGACGATCCTGAATCAAGGCTGTAACTGCTCCCCCTCTGGCACTGGCCAATGCGGCGCAGACTCCAGCAAGCCCTCCTCCTACCACTACCACATCATAATTTTTTTCTATCACTGACATGTTCCTCTCCTCCTTTTTTCGTTCATTTTGTTTCCTGCTTTCAGCAGCTCCTATTCTTTAATTGCTCCCATGGTAATTCCACTTGTAAAATACCTCTGAAACACAAAAAACACTAAAATCATAGGCACTGCCGCCACACAGGCACTGGCCATCTTAAGTCCGTAATCAGGATTATTCTCCTGCTGCATCAATGCGACCCCCAGCTGCAGTGTCTTCATAGAATCCTTAGTTATCATCACCATTTGCCACAAATAATCATTCCATGTTTGTACAAACATCAGGATTGCCAGTGCCGACAATCCCGGCTTACAGATAGGAAGCATGATTTTCGTAAATACATTCCACTCTGAACCTCCATCCAACCAGGCCGACTCCCTAAGCGAGTCGGGCACTGTAGCAAAAAATTGGCGGAGCAGGAACACACCGAACGGCAGAGCCACATTGGGCAGAATAATACCTATGTAAGTTCCCTTTAAATTCAAATACTGCATTACCTTTATAAGAGGAACAATATAAATCTCCTTTGGAATCATTAATGTCAGAATAAAGGCAAGGAAAATTGTATTTCTTCCCCAAAATCTCAGCTTGGCAAAGGAATAGGATGCCATAGCACTTACCAGCAGAATCGCTGCTGTTGTTCCAATCGCAATGAGGAAACTGTTACAGGTCCATGTCAATGCATGGCCAGTCTGGAACAGGTTCTTATAATTTTGTACAGCTGGAGGAAATGGAATCCAGTCCGGAGGCATCTTACTCACATCCTGCGAAACCTTCAGCGAACTGCTGATCATCCAATAGAGGGGAAACAGATTCAAAATTGCCGCGGCGGAAATGACAATATTGCAGATAAGATCAAACCTGCCCATGTGCTCAAGCCTGTGCTTCATAGTCTCCCTCCCTCAATCTTCCATTCTAAATGTTTTAAACTGAGTTATGGAAAGCAGTAAGACAACCATAAACATAATGACCCCGATTGCTGACGCGCTCCCTAACTTATTATTTTTAAATGCCTCCTGATAGCAGAGATACATCATTGTAGTGGTAGCATAATTAGGACCTCCCCTGGTCATCAGATCAATAGCGATAAACACCTTAATAATGCTTATAATGCTTAATACCATCAAGTACACAACATTATTTTTTATCATGGGGAGAATCACATAAATAATCTTTTGGAAACGACTGGAACCATCGATTTCAGCCGCCGCAAGAATATCCCCTGAGATTCCTTGCATAGCTGCTACAAATAAGATAACCGCCTGCCCTATATTTACCAACCAAACCATAAAGATCAATACCGGCATGGCAAACTTTACATTTCCCATGAAATTGACCCGCTCCATCCCCATTTCCGCCATATAATAATTGATGATACCCATGGCGGGATTCAGAAGCCATGACCAGACAATGGAAAGTACCACTACCGATATGATCGTGGGGAGATAAAAACTCCCCCTGATCACCGACACATACCTGGGCGCTTTGTCAAAGATGGAAACTGAAATAAACAATCCGGCCACTACAGTAAAAAGCGTGCCCCAAAAGACAAAAGCCAGGGTATTTACAAGGGCTTTCCTAAAAACCTCATCCTGAAATAGTTTTACATAGTTACCCAGGCCTGCCCATTCCTTATCCAAGAATTTAATATCATACAAGCTCAAATGAATTCCTTCTAATACAGGGTATACCAAAAATATCAGAAAGAGTGTCATCTGAGGTGCAATAAAGAGATATCCCCATTTCTGTTTTTTCCACCCTTTACCTGCACGGTACAGGAATTCCATGGGCTTCACCTCCTTTGTCCATTTTTCCCACAGCTTTTTTTATAAGCTCCTAATGATTCAGCAGTTTTGACTTTTCAACATTCTTTTTTAGTATTTCATTCCCTTTCTGAGCATAAGAATCCAAAGCCTCCTGAGCTGTCTTCTGTCCTGTGAAAGCTGCCTGTAATTCCGGGAAGAACAGTGCACGCAATTCCAGATATCCCGGTGCCAACTGATTAAACGGTTTGGAATACTGGAGGGATTCTGCCAGCTGTGCCATAGTTGGATTGGTTTCCCTTAGTTTATCTGCCACCGAATTACGGAAAGGAAGCATAATCATCGATGCATCAGAATATGGAGGTGAAGAATAGAATTTTATGAAATCCTTTGCTGCTGCGATCTTTTTCTCATCTCCTGTAGCAAAGACAGCACTGCCAAACACATAGGTAAAGCAGGTAGGACCTTCCTCGTTAGGAATGTAAGCAAATTTCAAGTTAAACGGTTTCTCAATGGTTCCTTCATTTAATCCCTTCATCAGGTTATTATAATGGAGCACATTAAACACACTGACTGCCGCTTTCTTGTTTAAGAAAATCTGGACTGCATCTTCCACTGTCAGAGTCTCACAACCAGGTGCAATCAGCCCCTCCTCCTGAAGGCTAAGGAGAAAATCCAGTGCTTTCACTCCCTTTTCGTCATTCAATACGATTTCCGTGGTGTCCTCATTAAAGAATTGGGCACCAAACATGCGGAGCAACATGTTATTCCATGTATCCCCCGTGGGTCCCCCGCAATAAAATACAAAAGGATATACATCCTCCGGCAGCCCCTTTTTCAGCGCACGCAAAGCATCCCGAAATTCTTCCGGCGTCCACTGGCCTATCTCTCCTTCCGGCACATAGTCCATGGCTCCCGCCTGCTCAAAAAGATCCAGATTTAATCCCATATGTCCATCTTCTGACGTAAATGGAAACATGTAAGTGTTGCCGTTTAACGTAACATTGTCCCAGGCGGCTGCCGGAATATCTTCTCTGTCCTCAGGCGTTATAATATCATTTAGAGGAAGAAGAATCCCTGCATGTGCATAGTCAAACAGCGCAAAATGAGTATCAAACATCAGGTCCGGCATCTCATTAGACTGTACCGCTACACTCAGCTTTTCCGCCCGCTCCTGAGGCCCCACAACCACAACTTCAATATCCACATTGGGATGAATCTTCTTATATTCCTCTGCTACATATCTGTGGAAATCCCCAAAATCAGCTCCTGGTTCCGTCTGGTCATAAACACCACGGAAAGCTGCTTCAAACCAGCAGGTCAGCTTCACCGGCTCATCCGTCACAGGAGGCTCAGAGGTTTGAGATGCTGCACCGGCACTATCCGTACCTGGCGGCGGTGATGAGGACGTGGAATCCCCTTGGTTGTTCTTTCCACACCCCGATAACATGATCATTCCAAGAAGGATAGGAATGAACCTAAGAAACCATTTTTTTGCCATAATTAATTCTCCTTTCTCTTATTCCCCAATATATTATCTGTAATTATGGTAACATTTTTATAATATCCAAACAATGCAGGGGCACGCATAATTACTATATCTTTTAGTGATTATTTTCCCATCATTTACCATACTCTTTTGTGGAAATAATACAAAATAATGTTTTATTGTACATATTTATGGTAAATATAATATCTCTTTCATTTTTAGTTTCTATTTGTTATACTATATCAAACGATATCTTGGGGGTGGTGGCTTGAAATTCTTTCCTAAACAACATGTTTCATTGAGAACTCAGCTCATTGCCTACTTTTGTACGGTTGTTCTGATTGTAGGGATATTTTTTTCCTCCTACTACTATGATTCGTCCTCCCAGCTGATCATTAATAATGCCGGTGAGCAGGTGTATCTTCTGGTTTCCTCCAGGATGGATACCATTGACCGTGACCTCTATCAATTAAACAGTTTTATTGACTGGATCTGTCTTAATGAGGATATTCATGTATTGTTAAAACGACAGGGAGATTCAATACATATTTTTGACACGGTAAAAAGCAGGGTTTACAATAATATTAATGACCGCAATCTGTTCTTCAGTTTGAAAAATTGGATCAGTTCACTCTATATCATCGGAGACAACGGACTCATTATCAAATATGGTTCCAATGCATACAATGTGGATGTGCACATGTTCAACCATGATTCCTGGTATAAGCAGGCTTCCACCACAAAGGGGCAGACTGTCTATTACCATGCGATTCCTAATCACAACCGAATCCCCACCATTCTTCGGTCCTCCCCGGCCGAATATGTAATACCTGTTTACAAACAAATAAAATATGACTATAACAGTAAACCTCTTGGCAAACTGGTCATTCTCTTAGACTCAGAAATGCTGGTTGAAAATAATAATCCGCCCCATTCCAGCGTTCAAAGTTTTCTGATGGATTCCAAAGGGGAAGTCCTGGCATCCAATCGTCCAGAGCTTACCGGAACCAATTTAAGCGATCAGGAGTTTTATGAACGGATTCAAAAGGGAGGAGAACGTTTTTTCATCCACAAAGAAAAGAAAATCAAAGAACTGATCACCTATAAAAAATCCGATCACAGCGATTATACACTGGTTCATATTCAACCGGTAAGTGAGGTTACTCAGCTGAATAAAACAGCTCTGAACACAGGGTTCATAGTTTCCGGTCTGGTCTTGCTATTTGCATTTTTCCTTTCCTGGTACCTGTCACTGAATTTTACCAAGCCTATTAACCAAATCGCAAAAAAAGTAAATCAGATTGCCAAGGGAAATTTTCATCATTCTGAGGATATAGAACAATTACCGGGAAACAATGAGATCGCATCCTTAAATCGTGATCTCTACGAGATGGAGCAGGGGATCAGACAATTGATGGCAGAGGACTTAAACCGGGCAGAGGAAAAGCGGCAATTGGAAATTCAGATGCTGCAGGCTCAGATAAATCCCCATTTTCTCAACAATACATTAAATTCCATCCGATTAATGGCCATTATGCAGGGAGCTCAGGGAATTGTAGATATGATTACTTCTCTGGGCATCATTATAGATTGTTCCACCCGCAGCACAACAGAAAAAATTACTATCCGTGAGGAGCTGTCTGTAATTGATGCTTATTTTGCTATTCAGAGAGTTCGCTATAAAGGAAAAGTGTCATTTCATATGTACTGTGAAAATGACACTCTTCTGGACTGCATGATCGTAAAATTTGTACTACAGCCTATTGTAGAAAATGCTATTTTTCATGGGATTGAGAGAAAGAATACAACGGGACATATCACCATAGAAATTTGCCAGAAAGAACATGATATTCTCATAAACATTAATGATGACGGAGCTGGCATGGATCACGAAACGCTTATGCATATCCTGGAAGAGATACAAGATACGGATTCCTCCCACAATACGAAAGGAATGGGATTGGGAAACGTAAATAAGCGATTAAAATATGTCTATGGGGAGAGCTATGGACTCCACATTTCCAGCAAAAAAAATCAATTCACTCAGGTAGTTATGAAGATTCCTATGGAGAGAGAGTGAGGGCTGATAAAATGAAGGTTTTAATTGTAGATGATGAGATGGTAGTACGGGTAGGGTTAAAGTCAATTATTGACTGGGAAAATAATCAAATTGATTTGATCGGAGAAGCGGCCAATGGAGTTGCAGCCCTATCTATCATGGAAAAAAATATCCCTGACGTGGTTATCACTGATATTAAAATGCCAGAAATGGATGGTTTAGAATTAATACGGGAAATCCGCAGACGTAACTATCCTACCAAGGTGGTAGTACTGAGCAGCTACAATGATTTTGACCTGGTTAAAGAAGCTATGCTTTTGGGTGCCTGTGATTATCTGCTAAAAATGAGAGTGACCGAAAATGTCCTGTTGGAAACCCTATTGCAGATCAGAGAGAAAATACATATTGTTCCAACAGAAAGCAAAGAGGCTGATTGCTTGGCTAAAAGCCTTTCTTTTCTAAGGCAAAAATTTCTGCGGGATCTGCTCTCCCTAGGCGGTGAAGCAGATGCCCTATTCCTTCAACTAAAGGACATTCTTCAAATACAGCTGGATCCTGCCTTCATCTGCTGCATATTGGTTAAATTGGCCCCCTTTTCTCCTGCCAAACCCTCTCCGCCTTCGGAGATTTTATCTTCATCAGCGGTCAGTATCACTGAAGAGATCATTGCCGACAGATTCACGGGCCATTGTTTTCTTGTGGAAAAAGACGAGTTGTGTATACTGATATCACCCTCTGCCCAAGGTGATTTTTCTCCCACCTCCATTAATCAGCAGACTGATACCCTGCTGCAAATGCTTGAAACCTATTTGAACATACATCCTGCAGCAGGCATCGGGAGCATTATAAATTCCAGTTCCAATATTCCTGCTTCATATGCGCAGGCCAGAACCGCTTTATTCCTTGGATCCATAGACTCCGAAAACATAGCATCAATCTATACTTACATGAATTTCCCCTATATCGAAGAAATCGCTTCCTTTACCAATGGGAAACTGATCGATATTCACATTCGCAGCATCCTATCTCAAACTAATGTTTGTGGCCAGCTGCCTGAAACCTTCCGCATGTTGTCCACACTGGCAGAAGATTCTGCCAGTGATGTTCAATTCAGGGACCACTCTGGTGTAAAGGAAGGAACCGCCTGTTTTATATTTACACTGCATGTTTATGCCTGTATTCTCAAATACTTCAAAGGATATGGCATCGACATTCACACCGTACTTCCCCACAGCATCCGTACCCTGGAGCAGGTTTCCAATCTGTCCACTGATTCTGCCGCGGTTCAATGGCTGGATGGAATCATAGATGACTTATCCTGTTACTTAGACATAAGCCGTCAGGGAAATTGTCCTCTCTCCGTACGCATTGGAAAACAGTATATTGAAAAAAACTATTTTCAGAATATTAATGTAAAGGCGCTTGCAGACTATGTCCATCTGAGTCCAGCCTATTTTGGTGTTCTATTCACCCAGTATACGGGAATGAGTATTGGGGCTTACCTTACCAAGGTCAGAATAAGGAACGCTCAAACCCTTCTCCGGGAAAATAACCTGAAAATCTATGAGGTGGCCCAGATGGTTGGATATACCAACAGCTACTATTTTAACCGCATCTTTAAAAAAACAACTGGTCAGACTCCTTTGGAATATCGGAATCTGAAGTAATTAATCCTTTTCCTTCCTCCCCTTCACCAAAACCCACAAGACAACAACTCCAACGCACAGGATCATAACCTGAAGCACGATCACGGCCCCCACTCCCAGGAGCAGGATCATTACCGCTGAGAGCATCCGATGTCCCTGGAGGGCGGTGTTGGTATCATAGCCATCGCTTTCCTGGGGCAGTTCTTCCCCCGGCTGGACCTCTGACCCATCGGCCAAGCCCTGCATGCTTCGGATATCCCGGGCCAGGTCTTCCATCTGCGGTTGGTCGAATACATCCCTCATTCCCCACTTGCTGATGGTTCCTTTATAGGGTGCATCCATACCTTCATGAAGGATTCCCATGTATGTGTCCACTGCCAGATCCCAGTCATCACCGGACAGTACCCACAGGTCAAGAGCGGAAAGGGCCGAGGTTCCATAACCGATATAGTACATGGGGCTGTGGAACAGATGGGGGATGTCCACCCATTCATAGCATTCATCCCCATATACCCGGTAGTACCATCCGTCATAGGAATCCTGGATCTCCTTAAACTTGCGGTTCATCTCCTCCAGGGTCATATCCGGATTCCTGTATACGGCCTCCTCAAATTCCTGGAACATGCAGGCTGTGATGGTTACATAGAGCATATCCGTAAGTGTCTCGAATACATAGGCCTCAGCCCCTTCCCCCAGCATGCTCTCCGCCTGTCTTGTAACAAGAAGTTCCAGCCCCTGGGACTGTATCTCGCACACATCCACGTTAAACCCCTGATATAATTCAGGCCCCGCGTTGTAATAGTAGCTGCTGAAATGGCCGAATTCATGGATCAGGGACTGGTAATCCCTGAAGGTATTGCTGCGGTTGATAAAGATAAATGCATCTTTATAACTGGGAAGAGCCACGGTATAACTGCAGTCCGCGCGGTCCTCCCCCTCTGCCCCGGCCTGGATATCATACAGATGGTTATCCCGCATATACTGGAATATTTCCCCCAGTTCCGGCTGGGTCCTCACCAAGGCAGGCCCCACCGCATTAAACATGTCCTCTGCGGAACTGCTCTCCAGCTCATCCAGGCTGTCATAGGAAGCATAATCCACGTCCAGATACCACATATCATCATTGAGCGGAACAATGGTGTCCTTCACATTCCCGCACAGCTTTTTTGCGTCCTCCATGGTATAATCACGCCCATATACCGCATTGTATGCGTATTCCGCATAGTTGTCGTATCCTGATACCCCGGCTATCTGGTCACGGACCTGAACCAGCTCCATAAACTTATTTCCCAGGATCCTGTTCTTTTCCCGGCTCAGCTCTTTCAGTATGTCGCGGTATGTGTCGGTGCTTAGATCTTCCTCTGTCTCCAGGCGCTGGTAATTCCACTGCTGTCCATTATACTCCACTGTTATGTCATCCGCCGCCAGCTGGTCATACTGGCGAAGCAGCTCCTGCTCCTTTTTATCCAGTTCCTGTCTCTCCTGTGAGTCCTCCTGGTAATACTCCACCATGGACACATATTCCCCGCCGATCCTGTCTTCCAGAGCATTGGCATAGGAAGTGGCAAGCCCTCTGCTGATACAGGATGCGGCCTTGTCCCCCAGCTCTGCATACAGATCCGTGGTATATGCCTGCTCCTGGGCAGCTGCCTCATTGGACACGTCTTTGTCATATTCAATCTGGGCCATATAGGTCATGGTGGCCAGGCGGTCAAACTCACTGATGATCAGGTCGTACAGACGGAGCACTTCCTCCTCCTGTCCCTCGGTCTGGCAGGCCTTTTCAAAATCCTCCATGGCCTGGTCAATGACCTGGGTGGAATAATGCTCATAGGGCCTTTGGGAATAGTCCGCTGCATCGGGCAGCTGCTTTTTTATTCCCGGGCGGCCGGCTCCTGAAGGAACCGCTGCCTGTGCGGCTGCCGCACCGTAGGACGGCACGGATACTGCTATCATAAACGCCAGGGCAAGGGCTGCACCGCGCTTTAAGACATTTTTCCAGTCAAACTTTCTCATGGCCGGTTCCTCCTTTAGTGTATGTGTACTCTCAGAATCTTCTTGAGCCAACAATTTCTTACATTTATTCTAACACACAGCAAAAACAGCCACAAGGCTCAGGAGGGGCGGAATTGCCATGTATTTTCACCGTATATTTTATCCTAATCCAGAAACCATCCCTGTTCCTCCGGGAGAAGGAAATAATTATTATCCCTGTCCGAATCCGCGATCATGGCGTTCAATTCCCTGAGAAGGTAGCTGTCCGGCATATTGCGCTCCCACCACCGGTATCCTCTGGTTCCCTTAATCCCTTTTGCGTCAATTTTGCGCCCGGCATAATAGTCAATGTACACGCCTGCATAGGTGGCTGCCATGGAGCGCTCCACATCATTCCCCAGGTTTTTTACCACTCCCCGTATCTGATCGCTGATCAGCTTTTGTATGTAGCGGAAGGACCAGTCCTCAAAATCCAGAAGATCCGGGTTATCAATCCCCGTTCTCCTGGCCCAGGCAGACACATCCACAGACCTGGTCTCATAGGATATGCTTCCGTCCTCCTCCCATATGATGTGCCCATATTGGCAGGGAGGGATACTCAGCGCGTCTGTGATGATCTCCTGTATGCCGTAAGCTGCTTCCGGGACTCCCGGTTCCGCCTTGTATTTGCGCACCCGCTGTACATGCAGGTGGCCGCTGAAAAACAAGGGCAGCCTGTATTTCTGCAGGAGTTGGATCACATCCTGATTGTTATCCATGGCGCACTGGGTTGTGTACATCCGGCTCTGGGCCAGAAGATTGTGATGGGCAATGGGAACCACAAATATTCCTTCCTCACCGGCTTTGGCAAGCTGCTCATCCATCCAGGCCATGGTCGTATCCTTGATCCTGCCCTCCACCTTGTTATCCGGCTCATACTGGCAGGAATCCAGCATCAGCAGCCAGTTTCTCTCATCCAGGGCATAGACATAACTCAGGGAATCGCTGTCACGGCTTAATGCCTGGTCATAGCCGTACTCGTGGTAAATATCATAAAACTCAGGTCCGTCAATGGATGGGGCTGCTGCTTTTTCCGCCCCGTAATATACCGCCGCATTCCCGTTATTGATATCATGGTTGCCGGGAATCACCAGCACCTGTACGCCGGCGTCCTGTACCCGCTTTAACCGATCAGCCAATTCCTGATGGTTGACCTTTTCCCCGTTCATGGTGATGTCACCGCTGAGCACCAGCGCGGCAGGCTTTTCTTCTATCACCTCGTCCAGAAATGCCTCCAAAAGCTGGGGCAGATACCGGATAACCTTTCCGTCACTGCGCTCCACAAAAAGCTGGAACGCCTCCCCTCCGTCATCCGTCAGGGCACTCTGATAGTGGAGATCCGTTGCAAGGATCACATCCGGCGGAACGTAGGGCACCTCGGTTTCCTGGGGCGGGGTCCAAACAGAAGGGAACTCCTTCTTCCATCCCGTGTATCCCCCCTCCCGCTCCACTGTCTCCTCTTTTTCAGCCTCAGAGTCCGTGGCAGCCGGTACAGGCTCGCCCGTATCTTCCCGGGTACCACGGGGGCTGTCTGAAGGCTCCTCTATGGGCTCGGTCCCCGCCACCTGTACAGGTCCCGGTGGTTCCATAACCTTTTTCATAAAATGCAAAACCCCGAAGCATGCCATGAATACCATAGCATACATCAGGGCGCTTATCATCCAAGTCTTTCTCTTCATCCGGTCAGCTCTTTCTATATAATGCCTAACTCTTTCATTGCGTAAGCGATACCATCTTCCTCCACATCCTTTGTCTCGAATGTGGCATAGGGGACCAGTACCTCACTGTGCTGTCCCATAAGCACACAGTTGGTTGCGTATTGGAACATGGACAGATCATTGCTGCTATCCCCAAACACATAGGCATCATCCTTGGAAATACCGTAGTGTTTCAGTACCTGATCCATGGCAGTGGCCTTAGAATGGCCTCTGGGGACACACTCATAATATCCATCCCCCCTGTCAATGACCTCTATATCCTTAAGACGTCCAAATAATTCCATACACCGGCTGTTCCCGTCAGACGCAAGGTAAAATTTGGAGAAATCATAGCAGTCATCTTCCCAGTCATACCTGCCGGCGCATCCCGCTTCCCTGAGTGCTGCTTTTAGTTCCTCCACCCGCGGCATCCTTGAGATGGTTCTGTGGAAATAACAGCCGTCCACACCTTCCAAGGCTCCGTCCAGACCGCACTCGTCAATGTCCTTTTTAATGCGGATGCCGCGCTCCCTGGGAATATGGTAATAGTAAAGTACCCTGCCCTCTGCAAGGACATACGTGCCGCACCCGCACAGACAGCCGTCAACCTCGATCTCTGAACGTATCTGCCATGTATGTGGGTAGACCCTGCCTGTATTGATAAAAACCAGATGCCCTTTTGACCTGGCTTCTTTGACCGCCTGTTTTGCACTTTCCGGCACCTCCCCTGTCTTTTCAGACAGGAGGGTTCCGTCAATATCGAAAAATAATGCTTTTGTCTTATTACTCATCATCTCTGAACACAATCGTCTGTGTCTCCTCATCCATGCTCTCTACAATTGCCAGGGACTCCAGCCTGATCCCCTCGGAACGCAGCAGATCGCCGCCTACCTGGAAACCTTTTTCAATTACAATGCCGGCTCCTACCAACTCCGCGCCCGAATCCCTTACAAGGGCTGCCAGACCTTCCAGCGCCTTTCCATTGGCCAGGAAATCATCAATCAGCAGTACCTTATCCCCAGGACCCAGGAATTCCCTGGATACGATGATATCATACACGCGCCCGTGGGTAAAGGATTCCACCTTGGTGGTATACACTTCCCCGGCAATGTTCTTGGTCTGCGTCTTCTTGGCAAATACAACCGGCACATCAAAATACTGGGCCACAATACATGCAATGCCGATGCCGGACGCCTCAATGGTCAAAATCTTTGTCACCGGCACATCGGCAAATCTGCGCTTAAACTCCCTGCCAATCTCTCCAAACAGCTTAATGTCCATCTGGTGGTTTAAGAAGCTGTCTACTTTCAGTACGTTTCCGGCCTTGATCTTGCCGTCCTTTCGTATCCTGTCCTTTAAAATCTGCATGTATGTCCCCTCCTCACAATTCGCTCCCGTTTATTTTGCTGCCGTAGTCTCTTCTGCTGCTGTTGCCCCGGCTGCTGTCTCTGCCGCGGATGTCTCCGTCTCTGTGGTTTCAGCCACGTTGGAAGCATTGTCAGCCATAAACTTCATCACCTTATAATTCAGCGCCATCTCGTCAAAGGTCTCCTGGCCGTAATATGCAACAGCATCCTCCACATCCTGTCCGTTGCTCTCTGCAAATGCCTGGCGGTCTGCATCCTCCAGCACAATGCCCTCGCGCTCAGCAACCGTATTAATGACCAGCTGGTTCCGCACATCATCCTTCACAGAAGCATAGATTGCTTCCTGGAGTCCTGGTACATCCATACCATTGGCCTGGGCCATGTGGGACAGGCTGCTTCCATACATCTTTGCCTGTTCTTCGTACTGTTTGATCCTTGTATTATAGCGCCTGGACAGGGCAGTCTTATTCAGCTTGAACGTGGAACTCTCCACTACCTGCTGCAGCACGGACTGCTGAACCTGAAGGTCTGCGGACTGCTGCTTCTGCTTTAAGAGATCCGCCTTAATGCTCTCCTTATACTCGTCCACTGTCTTGTAATCGGAAACCCTCTGTACAAATGCGTCATCCAGCACAGCGTCCTTTTTCTCCTTCACCGCGTTGACAATGACCTCAAATACCACTGGCTTGCCGGCCAGGGTTTCCTCTGAATAAGTTTCCGGGAACGTCAAGTTCAACTCCTTCTTATCCCCTTTCTTTGCTCCGATCAATCCATCCTCAAACCCTTCGATGAATCTTCCGGAACCAAGTGTCAGGTCATATCCGGTATCTGTACCCCCGGCAAATTCCACGCCATCCTGCTTGCCCACATAATCGATATTGACCACATCGCCTTCCTGGGCCGGGCGGTCCAATTCCTCCTCGGACGGATTCTGGCTCAGAACCTGATTGATCCTGGATTCCACCTCCGCGTCTGTTACGATCACAGAAGGCATGTTCACCTTAACGCCTTTGTATTCTCCCAGCTCCACAGATCCCAGATTTTCATTTCCGCTGCCTGTGCTGTTAGAACAGCCTGTCAGAAGTGACAAGGCCGTCATTGTACATAAACATATCAATGCTATTTTTTTCATCTTACATTTCCCTTTTCTTTTACTCGTTTTACGCATCCTTGTGAAAACCCTTATATTCCCAGTATTCATACCATAAAAAGCATGTGCTTTTCCGGGCGTGCGCTGTACATAGTTATACCATACCTGTGTGGGAAAAAAAAGTGTTTCCATCAATTTCATGAAAATTTAAGGTTGTTATTTGTAGAATGCCCTGAATGCCTTGTAGGTGTTGTAAACATCCAGTTTGGACGCAAGCTCAAAGGGCGAGTGCATGGACAAAATGGGAACCCCAAGGTCCACGGTATCCACATTCATATGGGCTACGAACTTGGCGATGGTCCCGCCTCCTCCCGCATCTACCGCGCCCAGTTCCCCGGCCTGCCAGTACACCCCTTCCTGCTCCATCATGGATATGACCTTTGCCATGACTTCAGCGCTGGCGTCATTGGAGCCTGACTTCCCCCTGGCGCCTGTGTATTTGGTCAGAACGCAGCCCTTATTCACATAGCTGGAGTTCCGGCTCTCGTAAACATCAGGGAATGTGGGGTCATAGGCAGCGTTTACATCCGAGGAAAGGCACAGGGAATTACGCAGGATATCCCTCACCTTTACTCCGGCCTGGTCGGCAAGGTCTTCTATGTAATGAAGCACATAGTCGGAATTCAGTCCGGTATTGCCGTCCGAACCTGTCTCCTCCTTGTCTGTCAGTATGGTTATGGTGGTATGGGCTGGCTTTTTGGCATCGATCTCCGCGGTCAGTGCAGTATATGCGCATACGCGGTCGTCCTGTCCGTAAGCTCCGATCATGCTGGCGTCCAGTCCCACATCCCTGGCCTTTACCGCCGGAACCAGTTCCAGTTCGGCCCGGAAAAAGTCCTTTTCCGTTATGCCGTAACGCTCGTTCAGCAGGGACAGGGCCAGAAGCTTAAATGGCTCCTTGATCTCCTCGTCCTGAAACGGCAGGGAGCCCACCACAATGTTTAACTCCTCCCCTTTAAGCCCGTCCTTTAAGGGCCTTTCATTCTGCTTTGCGGAAAGGTGGGGCAACAGGTCGGTGACACAGAACACGGGATCCGATTCCTTCTCTCCAATACATACCTCTACGGTTTCACCGTTCTTCTTTACCACAACGCCGTGGATGGCAAGAGGGATGGTCCCCCACTGGTATTTGCGGATCCCGCCGTAATAGTGGGTTTTAAAATATGCAATCTCTTCCTTTTCATACAAGGGATTGGGTTTTAGATCCAGGCGCGGGGAATCTATATGGGCCCCGTTGATCCTGACCCCTTCTGTAAGAGGCTTCCTGCCAAAGGTGGTGGCGATCAGCGCCTTGCCCCGATTGACATAATACACCTTATCTCCCGGCTCGTAGGACGCCTTTCTGTCAAAAGGTTTATAGCCTGCCTTTTTAAGCATTTTGATCCCTGCTTTCACACATTCACGCTCTGTTTTACCACCGTCCAGGAATGCCTTATAACCCTCGCAATATCCAAAGGCCTTTTCCACCTGCTCCGGCGCGTCCTTTGCAATGTGTGGAAATGACCACGTGAGTTCTTCCCTAAGTTCCTGTGCTTTTGTTTTTTTAGCCATGTTTTTCCTCCTTTTATAATTCAAACGTCCTGGCCTTTGACGGCACATGACCGAATCTTTTGTGTTTTACATCCATGAGCAGGGCCGCGTCACCTGCATCGCCGGAGCGGGCCGCTGCTTTTAGCATTGCCCTAAGAGCCGCCTCATTCATGTACGGTTCCCGGGCCAGCCATCCCAGGATGTCCCGCTCACCCCGTTCAAAGAGACCGGCCGCTGCTTCCTCTGCATGGGCTGCCACATACTCCCGGTATCCCCGGGCCGCCTCCTCCTTAAGCCCCCAGGGCCGGTACAGACGGTACAGGGCCAGGCGCGTCACAAGTCCGGGAAGTTCCTGGACCACCACATGGGGAAACAGTTTGTCATACTCCCCTACCTGAAACCGGGTCTCCTCAAAGCAGTACCGGTACAGGTGGCCGCAGCCGTGCATCTGCCTCATAATGATCCGGGCAGGGGTATTTTCCACGGATTCCTCAAAATATTCAGGAAACACCAGCCTGCAGAGCAGATTCCCCGCTCCGTCCCTGTAATCCACATCCAGTGTCTGGCGCAGCTCTGACAGGATCTCCCTGAGACAGGATTTGCAGTTTTCCGCCACCTGGATACTGAGACTTGTGATCCCGCTGCATCCTGTGAATACACCTGCCCCCCAATCCGCTATGGTGCTGTGGCAGGAAAGCTTTCTTAAGCCGGAACAGTTGTAAAAGGCATATGCCCCTATCCTCTTTACGTGCACGGGCAGCGTCAGTTCCTTCACCTGGCTGCCGCAGATTTCCGGCTCGCCCTCATACACAGAAGGAGGCACCTGGCGCCCCCTGACTGTCTCAGAAAAAAGGTAGGATGCCAGCCCTGTCACCGGCTTTCCCTCTATCGTGTCAGGAATCTGTACAATTCCATCCAAACCATAACAACGCTGGACAGATATTCCGTCCAGCGTTTCTTCATATAATAACTTCATGGTAACAGTTTAATCACTTTACTGTATTTTTTCAAGAGAATTTTTATGGAAATGGAAAACCGGCCCGCAAAACATTCCTAAAAAAAGGGCATGGATACCAAATCCACGCCCTTGGGGTTTTATTCATCCACAAACCGGTAGCCCACGCCCACCTCGGTGAGGATAAAGCGGGGATTGGCCGTATTGTCCTCAATTTTCCGCCTGATATTGGCCATGAATACACGCAGGGACTGGTAATCGTCCGTTGTGTCATAGCCCCACACCTCCTGCTGGATATAGTGGTGGGTCAGCACCTTGCCGCTGTTGTTCACCAAAAGCACCATCATCTTGTACTCCAGGGGGGTAAGGTGGATCTCCTGGTCATGGACATACACCTTCCTCTTCTCAAGATCCATCCTGAAATAGTCCAGCACAAACTCCTGGTCCTGTCTGCTTACAAAGGAATTCTTATGCCTCAGCCCCACCCTTATCCTGGCCAGCAGCTCCTCTGCGCTGAAGGGCTTTGTCACATAATCATCAGCCCCCTGGTCCAGGGCGCTGATCTTTTCCCGCTCCTGTCCCCTGGCGGACACAACAATGATCGGTGTGTTGGATTGCTGCCTGATCTGCTTTAACACCTCCATGCCATCGATGTCCGGCAGTCCCAGGTCCAGCAGGATAAGGTCCGGATGGTTGGCATAAAAAAGAGAAATACCGGACAGGCCGTTATCTGCCAGAATATAGGAGTATCCTCTGGTCCTCAGGGATATCTTCATAAAATTCTGGATGGTCTTGTCATCCTCAATAACCAGTATCGTGGTATCATTCATCCTTCTTATCCTCCAATGGCATTCTGATTTCAAAAACCGCGCCGCCCTGGCTGCTGTTATACGCCTGGATGGTGCCTCCCTGGGCTTCCACAATGGCCTTGCAGATGGTAAGTCCCAGTCCCACCCCTCTCTGGCGGTCGCCCTTTTCATAGGCGGTGGTAAAAAAATTATCAAATATCTGGTTTATCTTGTCCTGGGGCAGTCCCTTGCCGTCATCCGCCACCACAAACTTCAGGTTTCCGTCCTCCACGCCCACGCTGAGTGTGACAACCGTGCCGTCCCCTGAATGGCGGAAGGCATTATCCAGCAAGTTCACCAGGACCTGTATAAACAGCCTGCCATCCACGGAAAAAAGCAGGATATCGTCCGGTGTCCTGGTCCTTAAGGTATGGTTTCCGATCCGCTTTGAGACCAAACGGACTGCGGATGACACAATATCATCCACCACCTCTTTTTTCTTATTGATATCCAGACGTCCCTCCTGGATCCTTGTCATGTTAAGCAGGTTCTCCACCATGGAACTGAGCCACTCCGAATCCGTGCAGATATCCTTTAACATACTCCTGATGGTGGACGTGTCCATGATCTCCAGATTCTCATACAGGAACCCGGAGCTTCCGCTGATCCCGGTCAACGGCGTCCTCAGATCATGGGAAACGCTTCTGAGCAGGGTACTCTTAAGCCGCTCCCGCTCCATCTGTATCCTGGACTCCTCCTTTTCCCTGCTTAAAAGCTCCCTCTCTATCACAAGGGTGATCTGGGAAATCACCGTGTCCACGTATATTTTTTCTTCTTCATTTAAGGTCCAGCCCGCGCAGTCGAAAATGATAACCCCGTATGTCTTTTCCCGGTTTCTGATGGGTATATAAAGCCCGTTGTCATCCGGGAACTGGCACTCCCCGTGGCCGCAGGGGATGGACTGCCTGTAGCACCACTCCGCCATGGAATTGGAAAATTCCTTGCTTTCATCCTCCTTGAGAAGGACCGTCACGCGTTTGCCGATCAGGTTGGCAAGACTGGCCTCGCTGTAGTCCTTGATCTGCTGATATCCGGACAGGTTTAAAAAACCGCTTCCGATCTCATTTAACTTGGCTGTTATCTCTGTCTTCTTGTTGGCGATCTGCATCTGCTTTTGAAGCTTTACCACCAGGGTGGCCACAATTGCGGCCACTGCCACAAATATGACGGATGATATCACATAGTTCAGGTCATCCATATGGAAAGTCAGCTTTGGTTCCGTAAACAGATAGTTAAAGGTAAAGGTAAAAACCACAGCCGCGCACAGGGACCATGCCAGGCTTCCTGTTGCCAAAATGCTGATCAGCACCCCTACCAGGTAGATCAGCAAAAGGTTCTCCGCCCTGATCCCGCAGCTGTCCAGCACGATCGTCAATATGGTTGAAAATACCCAGATAAGGGTAATCTTCACACACGCCTTTACAAAATCAAGTATTTTTTCCCAGTGGTCAAACATAGTCCTATCCTTTTCTGTCTTTATGCTGCCGCCAGCGGCCAAATACGCCCTACAGCATTCCGGCTATGATCACGGGTATGTTCACTGCCTGATCAACTCCCAATTTTTCAAATAGTTCCACGTTTCTTGGGTTTCTCACAAGGCATAGGGTCTTACGGATGCCGAATATCTTCTTGCCCATCTGGCATATCTCAAAATTATCCGTATCTTCCGGTCCCAAAGCCACGATCACGTCAAAATTTCTTATTCCGGCTTCCTCCAGCACACATTCCTGACAGGGATCGCCCAATATGGCATCTACATCATAGGCGCCGCATACCCGCTCGCAGAATTCCTTATCCCGGTCAATCACCGTCACCCGGTTCTTGCCAGCTGCCAGGATCCCCAGAAAAAACTCCGTATATTCATTTTCTCCGGTCACTGCAATCCTCATACAGCCACCTCCCGGCTCACAGAGTCAGCCAGATCCTTGTAGTCATCTGCCGACAGGTTATAAAGGCTGATGGGCTGAATGGGCATGTCAGTGATCAGACGGCATCTGCTGGTATCATCCAGCCTCGCATACACACGCCCCACCTGGAAAATGCTGCTGGCTATCTGAGAAATGAGGAGATTGGAATTATCATCCTGGGTTGCCGCTATGATCATCCCGGCCCGCTCGATCCCCGCCTCTTTTAACACCCTTGGATCGGTGGGATCCCCCTCCAGCTCGGACCCGCCAAACTCCTCAGGCAGATACCGAAAGCTCTCCCTGTCCTTGTCAAGCACCACCACCTTGTGACCTCTATGATATAAGGTATTGGCCAGGGCCGCGCCAAAGGGGCTGCAGCCTACTATAATAACGCCCTTTGATTGATGGAATAACATAATATTTCCCCCTTTCTATGATAGGTTCCCACTTTATTGTAAAAGAAAACCATATAAAGAAACTAGGGAGAATGTACAAACAGGATATAAAGATTCTATAAAGATATCTTTATACCCCTGTTCCATACATACAATATATCTGTAAATCCTTGTCCTGTCAAATATAATTATCCCAGTTCTTTTTCAGTCCCCGTTCCAGTCTCCATTTCGTTCCCGTTTCAGTTCCTGCCATCACATGACCCCAAACAGTTTATAAAACAGCCAGATGACTGAACCTCCCGCCATGGCGATGGATCCCACCACGCAGATCATGGATATTGCCGCAGCCAGCTGAATGCACACACTGGAAAACAGCGGAAAACGCTGACAGAAACAATCTATTTTATGTTCCAAAGGACCCTTGAGTTTTAAGAGCAGTTTAGCAGCCATTTCAGATTCCTCCTTGTTCTAACTTAAGGATACTGCATATGGCCGTAAAGATTCCATGCATCACTTGGAACATCACATAAATTAAGTGCAAATACGTTTCCCGGCCGACAGGGGCGCGCACCCTTTGTCTACCGAGGGCATCCTTCCTTCATATCTCCCAGCCTGTAGGATGTCTCCTCGGCAATGATATTAAGCACATTTTTGTCATTGGGCTGAATGGTATCCCCTCCCTTCATTTCCACTCCAATCACCGCATACACCCTATCGTCCTTGTACACAGGCGTATAGCGGGCCTGGGCTCCGGGAAGGGTATCCGTTGTTGCTCCCGCCTTATGCCGGTTCTTATAGACCCAGAAGGCAACCGCTGCCTCACTCTGCTGTTTAAACAGGGATGTGAGCCTTGCCGAATCCTCATTCTCCGAAGCAGGATATATCTTCATCCTGTCCGTCCTGCCCTCCCTGGTATCATAGATCACTATGTTGCGCTTTAACAGATTACGCACCAAGGTTCCGCATATATCCAATATTTCCTCCCCGGTGGAGCCTTTACGGAGGTTACGGTTAATATCAAAGAGAATCTGCATATACCTGGACTCCGCCTCCCCCTTTGCAGCTTCCCGCTTCAGCCTGGACGCCATGGAACTGGTCACCAGGGCACAGACCAGCATGGCCGCAAAGGTAAATGGATAGATGGACGCATCCGCCTGTAGGGTGTAACGTGGCTCGGTAAAAAAGAAATTAAACAGCAGCACCGATGCCACCGATGCCAGAAGACCGCACCACCCCGCCCTGGTAAGGTAAGCGGACAGCATGGTGCCCATCATATAGATCATGGCCGCATTGATGATTCCCAGCTGGTAATGATCCAAAATAAGGGACATGGCGGTACAAAACGCCATGACCAATGCGGTTTTTAAAAGATCTGACCCTACTCTGCGTTTTTGCTCTGTTCCCCCATTTCGTTTGCGTTCCCTTGCCGAGGCATCAGGAATCACATAAATATCCATGTTGGGGACCGCCTTGATCAGACGGTCGATCAGCGTGGGCTTTGCAAATATACTGTGGCGCGTCCTCACAGTCCTCCCTATGACGATCTTGGAAATGCCGTTCTGCCTGGCATAGGAGGCCACCTGTTCCACAATATCATCCCCGTACAGCGTGATCACATTGGCCCTGAACTGCTTTGCCAGGTTTATATTGGCCTCCATGCTCCGGCTTATCCTGACATGTTCCTTTTTTAGGTGTTCTGTCTCCACCAGGACCGCGGTAAAGTCTGCATGAAAGGCACTGGCCATCCGGGCAGCTGTCCTGATCACCTTTGCATTGGTGGGCGAGGGCGACAGGCAGACCAGCACGTGCTCCCCTGTAAAATAATCCTTTCCGGCCGCGTCCCGCTCCCTGATCACCTCCCGGTTTACCCGGTCCGCCGTGCGCCTTAAGGCAATCTCACGAAGGGCGGACAGGTTTTGTGCTGTAAAGAAACTGATGCTTGCCCGGTCAGCCTGCTCCCTGTGGTATATCTTTCCCTCCTCCAGGCGCTGGCGCAGTTCCTCGGGTCCAATATCCACAAGCTCCACCTGGGCCGCATTGTCAAAGACCCGGTCCGGTATGCGCTCATTGACCCGGACATGGGTAATGGAGGCCACAATATCGTGCAGGCTCTCCAGATGCTGGACATTGACCGTGGTATACACATTGATCCCCGCGTCCAGAAGTTCCGTCACGTCCTGATACCGCTTTTTATGCCGGCATCCCTGGGCGTTGGTATGGGCCAGCTCATCCACCAGCACCAGGTCAGGATGCCGGATCAAAACCCCGTCCAGGTCGAATTCCCGCAGGGTTATGCCTTTATATTCCACATATTTTGGAGTCAGCAGCTCCAGCCCATCCAAAAGGGCCAGGGTATCCGGCCTGTCATGTGGTTCAATGTAGCCCACCACCACATCCCTTCCTCCTGCCTTTTCCTGGCGCGCAGCTTCCAGCATGGCAAATGTTTTCCCCACGCCGGCCGCATACCCGAAAAATATCTTCAGTTTTCCCCTGCCTTTGTTATTGCTGTCCGGGAAATTCTGCCTGAGCAGAAGCTCCGGGTCAGGCCTGCCGTCCCATTCCTTTTCCATTTGGGTCCCTCCTTACATCGATCTGCCTCCCGGCGGGCATCCGGTCCGCATCCAGGCCATTCTAAGTCCTTTACATATACAATATCACCTTTTTTCAGTTCTGTGGATTTAACCTGGATCATTTTATCTTTTTGACCTGGTAAAGGTATCTTTAGGGCCATGGTATCCCGGCGCCGCATCCCCGACACTCTTACTAAGTTTTTTGTTCTGTTTCTATAAAATATCAGACATACATATTAAAAAGCCATAAGTCATTTTCCGTTTCATATAAAAATCCTATAAATACCAGGCGCGTCACAGCGCACCTGCGGAGGCTGCCCTGCCGGGGACGGCGCAAACACAAAAAACAGGAGCGATCTGCTCCTGTCTGGTTGTAGGCAAATTCTTATCTGGGATATGGCCATATCCGTGATGAAATTCACAATAACTGGGAAGATAGTTTCCATATGGCAATCAATATGGAAAATACTGCGATTCCTTTTTTTAAAACAACCTGATTGATCCTGACCGCATTCCTGCTGCCGTAGACCACCCCCACTGCGTGGAACACCAGGGCTGCCGCCATCACAGGCAAAAGGGATTTTATATTGCACTGCATCATATAACCGATACAGGCAGGTATACCGATAAACACGGAATTAAACAGGGACACGCCCACAGCCGTCCTTATGCCGATTCCCAGGACCACCAGAAGGGGCATGACCAAAACCGGACCGCCGGCCCCGGACAGGGCGCAGATGGCGCCTGTAACAAAGCCTAATACCAATGTGGCTGCCAGGTGTTCTGAGATCACATAGCCCGTTTTCCCGTCTTTTGCCTTTTTATCCTTTCTCAGGAGAATGGAGATGCCGGATAAGAGCACCACCATATACAGAAGGATCTTCACCACGGATTCCGGAATGACCAGATTCAGCTTCACTCCCAGGATGGCTCCCACAAGGCTTCCCAGACTCAGGCGGATCCCAAAGGGGATATCCAGGTTTCCTGCCCTGTTATAGTTTACCGAGCCCAGGGCTCCCGACACAATAAAGGCCGCAAAGCTTAATGCCAGCCCCTCTGTCACTCCCATGGCCAGCGGCCCTGTGTACACAATGGGCAGTAAAAAACCCGCCACTCCCGTCAATCCTACAAATGCGCCTACCACCAGGTTCGCTGCCACAACAATCAGCCAAAATCCCATGACCCAGTTAACCTCCTTGCTCTCTCCTCTGCCGGCGCCAAAGGTCACCGGCTGTTATTTCCATAATGATTTATACGTCCAAAGACTCCATATATTTTCTTGATTCGTACAGGATCCGCTCTTCATCCAGGGATAAGACCTCCCTGTCCTTCATGAGGATCCTTCCGTTTACGATCATATCCCACACATCCCCTGCGTTGACACATTCCAGCAGGGTATGGATCACATTGCCGGTGGGGATGAGATGGGGCTGATCCAAATTAATGCCTATGATATCTGCTTTATAACCCGGTTCCAGCCGTCCAAGACTGCCCTCCTCATCCAGCGCCGCCGCGCCGCCCTCCAGCACGATCCTGAGTATGGTTTCAGCCGGCATCACTTTTGGATTTCCGTTTGGCACTCCGTGATAAATGTTCATGACAGAGCGGAATATCTTCATTTCATTCCACAGGCTCAGCCCTCCGTGGGCCGCGCCGTCCGTACCCAGCCCCACCGGGATGCCCATTTCCAACAGCTGGGGTGTATCCGGCACCGCCTTGCCGCAGTTGCTGAAGGGGCAGTGGCATGTCTTTACCCCCCGCTCCATCACCAGGGTCTTTTCCTGCTCGGAAAGGATCAGGCTGTGGGCGCCCAGGAAATTAGGCCCCAGCACCTGCATTTTTTCCAGGTATTCATAAGGGCGCATACCCTCCCGGTTCATAATGCCGTTTATTTCCCCCATATACTCATTCATATGAGCCTGAAGCATGGTCCCCCGCTCCCTTGCATGGGCTGCCTCCAGTTCCACCAGACGGTTGGAACAGGAATTCAAGGCCCTGAGGGAATAGTATACCTTCAGGTTATCCCTGCCGTGGAACCTGTCGTACAGGGAATCGGTGCGGCGCACCGCCTCGTCCGCGTCCATGGCAATGGAATCCGGCAGCCCTTCCTCATCCATGGTGGAGTAGGACAGCGCCCCTCTCAGCCCGCTCCGGCCGTAGACATCTGCTGCGTCCTCCATATAGTAGCTGCCTGCATCGATGAATCCGGCCGTTCCGCATTTGATCATCTCAAGGGCTGCCGCCTGGGCGCTAAGACGCATTTTCCCGGGCGTCAGAGTGCTCTCAAAGGGAAGCATGATCCTGGTCCAGATAATGGGCTTTGCATCCAGCACCTGTCCCTTTAACAGCTGCTGCCCGGTGTGCATATGGCTGTCAATAAGCCCGGGCATAAACAGTTTTCCCTTTCCGCACAAAGTCTCGGCCGCCTGGTACATTTTCCCCAGATCCGGCCCCACTTCCAGAATCCTGCCATCTGAAACAGCAATATCCGCATGTCTGCTTATAACATCAGATTTTATCAACACAGTGCTGTCTTTTATCAACAAATCACATGTCTGCATTCTATTCTCTCCTCATATCATTTCTATGGCATCCTATTACATTTTCCGGTGACATGATGTTCGTACAACATCAGATCACGCCTGCCAGGGTCAGCAGCATCTGGTCCCAGAGACAGGATCCCAGAAATGTTCCCGTCATAACAAAGATTCCCACGATCAGGATCTTCCAGCCCTGGCTGATAAATGTCTTTAACTGGTCGCTGATGGCCAGACCGGCAAAGGCGCCCACCATGGTAAAGGGAGCTGTAAAATTAATGTTGGCCGCTGCCTGGATCACAAATTCCCTCACCGGTGAAATAGGCGAAGCGCTTAAAAGTCCGATGATGGAGCAGTAGGCCACAATGGGAAGCTTCAGGGGAAGGACCTTGGTAAGGACCACCGCCACCATGGAAATCACAATAAGCACCACCAGACCCGGGATGGAATCACCAAATCCCACACCGTAACCGATCAAATTGGCAAGACCTGTTCCGCACGCTGCTATGACAAACAATACAAGCCATTCTATGTATCTCATACCGTCCCCTCCTTTATTTCCTTGCTCTTAAGTGCAAACCTCCCCAGTTTTGGCTCCAGTATCCGGTAAAGCTTATCCGTCATGGGGATGGCAATCAGCATTGTGATATACATACCCGTAATTCCCGCAATGGTCTCCCCCACACTGGCCATGGCTGAGATAGTCTCGGCCCAGGAAGGATAGATGGCGCACAGGCTTGCACTGGAGCTTGCCATCATAATGCCGGCCCACACACCGGATGCCAGCCCCAGAGCCTGGGGATGGAACCAACCTGTCATGCCGATTACGGAAGCCATAAGTCCAAAGTAAATGGTTCCCACCATTCCGCCAACAATGTAGATAGACAGGCTGCCTCTGGCCTCGGCCGAATCAGGACCATAAATATTGTTAACCAGCGCCATGTGATACTCCCTGTTAATGGAATGACATGCTCCGATGGCCTCCCGCTTCATTCCCAGGAGAATGGCAATGGGCAGTGCCAGCAGCGGGCCTAACAGGTTGCCGAACCCGTGGAGCAAAAGCACCGGGCCTGACTGAAGGATGGTATCGATATTTGCCCCTGCCGTGATCCCCAGCTTTGCGATAAAGGGGCAGATGCCCACAACCACCAGTTTGGAGGCTGCCTTCACCTGCTTGCTGTTTACGATCTTAAGCACCTGAGGACCGCTTAACACCCCCAGTATAATGGCATAAAAAATCGGAAACAGGATAAACATCCCTTTTCCCACCGGGATCTTCACCTGACCAATATTATCCGCGATCAGGATAAATACAAATGCCAGGGCGAAAATCTTCCATTCCACTGCAAACCGTTCCTTCAGAGAACCATACACATATGTTTCTTTTTTCTTGCCGCTCATAAGAGCCCCTCCTTTCCAGCCGGCTTTTTTTCACCCCGCCGGCTGTTACAATCACCTTGTATTGAGTATTTTAGCCAAAACGCCTTTCTAAAAAAAGGACAAATGAGCACTTTTAACGAAAATTTGCATTGATTTTAAAATTTCCCTGATGTTATACTAATAGGTGTCCCTGTCCGCTGTGACCGGGAGCGCTGTATGGAAGCGGAGTGACTAAATAGTGTGCTCTCGGGAGTACACAATAAGGAATTGAGGGAATACCAATGACACTGACCCAATTGGAGGAACAGGTTCCTGCCTTGAAGGAATACACGAAAAATATGCCTGAGGATATACGAAACCGGTGTACGGTGAGGACCCATCCGGCAGGTTCCATCATACATCAAAAGGATATGGAATTGGGATATTTTGGAATTGTCGTCCTGGGCGAGAACCGCGTGATCAATGAATTTGAAAATGGAAATGTATACATGATAGAGGGCAACAAGGCCATTGACTTTATCGGCGAGGTAACCATACTTGCCCGGATGGAACGGACCTCGGTGACAATCGAGGCGGTAACCGACAATGTGGTCGCCTATATCAGCCGCAGGGATGCGGAGCGCTGGCTGGCAGAAGACATGAACATCCTGCGCCTCACTGCCAGGCACACGGCATTTAAGCTCTACCGCTCCTCCTATAATAACGGGGCCAAACTCTTTTATCCGCCCTCCTACCTTCTCCTGGATTATATGGTCCGCTATGGAAGGCAGAACGGCATGGACAGCGTCCATCCCCCAAAGGCCATCACCGTGGGACGCACCCGCCAGATGCTCCAGGAGGAGATCGGCGTCAATGTAAAGACCCTGAACCGGACCATCCGGCAGTTAAAGGAGGAGGGGTTCTTTGATCTCTGCAAAGGAAAACTCACCTTTTCAAAAGAACAGTACCGGGCAGCCATGGATTGGCTGGAGGCAGCCAAAGACAAGTGATGATTCCTGCTATTTAATCGCGGGAATTCAGCGGATGTTTGAGCCTGCATTTTGATATAATGGCAATATTCTACGTTTCAGGAGTGTTGCCAAATGAACTTAAATCCGGATATAACAGAAGACAATACAGATTACGGGGCCGCCCAGATACAAATCCTGGAAGGACTGGAAGCAGTGCGCAAGCGTCCCAGCATGTACATCGGCAGTACCACGTCCCAGGGCCTTCACCACATGGTATATGAGATCGTGGACAATGCAGTGGACGAAGCCCTTGCCGGGCACTGCACCAGGATCGAGGTGTCCCTGAATGAGGACGGCTCCGTAACCGTCCGGGACAACGGACGGGGCATCCCCGCCGGTGTCCAGAAAAAGACCGGCCTTTCAGCCATACAGGTGGTGTTCACCGTCCTCCACGCAGGAGGCAAATTCGATAACAGCAGCTATAAAGTATCTGGAGGCCTCCACGGTGTTGGGGCCTCTGTTGTCAATGCCCTCTCGCGCCGTCTGGAAGTGCAGGTGGACCAGGACGGATATTCCTATGTGCAAAGCTATGCCCGTGGCGTTCCCCTGGACCAGGTCCATATCCTGTGTCCCTGCGCCGGCCAAGAACACGGAACCACCGTTACCTTCTGGCCTGACGGGGAAATATTTCCGGACTGCAGCTTTGACTTTCGGACATTGATGCTCCACCTGCAGGAAACCGCCTTTCTTACCAGCGGACTTGAAATTATTCTCTATGACAGGACCTGTGCCGATGACGCCGGCTCCAATGTCTGTTGTTTCCGCTATCAGAACGGCCTTCGGGACTTTATCAGTTTTATGAATGACGGCCAGCCCGCGCTGTATTCCGATATTCTGTACGGTCAGTGGGGAACAGAGGACATACAGGCTGAATTTGCCTTGATCTATAATACATCCTATGAAGAAAAGCTCTTAAGCTTTGCCAACAATATATCCACGCCGGAAGGCGGCACCCATGTAAGCGGTTTTAGACAGGCCCTTACCCGTGCGGTCAATGAATATGCCAGGAAACAGGGATTGTTAAAGGAATGTGATTCCTCCCTCTCCAGGGATGAACTGTCTGAGGGCATGGTGGCCATTGTCAGCGTCCGTTTAAAGGATCCGCAGTTTGAGGGACAGACTAAGCAAAAGCTGGGCAGCAGCTCCGCCAGGCCGGTGGTGGACCGCCTGGTATACGAAAAGGTCACCCTGTTCCTGGAACAGAACCCCCAGGCAGCCAAGGCCATCCTGAACAAAGCAGTCCTGGCAAAAAAAGCCAGGGCAGCTGCCAGAAGCGCCAGGGATCTGGCCCGCCGCAAAACAGCCCTGGCCGGTCTCGCCCTTCCCGGCAAGCTGGCCGACTGCTCAGGCCGTGATCCCAGGGAGTGCGAACTTTTTATTGTGGAAGGGGACTCCGCAGGCGGCTCCGCCAAAATGGCCCGCTGCCGTGAGAACCAGGCGGTGCTCCCCCTTCGCGGCAAGATCCTGAACGTGGAAAAGACTTCCCTGGACAAGGTCTGCGCCAATGCGGAAATCAAGGCCATGATATCCGCATTCGGGACAGGGATCATGGACAGCTTTTCCCTGGAAGGGCTGCGTTACCACAAGATCATACTGATGACCGATGCGGATGTGGACGGAGCCCACATCACCACCCTGCTGCTCACCTTCCTGTTCCGCTATATGCCAAAACTGATCGAGGCCGGGCACGTCTATCTTGCCCAGCCCCCGCTGTACCGGGTAGAAAAAGGAAAGAAACTCTGGTATGCTTACAGTGACATCGAGCTTGCCCGGATACTGGATGACATAGGCAGGGACGGCACCAATAAGATCCAGCGCTATAAAGGACTGGGGGAAATGGACGCCAAGCAGCTATGGGAAACCACCATGGATCCCATGCACCGCACCCTGCTGCGTGTAAGCCCTGAGGAAGGCGCCGGTGCATCGGACCCTGCCAGCGAGACCAGCCGTATGTTCAGTATCCTTATGGGTGATGATGTGGAACCCAGAAAAAACTATATCCTGGAACACGCACAGTATACCACCATGCTGGATGTATAAGTGTAAAGGTGTAAAAAGCCGGCAGCATTGCGGGCAAACAGCCAAAAAGCACTGCGGCCGGCGATCAGAAAGGGGAATTTATCTTGAACCGTGAAGACTTGCAGCTATTCATGACCATACTGGAGGAAAATAATCTCATAAAGGCAGCCGAACTCCTGTACATGTCCCCTTCCACGGCAGGGTCAAGACTGAGGGCCATGGAGGAAGAACTGGGATTTGAGCTTTTTGAGCGCAGGCGGGGCGTTAAGACAGCGCTTCCAACGCCCAAAGGCCAGGAATTCTCCAGGCTTTCAGCCCAGATGCTGGCCCTGTGGAACGAAGCGGACCAGATCCGCCACCACTGTGAATCACCCTTCCTCACCATTGCCACCGTGGACAGTTTTCTGGATCACAATCTGACCCCCCTTTACAGGGAGCTGGTATCAGCCCACGGATTTTCCCTGGACATCAAATGCTATCCCGCCGACATGATCTACTCCCTGGTGAGCAGCAAACAGGCTGACATCGGCTTTGCCCTTTACCATACCAGCTGTCCCCATGTGGACGTGGTTCCCATTATGGAAGATGACATGGTGCTGGTCGTGCCAAAAGGACAGCCCGCATTTCGCGAAAGCAGTGAAAACCATGCCCCGGTCCACCCGTCCTCCCTTGCGCCGGATAAGGAACTGCTTACAGGATCCCGGTTCAACAGCAATATGGGATGGGGACCGGAATTCAGGCTGTGGCATGACCGTTACATCAATCCCCAGGCCCGCCCTCTTGTAACTGCCTCCAGCATTTCCATTCTCACCGGATTTCTGGAAGCAGGGGATTACTGGACCATCATGCCCTCCACCACCGCCAACGGCCTTAAGGAGCAGTATCCCATCTCCATACTGCCCCTTTCTCCCCCTCCGCCGGGACGCACCCTGTATATGCTGACCCATGAATCCCCCTCCCGCATATCCTCCGGCAATACGGAGCTTTTTACCCGGTACCTCAGGGAATACCTGAAAATGCATAATTCTGAGGGGTGTTTGATGGAGTAGAATGTGATAAAATCAATATTTATTTTGTAAAAGCCAGATTGTGGTATTCCACGCTGCAGTCCTGTGCAAAAACCCCAATCTTATACGGCATTTCCGTATAACTCCTGTACGAGAATGCAATGGTGTCCCCCACAAATATTTCGATCAGATCATTGCACATAACCACTTTTACATTAATATAATCTCCAGGTTTAAATGGAAACGGCTTTTCACAAACCCTGGGACCATCCACCTCCGGCGGTATAATGGGCTTTCCGGAAAGTGTAGACCAGAAGGGATCCAAAGGTGCAGGCAGTTTATTCAGGGATACCTGCTGATTTGCAATATTAAATGCCAGCAGATAACCATTGTCCAGATCCTCATCCGTCTTTATGGACAGGCCAAAATAATCAGCCGGGTCCGTTGCCTTGATAACGCACTCCATCATAAATTCAGGTTCATCAATATCAAAGTAACCATAGGATAAGGTGCCTGCGGAATTTACCTCCAGGGACGTATCACCATACTCCTTGATATTACCAAGCTTTGGCATGAATTTATAAGGAATTTTAGTGCCCTTAAAAGCCCTGCACACTTCCTTTGGCATAACCACCCTTAAGTTTCCGTCTTCCATGGGGATCACTTCATGAGGAATACCGAAGTCTCCGCCGGTCTGCCACAGGTCCTGGTCTGTTCCGTTTTCTCTTTCATGGATCCAGGCAAAGTAAAACCGTCTCCCATTGTCATCCACAAGAGACTTGGCTGCATAAAAGCGGCGTCCGTCAATCCCGTCAAATTTAGGCGTTCTCCATGGCCCATAAGGGGATTTGGAAACCCGGTACAGGGTCTGAGCCCTTTCAGAAAACCTGGAGTAAACCAGATACCAGTAATTACCCATTTTGTACATCTCAGGACACTCCGGGCAGTTGGTGTGATATGGCTCATATATAGGTCCTCGGTGTTCAAAATGTACCAGATCTTTTGTTGTATACAGTACAACCACCCCTCGCCTGTTAGACGGGCCGCTGTTTTTTCTGGCCGCGATCAGCATCCAATAGCATCCGTCATCTTCATTATAAAAAATATACGGATCCCTCCAGTCAATACTTTCATAATATCGGGTATCCGGCACAATGTACGGACTCTTCTCATCCTTGACCCATGTTATGGAATCATCACTGGTTGCATGGCAGATGGTCTGCGGAAACTGGGCGTTGATATGATAACCCGTATAGAAAATATGATATTTATGATCCGCATATAGAACAGAACCGGTCCAGCATCCGTCCGCATCAATGGCCGGCTCCTCCCCCGGCAGTAAAACCGGGGGCAGTTCTTCCCAATTCACCAGATCCTTTGAAATCACATGCTGCCAGGTATTTCTGGTACGTTCCGGATATCTCACCGTATTGGCAGGCACGGATAAAAAGAACAGGTGGTATGTGCCATCATGATAAAAGGGAATAGAGTCCCCACAGGATAATCCGCTGCTCAATCTTCTGAAAACCTTCATAATTTCCTCCTCATCCTACATCATAATTTTTGTGCTATTGTATAACTCATGATAACGTTTAAAACTCTCCCTGTATATCCGGCAGTTTTCCGGATCAGGCTCATATATTGTATTGCTGAACGTGACAAAACGCCTGCTGGCTGATTCTATATCCTTTAACACACCTGTACCTATACCCGCGAGCATACAGGCTCCCAGACACGCCTGCTCCTTGACGTTACAAACCTTAATCTGTTTTTCAAAGATATCAGCCTGCATTTGCAGCAGAAGATTGCTCACAGAACCTCCGCCCGAAGCTATTACCAAATTGCTTCGTATGCCCATGTCTTCCAGTAAATCAAGCGAATCCTTTAAGCTATATATAATTCCTTCCATTACCGCCCTGATCATATGCCGCTTATCATGCTCCAGCTTAAATCCATATATGACACCTTTTGCATGGGCATTCATGATCGGAGTCCTTTCTCCGGACAGATAAGGAAGATATATGATTCCATCACTTCCCGGAGCTATCTGGGATGCCAGTTCATTACACTGTTCAAAATCATCGATTTCCAATATCTGGTTTGTCAGCCACTTTAATGATAAACCGCAGCTAAGGGTTGCGCCAAACACAGTATATGCATGGTTTAATGCATGACAGAACGTGTGAGTCCGAAGCTGCCTATCATATATGTCTTTATCTGCATAAGTGGAAATCTGTCCTCCGGTCCCTATATTAGAAACAATGCAGCCTTCACCAATTACTCCGTTTCCAATGCTTTGGGCCATCTGATCCCCACAGCCGAATACAACGGGAATCCCCTCCTGCAGTCCACAAAGTACGGCGCTTTCTGAAGTCACCATCCCTGCGATCTCCGTTGATTCGTGACAGTCTGCAAATATATGTTCCGGAATTCCAAACCGTCTGATAACCGCCCAGGCCCATTCCCTCTGCCCTACGTCAAACATAGCCGTAGCAGACGCATCACTCACATCAGTGCCAATATAACCGGTCAGCTTATACCTGATATAATCCTTTGGCTGCATGATCTTAGAAATCTGGCCATACAGATCAGGCTCATGCTTTTTTATCCACAGAAGGGAAGGAAATGCAAAACCAGGATAAATACGGTTATGAAGTATCTGCTTTTTTTCATCCTCCGTCATGCCCTGATTTATTTCTTCCACCTCTTCACAGGAGCGCTGATCCAGCCAGATGATTGCCGGGCGCAGGATATTTCCCTGTTTGTCAACAGTTACAAGTCCATGCATCTGACCGGACAATCCTATTCCCCTGATCTGGCCAAACGCCTCCTGATACTTTTTCTTCAGACGGCTACACAGTTCTATGGTCGCATTCCACCAATGGTCAGGGTTTTGTTCTGCACAATTGGCTGCAGGAATTTCCACATCATATTTTTGGGATTCAATTCCTATTACTCCCCTTTCCGTATCCAAAAGCATGGCCTTAATACTGGATGTTCCCAGGTCAATACCTAATAATGTCTGCATGTGATTCCTTTCTGCAACGCATCAGCCCTTGCTCTTTTCTTTCTTTATGTAATCAATATAGACTGCCAGGAGAACCACAAGGCCTTTTACAACATATTGCCAGGATGAATCAATGCCTAATAAGTTCATGCCATTGTTCAGCACGCCTATGACCAGACACCCGATAATAGTACCGCTGATCCGCCCAACTCCTCCTGTCATGCTGGTTCCTCCCAGTACAACAGCTGAGATAGCATCCATTTCAGCGCCGTCACCTACGCTGAACTGCCCTGAAAAGGTCCTGGCCGCGCTCAAGACCCCGGCGCATGACGCGAACAGTCCTGACAGGGTAAATATCCAAAAGGTAATTCTCTTGGCATTGATACCGCTGTATTCAGCCGCCTGCCGGTTATCCCCTACCGCATATATGTTTCTTCCGAATTTAGTCCGGTTCAGAATGATTGCCGTTATCACCACTACTATGATCATAAATACGATCTGTATTGGTATACTGCCAAATATTTTTCCGCTGCCGATCCAGATAAACAGATCATCATCCACCAGTATAGTGGTGGCCTTGGTATAGATACGTGCAAATCCACGTCCTATGTTCATCATTGCCAAGGTCACAATAAACGGAGGAATCTTTGTGTTGGATATGATCACTCCATTAACAGCCCCCACTGCCGTGCCGATGGCAATAGCCAGAATAATGGCTGCTGCGGATGGTATCCCGTTATTTGTTATAAACCCGGCACTCAGACAGCCTGATATTGCTATGATCGACCCCACAGAAAGGTCAATTCCCCCTATCAGAATTACCATGGTCATACCGCATGCCAAAAATACATTGACTGAAATCTGCCTCATCACATTAAAGATGTTCCTGGTTGTGGCAAAAGAATCCGTAATCACAGTCAGGGCAATACACATGATGGCAAAACCAATTAATATACCCAAATTCCCCTTTACCATTTGTATCATTTCATTGGAAGAATCTCTTCTTATACTTTTTACCTCTGCGCTTTTCATGACTGCCTCCTAAACTGTTCCTACTTCTGTTGTGGCCAGCATCATTATCCGTTCCTGGCTGAACTCTTCTCTGGAAATAACACCGGTACTGTATCCTCTGCACAATGTAACAATGCGATCACTCATATTAATCAATTCCGGCAATTCAGAGGATACCATAATGATCGACAGTCCGTTTTTTGCCAGATCATTGATCAGCGAATAGATCTCCGCCTTTGTCTTAACATCGACTCCTCTTGTAGGTTCATCCAGAATCAAGATCCGCTTTGCGGAAAGAAGCCACTTTCCAATCAAAACCTTCTGCTGGTTGCCACCGCTGAGATTACCTACAACCTGATTACGCCCTGTGACCTTTATCTGGATATCTCGGATCATCCCATCAACAATTCCGATTTCCTTTTTTCCATTATATTTTAGCCGGTGGAAAAGCTGGTCCAAAATTGTGATGGTGGTATTAAACTGAACATCCTGTTTAAGGAACAGGCCTGCCCCCTTCCTGTCCTCAGGAACAAAACCGATCCCAGCCTCCATGGCCTTTCCGGCTGTATTAAAATCCACCTGTTTCCCGTCCATCCAGATGGTTCCGCCTGTTTTTTTCCTCAAGCCGAAAATACATTCCATGGTTTCACTTCTGCCAGCACCAACAAGGCCGGCCAATCCCAGGATTTCCCCCTGGCAAAGGTCAAAGCTTACATCCTTTACAACCTTCCCATCGGAAAGGTGTAGAGCCTTAAAGACCACCTGATCGGAAGCCTTATTATTCTTTATGTAATAACTGGAAAGTTCACGGCCCACCATCATAGCCACCAGCTGGGAACGTTCCGTTTCCTTTGTAACTACAGTGCCCACATTCGTACCGTCACGCAGTACCGCCACCTGATCCGTTATCTCATAAAGCTCATCCAGCCGATGGGATATATATATGATTCCAACCCCTTCCGACCGCAATCTGCGTATCATATCAAACAGGATCTCCACCTCGTGGGAAGACAGGGAAGACGTAGGTTCGTCCATGACAATGATCCTGGCCCCAAAGGAAACCGCCCTGACAATCTCTACCATCTGCTGCTGGGCAATTGTCAAATGCCCAAGTATCTCACCCGCATCAAACCCCAGATTATACTGGCCCAGTTTTTCCTGGGCAGCCTGGGTCTGGGACTTTAAGGACAGAAAGCCTCCTTTTGCACACAGTTCATTACCCATAAAAATATTTTCTGCAATGGACAGGTCTTTGGCCAGCATCAGTTCCTGATGAATGATACTGATTCCGAATTTTCTAGCTTCATCCACACTATTTATACCGGCCGCCTGACCTTGAATGAATATTTCCCCGGAGTCCTTGGTGTAAATGCCTCCTAATATTTTTATTAAAGTAGATTTGCCGGCACCATTTTCACCTAATAATGCAAGCACCTCACCTTCGTGGAGTTCCAGACTTACATCCTGAAGCACCAGATTGCTGCCAAAGCTTTTATTGATATTTTTCATTTCCAATAAAATGCCCATAACTACTTCCTCTCTGTCTTATCAACCGCGGATTTTACTGCCAGTCAGATCCGGCATACTGATCAATATTAGTCGCATCGATCGCAAATGTGGGAACCAGGGTTTCCTTTTCATAGTTCTCGCCTTCCAGAATCTTATATGCAATTTCAGCGCTTTCCTTTCCAACGGTAAAGGGCGACTGTGCCGCACTCATTTTCCAGATGCCATCGGCCCCGTCCTTTTTGATCGCTGCCTTTGACTCCGGTCCTCCATTGGCACTGTAGATACCCACTTTTTCACCGGACGCCTTAACCGCAGAATAAGCTCCCTGGGCACATTCATCATTGATGCAGTAAATAGCCACTAGATCACTGTTGGCCTGAAGGATATCCTCTGTTGTTGACAATCCGGTTTCCGGCTTTCCTCCGGCATCCAGTCTGGCAGCCACCTCAAATCCCTTTCCTTCAATTGTATCTAACAAACCCTGGATCCGCTGTGCAGCCGCATTATCGTTTGTCCTGTCCAGGATAGCAATCTTTCCGCCTTCCGGATGATCCTTGATCATGGATTCCCCTGCAACCTTTCCGGCCGAGTAATGGTCCGTTGCCACAAAGGCTGTCACCATATCCAGATCTGCCACTGCAAGGTCAAAATTCACAACCGGAATGCCTGCCTCCTGTAAAAGTTTAAGTGCGGGACCTGCCGCCTCTGCGTCAACCGGATTGTAGAAAACACAATCCACATCCTGAGCAATGAAGTCCTCAATAACCCCCAGCTGATAGTTACTGTCTGTCTTTCCCTCAACTCTGATCACTTCTCCGCCCTTTTCATTCACAACCTCCATTACACCATCATAGCATGCATCAAAAAATGAACCGGCCGCCCATTCAGTAAACCCAAATTTATATGTTTTCTTTTCTCCCTCCTCTGTTCCCTCTGCTGTCCTTTCTGTCTGTGATCCAGACTGGTCTGCGCTTGTCTCTTTTTCGCTTGTTCGAGCTGCAGTCGTATCTGCTTTTACTTCTTCCTGCTTTGCTGTGGTTGCCTCCGCCTTTGCCCCATTTCCGCATCCTGTCAATGCCATAGTCACCAGACTCACACCAATTACCATGTTTCTCAAATACTTTGTCATAATCCCTCTCCTTTTCATTCATTGCATGAATTAGTTAATTGATTTAACTCAGTATCATAATACTACCATTCACTATATTTGTCAATTGAATTAACTATTAAATCCTTTTTTTGTGTATATTATATAAAGATACCAACTTTTTTTCATGCAAAAAGCCGGTATCCGATCAAAATAAATTAATTACTTTGTCTGCTACCGGCTTTTCTCATCCATAATCTTTCCATGCATATTTAATTCTGCAAATTCATTTAACTAAATATAACTCTAAATTTCCCAATACTTCATTGATGCAGATCGCACCGATCCCATGGAGAACAGAATCCTTCACTGCTTTGCTGACCTTGACTTTTAAATTTGAATACACTTCAGGCAAAAGCCGTTCTTTCAGGACATGGTCCACTTCCTCCAGCATAATATCATCATTTATGTGGCTCATTTCATCTCCCAGAATGATCACACTGGGATTAAAACTGTTCACCACATTCACCAGCCCGTACCCCAGATAGCTGCATTCTGTCCGAAATTCATCCATGGCGGCCATATCCCCAACCTCTATCATTTCTCCAATCTGACCCAGATCATACTGTTCGCCTCTCCCCCGTTTTCTTGCAATATTCCTTGCCAGGACAATACTGGAGCAGTATTTCTCCAGACATCCCCTGTTACCGCATTCACATCTGGGTCCATCATAATTAATGGTAGTATGCCCGATTTCCCCTGCAATGCCCAATTCTCCCTTTATGATCTCACCATGATAGACAATGCCGGCACCCACGCCCTGTCCTATAGCGACATAAATAAGTGAACTGTTTTTATCAATGGTTTTATCATACCATATTTGTGCATATGCTCCCGCATTGGCATCGTGCTCCATAAAAACCGGGTATGAAAAATGTTTTTCCAATTCTTCCTTAAACGCCATATTCCCCCATCCTGCAGTCTCTGTAAGAACGGCGATCTTTCCCTCCTGTTTTATAAACGGCCCCGGAATAGCCATACCGATCGCAAGGATCTTATCCGGCTCAACCTGGTCCACCACAGCGTGAATATTATTGATAATATATTCCATGGTCCTGTCCGGGCTCTGTCCGGACTCGATCTGCTGCTGTTTCATATAGATTAGCCTGCCATTGATACTGAATAATCCTATCTTAAAATTACGCCTGGCCAAACGTATGCCTATTACATAATAGCTGTCCTCAGCCAGAGTGATGCCTATGGATCTCCTGCCTTTATCCCCCTGCATAAGGCCAACTTCCCTTACACATCCCCAGCTGATAAAATCATTGACTATATATGTAACTGTAGCCTTCTTAAGACCGGACAATTTTGCCAGGTTAGCGCGGGAACAGACCCCCTGTTCCTTTAGAAGTTTTATGATTAGTGTACGGTTCATAGACTGAATACTGTCCTGGTTTACTCCTTTTAAATCATTACCCGCCATTGTACTCTCTCCCATTGGTTAATTCGTTGAATTAGGTTAATCATAACTTAAATATAGAATTCTGTCAATAAACCGATTGAAAATACCGCACATAGAACGTGAAATTTATATGGCTCCTACTGCTCTCCACTAAAAAATCAGGAGTCCCTATAAGAGGGAAACGTAAAAAGCCCGCCAACAGGCGGGCCTGAAATGCTAACCATGCTATCTTCTCATCTTGTTATCCCAGCGGCAATCCCGCTCCACTTTCAGTCCTTAGTGTACGCTCGGAGACTGCGAGAGCACACCTTACATAGCCAATACCTGATTCCACTTCTCCTCGATCACAGGAATACCATTGGCCAGATTATCCTGGATGGTCAGGGCCTCGGGCTCTCCGGGATAAAGTACGTCCCTGCCCTCCTCCACCGGTTCGGAGGACTTAACATCTGCTACGATCTGATCCACGATCTCATCTGTCAATTCCACTGAGTTGGCCTTTGTAGGGTCAATGGCGATCATGACCTGGGTCAGCCCCACCTCGTCCCCAAAGGTTCCAATGGTCTGCACGGAATTGCCGTTTGTAAGTACAGTGGCGATCAGGTCCAGAGCGATGGAGATTCCGCTTCCCTTCCAATAACCCATGGGAAGCACCCTCCAGGTCTTCTCAATCTCTGCCGGATCAGTGGTCAGTTTTCCCTTTGTATCATATCCGCCTGGAACCGGAAGTTCAATCCCCTTTAATTTGCAGTCTTCGATCTTTCCATAGGAGAACTGGGATACCGCACAGTCAATGACCACATGCTGTCCATTGCTTCTGGGCACTGCAAAGATAATGGGGTTATTTCCGATCTTTCTGTCTTTGCCTCCCCATGCCGGCATGTTCGGGCATGTATTGGACCAGCAGATCCCTATGCAGCCCTGGTCTGCTGCCTGAAAACCATAGCTTCCGCCCCTCATCCAGTGGTTGTTGTTCCCAAGGGCTACCAGGCCGATCCCGTATTCCTTTGCCAGTTCACAGGCCCTGTCCATTGCAAGCTTTGCATTTAACGGGCCAAATCCCCTGTGTCCGTTCCAGCGCTCAAATGCCCCCAGCTTTAATTCGCACTCTGCCACAATGTCCGGATCGATCTCACCCTTTTCCAGATACTCCACCACCCTGGGAAAACGGTTCAATCCATGGGAGTACACGCCGGCCAGGCTGTTCTGGGCAAAAATAGTTGCCGCTGCCCGGGCCCGGTCCTCTTTGAATCCTTTCTTTTTAAGTACACGCTCAAACTCGCTTACCATTGTCTCATAGGGAATTCTCATCATCTTTATATCCTCCTGTTTAATATATTCGCAGTTTTACAATCATTTACAGTTGTTGCAATCGATTGCCAAAACAATCGAAGGAAAAGAGTCTGTGTTTGATCACCACAAACCCTGTCGTCATAAAGCCCGGCTTATCCTACAGCGTGCTCATCCTTATCTTGATAACGATCTTCTTTATATCCTCAGGCCCATCCACCTGGCAAAAGGGGCGGTGTACATCCTCAGGGAAAAATATTCCATAGGAGCCCGGCACCAGGGGAAGCATCACCTCGCCCGAACCGGGATTCTCCTTATAATACAAGGTATCCTTTTCCTCCAGACAGTCCTTTAATACCTCATTATCACCCCTGTCCGGATAAAATCCCATATATTCCCTGCCGGAGACCATGTACTGCAGTTCCGCATATTCCCGGTGCACTTCAGGGAGCTTTTCCTCCCGGCTTCCGGTACGGCGCTGATTGATCAATACAATAAAATCATCCCCATCCTGAGGATAACGGCCTTCCTCCATCCCGGATACGTCCGTATCCCTGCAATAGGCAATGGCCCTTTGTATCTGTTTTGAATATGCGGCCTCGCTTTCCCTGGCATTGATATGTCCTAATATCATGGTTTACCTCTTTCCGGTTTTGTTGAAGATTCATATCGTTTATTTGAAATAAAAATGCTTTGCAATCGATTGCTATTTATGTACAAATCATATCACAACTGGTATGTGTTTTCAAGTCTATTTTTATTGTCTTATTTACTGTATTTACTCAACAAATATTGTGCATTTTATCCAGAAAATGCCCGATCTGTTTATTGATCTGTTCCACATTCTGCAATCGATATCGTTTTACATATAAAAGCAGGGATGCAGTCCTGTTAATATAACCCCAGGACACATCCCTTCCATATGATCTTTCTACCAGCTCCTATGCGTTTACGGGCCTTACACGCTTACGGGCCTTATTACATACCCGCAGCCCTTACGTGCTTTCCCTTTCCACAATCCGTGAAAACAGCATGATCCGATCGGGATTCTCCCTGCCCTCCAGACTGTCAAACAATATCCTTGCAGCCTCCAGGCTCATTTCCACCATCCGGTTATTTAATGAGGTAAGCTTGGGATAGCAGATATCACAGTATTTGGAATTATCCACTCCAATCACGGCAACCTGTTCCGGCACCTTTATATTCCGGTCCACCAGAGCCCGTATGGCGCTTACCGCCGACAGATCCTCCCCGAAAATAACCCCTTCCACATCAGGATGGTCCTCTAGGATCCGCTCCATCATGGCATATCCGTCCTCAAGCGTGGTAGGGCATTCATAAATCCAAAGTTCCTCCCGTTTAAAGCCGCGGCGCTCCATCCCCTGCACAAATCCCTGCTCCTTGGAAAGACTGCTCTTGGTGTGGCTGGGACGCACAAAGGCAAGCTTCTCATGCCCTTTCACGCGCATCAGCTCCACGCAGTTCTCCACGCCTTCCCGCTCATCCACCAGGACCCCCTTTACATTGGGCAGGTTCAGGTATCCGTTGGTCATTATCACCGGAACGGCGGAAAGACCAGCATCCAGGGCCCGTTTCACGGCTTCTGTTTCAAAAGTGGAGCCAACCAGTATGACTCCGTCCACCCGCCTCTGCGCCAGTACCTTAACGGCCTCCACCTTTTTGTCATCCGTGAGGCCGGTATTCAGTATCAGGCTGCAGTAGCCGTGCTTTCCCATCTCCTCCTCAATATAGTAGGCGATATCCACATGATGAGCATACCGGATATCCTCAATCAGTATGCCGATCATACGGCTGGCCTTATTCACCAGCCCTCTTGCCGTCTCATTGGGGCTGTAATCATACTGCTCCAGCAGTGCCAGAATCTGCTTCCTTGTTTCTTCCTTGATGCCCGGTTTGTTATTCACCACCCGGGATACCGTACTGGCGGAAACCCCGGCGATCCTGGCAATATCATAAATAGTCATAGCCCTCTGCCCTTTCCCCTGCCTATACCCTGCAGCTGTATCCTGCAATCGATTTCTAAATAAAAATATTGTAGCACGGGAACGCATTTCCCGCAACCCCCATCATGCTTCCGGGACGCTAGTCAAGGGGCTGGCACACCGGGCAATAATACACTGCACCTCCCAGATAAGATTCCTTTATAATTCTTCCCCCGCAAACAGGGCATCCCTTGTCCCACGTATTCTTGGACATCACTGTCTTATACCCGCCTGCATGTCCCAGCAGATCCTTTTCCGTATCCCTTCCGCCCTTTGCCGTCATATCCGCCATCACATCCTTTATGGCTGAAAACACCCGCGCGGCATCCTCGCCGGACCAGGCGGCAAGCTTTCTTTTAGGATGCATCCTGGCTTTGAACAGAATATCCTGAAGGCACCCATTGCCCAGGCCCGGAATCCTCTGCTCCGTGGCCAGAAATGCCTTGGCGCTGACGGAAGGCTTTACCGATCTCATCATATTTCCAAAATACTCCAGATTGAACCTGATGTCCATGGGAGATATTCCTTCACGGCTCCTGACGTAATATTCGTTGTCATAATCTTTGCCGTGACAAATGATCCCCCCATACATTGCCACAGAAAACACCAGAGCGGACCCATCCAGGAACTCTGCCATCAGCTGATATTTCGGCGGCCTTTTATCCCCCGGTTCCACCAGCCTTACATTTACGCCATCGTTAAATGCCAGGCTCATGTCATCCTCCAGTTCGAGTTCTCCATAAATGCCGAATGCATCTGCCCCCGCCACACGTTTTCCTGCCAGACGCTCATGATAGCGCTCCGGTTCCCCGTTAAACCAGCAAAATTTATGGGGCGAGGAAGGCGGATATACCCGGGCAATTGTCCTCCCAACCACATACTGCTCCAAATCCTTTTTATATGTAAGTGCTTCCGGTAATTCGATCATACTGACTCCTTCTGTATATTTACGGATAACAACGCATCACTTCCGGCCCCATATCACTCAGAGATCCTTTACCATCACATAATTGGTAAGCATCTGCCCTCTCCGCTCCACCTGCTGTTCCTTCACTACCCTGTAACCCCTCTGTTCAAAAAAGGGTCTGGCCGTAATTGACGCATGGGTCGTGACCCTATGGGACGTGGCCGTATCGGACGTGACCTCATGGGGCGAACCATCCCTGTCCCCGGCCATGCCCTTCTCCCTGTACCACTGTTCCATACAGTCGCACAGCGCCCTGCCGATCCCCTTTCCCTGATGATCCCTGTGCACGTACAGCCGGTCCAGATAACCGTCCTTTGCCATGTCCCCAAATCCCACCAGCGTTCCATTGTCCTCCGCTATCACTGTAAAATGCTCCAGGAAAGACCGGTTCCAGACATCCGGATCCACATGTCCGTCTGCCCATGCACAAACCTGCTCCTCTGTGTAATCCCTGCGGTTCACTGTATGTACGGTGTCATAAAAAAGTTCTGACATCCCGCCGCAGTCCTTGGACTGATATTGCCTTAGTTTCATTGCTTCCTCCTGTCTTCATACCGCCTGCACGCAATGCCGTACATGGGCTGCTTTTTTATGCGCGGATTATAGGATCAGTATACCACAAAAACAGCCTGGGGACAGCAAAAGCAGTTCATAAGAAGAACCCGGTAAGAACTTGTTCCTACCGGGCTGTCCCTGTCATACACGATTTCTCATCTGTTCAATGGGCCTTATGGTTTAATATCCCAAACACGCTCTACGCTACAATAATCTCCCGTCCCAGGCCCTCATACCGCCTAATCACCTCCTGGCTCAGCCCGCTGTCCGTGATAAAGGTATCCACCTCATTCAGCCTGGCCACCTTGGTAAATGCCGTACGGTCAAACTTAGAAGAGTCCGCCAGGCAGACCACCCTGTCCGCCGCATCGATAAATGCCCTCTTAGTGAAATTATCCCCGTAATTAAAAATCATCAGCCCTTCCTTCACGTCAACGGTACTGGTTCCCAGGAACAATTTGCTGACGCGGTACTTCTTAAGGAACTGGATCGCATCCTCTCCCGTGACAATGTAGGAATCACTGTCCCTGCGCACCAGCCCGCCTATGATGTAAAGGGTGATATTGGGTTTATACATCAGTTCATTCACGATCAAAAGATCATTGGTCAGTACGGTTACCCGAAAATCCCCCAACAGCTTTGCCACCTCCTGGGTGGTGCTTCCGTCATCCAGAAGGATCACGTCATTTTCCTCTATCAATGTCAGAGCCCGCCTTGCGATCACCTGCTTCTGCTCCAGATGTGATGTCCTGCGGGAGGAATCCTTATACCCCAGGGACAGTTCCTGGGTCTTAAGCACGGCCCCTCCATGGACACGCTCCAGAAGGTTCTGATTCTCCAGCTCTTTAAGGTCCAGCCTGACCGTCTTTTCCGTGACTTCAAGCCGTTGGCTCAGGGTCTTTACATCCGCCATGCCCTCTTCCTTTAGAATGCCCATGATCGTGTCCAGGCGTCTTTTTTGTATCATCCTGAATCCTCCCCTCTGATTTCAATATACCATAGGAAAAAGTCCTTATCAACCGCTTTTCTCCAGTCCAGGGGTGAAAACCAATCTATGTAACCCTCGTGTGCACAAAGTCCGTATAGTCGTCATTGGCTGCCCTGTTGGGATCCTGCCCCAGGGCCTCGGGCATAAATACGGAAAGGACCTGCACAGCCATGGTAATGGGAAGCACCGACTGTGTAAGGGGGTAATGATCCAGCTTCAGCACTTTTTCATGGCTTTCTTCACATCTTATATCCTCATTGCCCGCATAGAGCATCAGCACTTTTTCCGTTATGCCCAGCAGGTAGGAAAATGTTCCCATGGCCAGTTCTTTATAAATCCCATCCGTGCACAGCAGCAGGACGCTGGATCCCCTTCCGATGGAGCGGTGCATCCCATGGGAGAACTCCTCCAGATCATTGTACATGGTGGGAATACACATGGTCTCCATCAGCTTAAGCTGTCCCTCCATGGCCGTGCCGTAATTCATTCCTGTTCCCAGCACGTAGAGGTCCTGCATCTTCCAATCCATCCCATATCGGCTGCACCAATCCATGGTCCGCTCCATGGTACGATCCAGCCGTTTTACACACAGCCGCAGTTCCTCCAGGATATTCCTGCAGCTTTCCTGGTCCATACTGCCGTATTTCTGCCCATATCCGATGCCCATGATCATAAGGGCCAGAAGGGTACTGCTGTACCCCTTGGTCTTGGCATTGCTGTTCTCCCCGCCGCATCCCAGATACAGACACCGGTCCGCCAGACGGCTGATAGGAGAATCAGTTACCTGGGTGATCCCCACCACAGCAAAGCCCAGTTCCCTTGCATGGACAGCAGCCTCCAAAAGCCCTCTGCTGGTACCGGTCTGGCTGATAGCCACCACCATACATCGTTTCCTGTCCTCACACAAAAGGGAGTGGCAGCTGTGAATGAAATTGGCCGGCATATAGCCGTACACTCTGGCATTCATGCACCGGGACAGAAAATCCGACATCACCACAGCGCCGTTAAAGGAACTGCCATGGGCCACAATATAGATTGCATCCACCTGAGGAAGGGATCCGGCGCAGTCAAACAGTGCTTTGTCATCCAGCATCCGGCTGAGCGCCGCCTGTTCTTCCCTGATGTAATCCCACATGATACTTGTACCCTTCATCTTTCTCTCCCCTCAAGGCTCCTATCTGTATTCCATCCCCATGATCCTGGCCGCATTCCTTCCAAGCATCATTTCCAGATGTTCCTCATTCTTTGTCACGTAACGGATCTTATCCATCTCCTGTGTCTGGTCGCAGAAGGGGGCATCGGATGAAAACAGTATTTTTTCCGGTCCCAGCCGGTCATATGCCATCTGGATCACAGGCACATACGCCCCTGCCGTGCTGAGGTAAAAATTCGGAATTTCCCCGGCCAATTCTATGGCCCTCTCATACATTAAGGGAACCCCCATATGAAACAGCACCACAGGCACATCCGGAAAACTTTTTGCCATCTGGGCCCATTTGTCCGGAATAGAGAACATATCTGATTGTCCGTGAACTACCACACATTTGTTGTATTTACAACATAATTCAAAATATGGATCCAGCAAGCTGTGGCGGTCGGCTGAGTATCCAAAGCGTATGGCATTCATTTTCAATCCATAAAAATGATAATCACGGAAACATTTTTCCAGCTGCTCCTCACCGTCAATATCCCATGGATTAATGACCGCAAAACCAAAGGTCCTGTCCGGGAATTTCTGTACGGACTCATATATGTATTCGTTGTTCACCGTTTCCAGCTGGGAGCAGATCATGCACTTGTCCTCGCCGGACTGGTCCATGATCCGGATCAGGGATTCCACATGGTAATCCTCACCTTTTTTTATGCCAATATGTGCAAGCATGTCAATGATCATCTAGTCCACCTCCCCTATGCGGAATATCCTGGCTGCATTTTTCCACAAAACCTTTTCCTCCCCATCCGGGAAATTGACTGCCGCCTTTCTCACCTTTACCAGTTCCAGCTCATAGAATCCCGCATCCGGCGTGCCCGTTCCCAAAAGCACCTGGTCGATCCCCGCTGTTTTCATGGCTCTCAGAGTATTAAAATCCATACTGGAGGACGTTTCCAGGAATACATTCTTATGGCGTTTCCCCACCACGACCGCGCTTGCATTGTCGTACTGAAGTCCCATCCGCCCCATGATAATGTTGACGTCCGGATAATCCTCCGCGATCTGTTCAAAGAAAACAGGGTTGGAAAATACCTCCGCCGCCCCATAGCACCACACAGGCGCCTGGTGCTTCCTGCACACATCCAGCAGGGGATAGAACACTTCGCGCTCGCACAGCATGTAGCCGTGGCGGACCGGATCCATGTACAGCCCCTTAAACCCTTTTTCCTTCAATGCCTCCTCAAGCTCCCCGGCGCTGTCCGTTGACCAGGGATTTACCGTATAAAGGCCGATAAACCGGTCCGGATGGCCCGTGACCGCCCTGTATACGGATTCGTTGTCCATACTCTCCCCATAACAGTGGATTACCGCCATATCAATATGGTTTTTGTCCATCTCCTTTAACAGTTCCTCTGCTTTGATCTCCGGTTTGAACCGGTGGCGTCCCAGTGTATTTGATACATCAATAATCATGCAGATCTCCTCCTTTCTAAACGCTTACATGCCGGCCTGGCCACGGCAACTGCGGGGCCGGATCAATGGTCCTTTACCCAATCCGCTCCATACAGCATACCCAGAAATGTTTCAGCTGCAATGCTTTCCACAAGAGGCATCAGCGAATCCTGCACCCTGGGAAGCCGCACCACCATCAGGTTCTCCTGGAGTTTTATGGGAGTACATGTATAAAGCATCACTTTTCCCCCATGATCCAGTATGTAGTCTTTCATTTTCATTTCCTTTGTGCCTTCCAGAAAATCCGGAAAAAACATCTGGGCCAGGTACTTTGCCCCCAGCTTGGAACTGTGATACTGCCCGTGGGCATAATCCGCGCATTCCCACACGGCTGTACAATTATGCAGTCCCTCCCTGTAAGCCAGGGACAGCTGGCGCGCAGCCGCCAATGATGCGTCATTTGCAAGCAGGTCGTACAGAAGCGTGCCCTGGGCGAACTCAAACATGGGTCTGGTGTTTTCCTCCCAGTTTTCCAGCCACCGGCATGCCCAGTCCGCCGTCTTCCGGCACTCCTCCATGAACCCCTGGTCCAGTTCGCCTGTCAGCCTCCGGGCGACCAGATTGAGGATCAGCATGGTCAGCTCATATGTCTTGTTTGTCACGGAATACTCTTTGTCGGCATGGATCTGAAGCATAAAGCCGCATTCCTCTTTCAGAGGACTCTCCTCATAATTGTGGATACCCACCACTGTGGTAATCTGAGCGGCCTTCTTTGCTATCTCCACCACCTCAGGTGATTTTCCGGACTGGGAAATGATGATCACCAGGCAGCGGCTGTCAATCTGGTTAAACTGAAATCTGGACAGTTCAAAGGAACTGAATGCCAGGGCCGGGATTCCGTGTCCGGTGAGATAGCTTCTGACCGCATCTATGGCGTACAGGGAGCTTCCCATGCCGGTAAGGATCACACGGTTCATGGCCTTGGACTTAAAGCATTCGGCAATCGCATCCACAACTTCCCGGTCCACGGGCCAGTATTCCTTCAGGTAGCGTTTCAGAAGCATCCCCTGGGTACATACTTCCTCTATAAATCCATTCATTCTTTGACTCCTTCCCCTTTCCTGATCTTTGCCTTCACAATGGTCTTGATCATATCCTTTTCCGCCGTGCTGGTCATAAGAATGTCCATGGCATGGAGCAGAAGCATATTACAGGGGATCTCCTCCCCTCCTGCCTGGACGCTCATAAGCTTCAGGAACTGGATCTCATGGGCCTTTGAGAGATGATCCTCCGCTTCCTCTATTTTCTTCAGAGCCGCCTGATACTCATCCGCCACCATCAGTTCCACCGCCTCATACACCAGGGATCTCCCTTCCCCCGTATAGCCGATCATCTCCATGCAATGGGCTGCTAATTCTTCCAATGAAAGTGCCATTTACTCCATCCTCCCCTGTCACTCTTGGTAATGATCCAATACATCCAGAGCCTCCTTCAGGATCTCCCCGCCCTTTACCAGCCCATATTCACGCATCGGGATATTCATATAGGGGATATCCAGCCCAAGGCTCTTTACATACTCCATGATATCTCCGGTGGAGCTTTTAACCTGAGGGGCGATCAATATAATATCCAGCCCATTGTAATCCAATTCCCGGTAACGCAGGCTGGGCGAACAATGCACATCCGCCTCCACGCCGTATTCCCCCGCATGCCGGATGATACTGTCAACCACCAGTCCGCTGGACATGCCGGACGCACATAAAACCATCATTTTAACTTTTCTTGCCATTATCGCACACTCCTTTTTATTTCATTCCTGTGAACCGGTTCCTATAACCCCGCTTCTATAAGCCCGTTTCTATGAATTCTCCTCCTCGATCATCCTTGCCTCCCAGATCTTAGCAAATGGATAGTAGATGACAAAAAGTACGATCAGCAGCACCACCTGGGCAACCACACACCACACATCCCCTCCGGATGACAGGTATGGATTGATCAAAAGAGGCGTGGTCCACGGTGTCGGCACATAGGCTGCCGTGATCATCCCCAGCCTTGTGAGGAAATACGCAAACATGGATCCCACGATCCCCGACAGCATGAAAGGCACAAACATAATGGGGTTAAATGCAATGGGAGCGCCGAAGATAATGGGTTCATTGATATTAAAAATGCCGCAGGGCAAAGCCAGGTGAGCCACCTCCCTCAGGGTCGCGGACTTGGACTTCCACCAGATCAGGCACAGGGGCAGTGTACTGCCCACGCCTCCGATCATGATCCAGGTGTACACAAAGGGCTCTGTAAATACATGAGGCAAAGGCTGGCCGATCAGGGATGCTGCTGTATTCTCAGCAATATTGGTGATCAGCAGGGGATAACATACCCCCCATACAGTAAAGGATCCTCCATGGATTCCCACAAACCAGAGAAGCTGAAGCAAAATAACGCATACCAGCACGCCAAACCATGTATCCTGAAGCACCAGCAGGGGACTGATGATAATATTGAGGAACTGGGTCAGGTCAAATCCCAGTACCACCCGGGCGATCCAGAAAAAAGTTGCCAGAATGGACATGGGGACCAGGGCGCCAAAACTGGTTGCTATGTTGGCAGGTACGCCCTTGGGCATACGTATGGTCAGGTTCTTGTCATGGGCAAATTTCATAAATTCCGCCACGATCACGCTGACAATGATAATGGAAAACATACCCTTGACCGAAAGTCCGGTACAGTCCATGGTATTGGCGGAAAGATCAATGGGAGACACCACAATAAGAGAACATGCCACCGTCACAATGCTTCCAATGTTCTGGTCCAACCCATACATTTTAGCCATCTCCGCGCCAAGACTGATCGCCAGCCACAGACCGATAAAATTAAAGGTCATGGAATAGAGGACATTCAGCTTATCAGCATAGGGTGCAAACAGGTTTGCCAGTCCGGGAATCGGCAGGTTTGTAAGGATCAGCGGAACAGAACCCACGATGATAAACGGGATGATTCTGATATACGCGGTCCTGATCGCAGCCATATGCCTTTGGTTGCCGAACTTCACAAGGGGAGGCGCCACATACTTCTCAATCCACGCGCCAAACTGTTCCATCCTGGTCTCGAATTTACTCACTTTTCTTTCTGCCATCTCATTACCTCCTTTATACTGTTTTCTCTCACATCCGACATTTTCTTTTTAAACCTGAAATAACCGGGAGGGATCATTGATACAATGATCCTCCATACATGGAATCCATCCACACCCCCTATTGTTTATTATTGTTTGTTTTGTTCCTTTATGTAGTTCTAATCAGTTCGTTTTTAGTGCTTTTATTCTATACCAAACCTGTTTTTAAGTCAATGGTTTGTATAATTCTTTTTATTTTCAGCTTTTTGTACATATATTTATGTGCACTATTTATATATTCGTTCTGCCATCTCCTTTCCACATTTGTTCGTTATGGTTCTTTTTATCTTCTGATTCGATAATACGAAAGCAAAAAAGGGCCGCAGCCTGTGATGTGTGATTCACAAACTGCAGCCCTTATACACCGGCCCTTATACACCGGCTTACCCGCTTCTATCTCTTTGTCTTCATCCTTACACCTATCAGTTCCTTTACATCCTCCAAGATCTCCTCACTGGTCACCTCAATCATCAGCCACCGCCCACCGTTGAAAGGGGTACATCTTTCATACAATTGCCGGAGATAGGCAGTGCATCCCTTTAATACCAGCTCTGCTTCAGTTGCTTCCTTTGCTCCGATGGAAATCATACAGATAAACTTCCCCTGTTCAGGATACAGGGTGCAGATTGCCCGGGAACTTTTTTTGTATTTCACATTCCACCCCGTCTGCATGGTGCATCTGCTGAATTCAATGCGCGGTGTTACAAGATAGTTTCTCTCCACATAAGTGCACAGGGATTTCCAGTATGGGCTCCCGATAAAACTATCTATTTCCTTCATATCAGGCTGTCTGTCTGCAGGATACGCTTCATGCCAAACCATAAATCCACCTCTCTCATCTGCTTTATTGTATGGATAGTATATCAGATCAAACATGACATCTGTGTGTCATTTTATATGGTCTGCTCAGGCTCTGTACATTTCACGGCACCCCATACATTTCCCGGGACAGCCTACGCCTTTTCCCAAAACGCGCTGATATCCTCCCGGCTCAGTCCCTGGACAAATTCCCGCTTCAGCACCAAGAACCGTTCCAGTTCCAGCAGCACCTGAAACAGCACAGCCCTGGCCTCAAATTCCTCCCTGGTCGCGGGCAGGGGCTGCTGTCTCATCTCCAGCTTCACCCATTCCGTTTTCTCCAGAAGTCCTAACGCATTGTTATACTCATGAAACGACCGGCTGATATCACGGGCAAGAACAGCCAGACGTTCAGCCTGCACCGGGAAGGAATCTGCCCGCTCCAGATATGACCGGATCCTTCTGAGCACGGCCAGCTGATTTTTCCTCAGTCCCATATAACTCAGATAATACCTTGTATCTGCCAGCAGGCTGTTCTCCATATGGCGGTATGCCTCCTGTTCGCCGTCTCTCAGCATCTGTTCCAAGCTCCCCACACATGTATCATAAGATCTGCGTCCTTCCTCTCCGCGTTTGGATTTTCCGTCCAAAACATCCGCCATCCCTGCCAGCAGAAAGCGAAACTGTTCCTCGATCATCTGCTGTCTCCGCCGAATGGCCGCCCTTCTCCCCGGAATATAGAGATTCATGGCAACCCCCACACCGGTGCCGATTACTAAAAGCAGAACCTCGTTCACCACATTGGCAGTTCCCATGGCGCCTTCTGCAAGGAAATGTGTCATAAGCACCGTGCTCACCGATATTCCGTCCTGTATCTGAAGCCAGGTACAGGCAGGAGTGAACAGGAGAAGAAACACACCTATGGCCAGCGGACCGTATCCGCACAGCCCAAAGCACAGGGGCGCCAGCGCCAGGGCCAGAAGAAAGGCAGACATTCTCCTGGCCATCAGCCGTATGGTCTCACGTTTGGTGTCATGTATGCTCAAAAGAGTGATCACCCCTGCTGACGCAGCATAATTTAATCCAAGCCCCTCTGCGATCAGCATGGCAAGAAGGCTGCCGCCGGCTATTTTCACTACTTTTAAAACATTAAAATGCTGGTTCATTTGCCCACACCCGTCCCTTTTCAGTCACACTCCAAGCTAATTTATTCTGCCCCTGCCATGCCCGATCCATACGGCTCCCATGCCTTCTGTTCCGTAAAACAGGACAAACCGGAAGCTGCAGCAGTCTTCCGGTTCCACACATCTCTTTGTCTTTTTCTGGCAAGCCGTCTTTTACTGGTAAATCTGGTTGATCTTCCAATATCCATTAAACCGATACATATTCAGGCCGCTGTCACCGCCCATCTGCACGCCGGCATTTCCTACCTCTTTTAATTTAGACACCTCCACCCTGTCGATGGCTTTGGACAACTTATCCGTAAACACTTTATCTTCCCCAAGGGCCTTTAACTGGTCCGGTGTCTGGATCTCCTGGCTGGTACCGTTTGCATAGGTCATTACCATTGGATAATTACACATCATGGCAAGAGTGTCAAGGCTTTTATAAGAAAATGTCTTCTGAATCTGCTCAGCCATCTCAGAAAGGCTGCTGATATCCACAGCCTGCTGGTCTGAACTGCCTGCCGCATCCAGATAGAAGTAGCCTGCCTTCCATTTTCCTCCCACTTTATACAAAGACAGCCCGCAATCATCCCCCATCTGGGCCCCCGCCTTGCCTACGCTGACTAATTTCGCCACATTGGTGGAAGCAACGGCATTTCTCATTGCCCTGGAAAATATTATCTCACTGCCCAATGCCAGAAATCCCTGCTTATTTTTTATCTCCACCAAATCTCCGTTCTTATAGGAAACCGTCAAAGGATACGTACACAGCCCGGCCAGCTTATTCAGATCCTGTTTATCAAATGCCTCCTGCACATGTGCTGCCGCGTCCCTCATTTTACTCTCATCAGAAGATTGGGATCTGGCCCCATAGGCTGTGCCTTTTGCAATAGCCTGCCCTTTGACAGGGATGTTTCCATTCGCAAATGCCGGTATGGCCGGCACGGTGGTGGCCATTGCCAATGCGCATAGCATAATTACCGTGTGTCTTCTTGTCATATTTAATCTCATTTCTTTATCCCTTCTTTTTTGTGATAGCTTCCTATTGGTTACATATCTTAGACGGAGAAATGAGGATTAAAGTTGCAGGCACTTTCTGATTTTTATTTTATAGTAACAGTTCAGGACAGCGGGAACCTGAATCCAGAATTTCCATGAAAACATGGTTTAATTCATCCCATCCGTTTTTCCTGTCTTCAGGCAAATGATCCGTATAGGATTTCTGCCTTGCCAGCTCCTCCTCAATAAAACATTGAATGGCCGGCATTTGCGTCCCCTTCTCGCCCTCTCCCATGCGTCCCTTGATCTCCAGAAGTTCCTCTATACCCTCCCTCAGTTCCTGGGGTATGTCCATTTTCATCAGATCAGAAAAAAGCACCGGCGGCGGACAGTGGGTTTCCTCAATATATTTTCCTGCAAGAAGAGGCCTCAGGGCATAAAAATACTTTTTATAACTTACCCTCTCCTCCTGCAGATACTGGGCATATGTACTGTTGGCCGTCCCATAATAGTGATGGGAGGCCGCCTTTGAGGAAAAGAAGCCGGCTGCCGCCTCATAGATCCGCCCCCACTCTTTTGTGGTCCTGTATACGATAGGAGAATTGCTCCACTCAAACAAAGTCGCATTCCCTCTATGGAATTGTCTCAGAGCCTTTTTCAGATCCCATCCATTGATATCCAGCACCTCGTCCAGCTGCCATTCGATCACATCCCTTGGTTCATCCAGTCTCAGGTAATCTTCTCCGCTTCTCACATAGATAAACCTTACATCATAATCACTGTCCGGGGAAGCAAAGCCCCAAGCGCGGCTTCCCGACTCCACTGCGTGAAGAATCCTGACTTTTTCCTTTTTCTCAATTTCCCCAAGCTTTTGCTGGATCGTATTAAAAATATCATCCATCATCAATAATCCCCCTCTATGGATCTTCGGTTTACATATTCCACAAATGCCCCCACCTTTTCCATGTCCGGATTATCCGGAAGCACGCTTTCCCTGGTGGCGGTTTGAAGCCGTTCCTCAAAATCGGCAAGGATATCGTAAAATTCACTGTCAAATGTCCCGTCCTCTTTCCGGAACCCTCCGCTACGTATCTTCATCAGCAGATCCAGATCATGCCTCCGGTTGGTATTAATCTCCCCTTTTTCCAATATATCTACGGCCATCATAAATAACCGGATCAAATGCATTGCATGTTTATTCAGATGATTATCATCCTTTTTCCTGTTGCGTTTACCGATCTTATCATAATCCTTCACAACGCTGTGCATGGCCGCCCACATACTTTCATAATCCCGAAGAGGCATATGCCGGTAGTCCGCATCCATATAGATTTCAGTCTCCAATTCCGGATTCTCAGACCGGTCAATGTACAGGCGGATACTTCCCCTGTCAAAGCTGGAATACCGCCTTTCAAAATCCTCCAGGGCATTTCTCACCGACCGAAGGATGTGCTGCTCCTTTTCGGTCTGGGGCATGGAGTCCCTGGCAATGGCGTTCTGAAGCCGTCTCAGCTGCGCTCCCGCATATCCCCCAAAGGACTTGGCCGCCCGTTTGGATAAAAAGATCCCCTTGTGATCCAGCAGTTCCTGGCCCAGTTTTGATTTGATCAGGTACTGGTCCTCATCCAGGCCAAGGATCTCACAGGTGTTGGGATTGCAGTCCAGCAGCAGTCTCACGATCTTGTTAAATGAATAGATCACCGTGTCCGTATTGGCATCCTCATACTGTTCAAATTCCGTAAGCCCGATCAGGTCAGAAGGCATATTCAAGGTAATCCCGCGAAAATCAATGTCACTGTTCTCATTACACGTTCCGTATGCATAGCTTCCCCCCAGGCCCAGAAGGATGATCCTGTTTCCCAGCCTTTTCTCTGTCCGGAGGAAATCATATTCACTTGTGTTCATCAATTGTTTGAAATCAATCATGCTATTCTCTGTTTCCATTTCTGCAAATTTCCCAGTATAGTATCGGGATGAGGGGTAATATTATCTGCGGGTATGTATACGTTTATTCTTGGAAGGCGAGAAGACATTTTAGACCATTTAAGCCCAAGAATACAGCGCGGCACAGTGTTCGCGTCAATAGGAAATCCGGTTAATAATGATGTCTGAAGAAACGGAGTCCGCCTTAGCGCAAGGGGATCTCTTGTTCGCTTCTGTCAAGTTCTGAAAAGAATACAGGCTTTTCCTTTGAGATCTTGGCATGGTAAAGCGCTATATCCGCCTTTTTAAATAGAAGGTTAAAATTTGCCGCCTCCCTGGGAAAAACAGCAACTCCCATACTGTTCGTGCAGACAAAATCATCAATCTCCAAACGGCTCAGATTCTGAAGCTTACGGTACAGCCATTTCTCATCTTCGATATCCGGAATAAATATAATAAATTCGTCACCGCCAAAGCGGCCCAGTATGTCTGTTTTACGGAATGACATTTTAATTGTCCGGGACAGCGATTTGATAATCCTATCACCCTGATCATGTCCATAAGTATCATTAAAATGCTTAAAATTGTCAATATCCAATATTACAAGAGCATGCTGTAAATTTTTACGTTCCTCCAGGATATCACGAATCAATGTGATGGAATATTCTTTATTGTAAAAGCCTGTAAAAGCATCCCGGTTGACAGCTTGTTCCAAGCTTTCGGTCTTTTTCTTTGTATCAGTTATATCCATGATTACGCCGATCATTCTTACGGGCTTATTATCTTCTATGATAGGAGTCACATGGATCCTGCACCATATAAACCCAGACCCTCCGGCTTTCATGCGGGCATCATAGATCGCCGGTTTGCCGTTCAGAATTTGTGCAAAAGCATCCTCGATCACTTCCCAATCATCCGGATGTGAAAAATATTCGCTAACAGCCAGTCGGTATGCTTCCGGCTCCAACACGCTGTAGGGCTGCACGTCTTTTAGAATATCATCCCCTGAAACGCCGAATATGGTCTCCGCGTTTTCAAAAAAGGTGTATTGCTGCCGCAAAATGTCAACTTCAAAAATACAGATCCTTGCAGCACTCAAAGCGATACGCAGTCTTTCTTTGTATTGTTCCAATTCATTCATGCTATTTTGGGCCTTTCTTTAATGATGGTTGTCTTCCGTTTCCATCAATTGAACGGGAATGACTGTTTCTTTCGGTTACATTTTTCCATATATACATATCTGTACTCACACCTCCATTCGTAGTAGTCCGTCCTTTTACATTTTAATCAGCCGAATCTTTCCTTCAAAAGCTTTACGCTTTCCCTTAGTTCCTCTGAAAATTCGTCCAAATCATCAAATACAATTACTTCATCCTGCAAAAAACGGACTAGATCAAATATCATATTTCTTTTACTAAGTTCTATACAGACCCCAGGTGTTTTCTTATCCTGTTTCATACGCTTCTCCATTGTCCAAAACTTTGTTGAAGCAGGTTCATTACTGTTTAAGTAAGCAACATAATCCTCAATGAGCCGCTCCATATAATGTTCCTGCCAACCAGATACTTTTTCTCTATAAAGTTTCCAATCACGTTTCGATGGTTCCATAAAATTATCCCCTTCTATTTTTCTCTCCGTTCTAATTTTACAACAGTCTCGACATGTGTTCAAATACATTTAACAATAACCCAAAACACATACCATACCTTCTAAGTATTAACTATTCCGATGCACAGTACCATCTGATTATCGGGCGCAAAGGAAAATCTGTAGATATCACCATTGAATTTAAACCTATCGACTTTCATCATCTCATGGGGCTTGGGAAATTAAAAGACCTGCGTATTGCAACGCAGAACCAGGAATCCGTTTATTTCGGAATCCTGAACAGAACAATCACGTATCCTTCCATCTGTAAGAGTCGTTACATAGGACAGATTGAAAACCGCTTCACTCCCCTTTCCTATATCGAGCAGATTTTTGACAGCAATAAACTGATCTTCCGCTATAATGAAAAACAGAATCAATTTTCCCTAATTGAAACAGACTACCTTTTGTCCACCGCTTTTTCTGGGAATGATATTTATATTTTTATCAAGGAAAAAGAAACTGTAGGACGATTTTTCTGTCGTTCCTTTTTTCCTAAAGAAAAGAAAGATTATACGATTGGGCAACCACAATACACGTTACTCTTTAAAGAAAAGATTACTGTCAGTACTGGAGAGAAAGTCATCCAGCATGACCGGCTCACTCCCAAAAGCGACTCCGCAAAGATATCTCTGCAAGAGAACCCTAAAAAGTGAAAAGCGGAATAACCGTACTGACCATTCTGCTTTTCACTTTTTAGCTTCTATCTCTGCTTATAATAACAACATCTTGTGGTTCAACCCCGCTATTTCTTCTTATCACCACAATACGTCATGTTTACCACGACCTCGCAATGCCTTGTTGCTGCAATTCTGATGACCATCGAGCCTGGTACCCCCTTGGCGTCAGGATATATCTTCAACAGTTCCGACGCTCAACCTTTGTTTTTTATAAAAAATAACTGTATTGATTATAGCATGACAACTCTCATTTTTCGATGTCTAATTTAATAAAGATAAAAGCTGCCAACAATAAAACCCCCAGCGTACTGAGGGCTTTAGTCTTAGCAGTTTTTCAACAGAAATAGGCATCTTACTTCTACCTGTTTGATGGCTGCGCCTTACTTAGAATTTATAGAATTCTCATATAGTGACCCTTGCCAATTTTTTTACCCTTGCTTCAATAGTCTTTATGACCTTAATGAATTCCTCATCACTCTTGCCTGTCGGATCATCAAGCCCCCAATCCTCACGGTGCTTGCAGGGCAGGAATGGACACTGTACATTGCAGCCCATTGTAACAACAATATCTACGGGCGGGATATCAGACAATAGCTTGGAATACTGCGTCTTTTCCATATCAATTCCATAAAGTTCTTTCATAAGCCGCACAGCATCTTGATTGATTTGCGGCTTTGTTTCTGTTCCGGCTGAATAGCTCTCCAACGCATCCCCTGCAAAATGTTTGCAAAGGGCTTCTGCAATTTGTGAGCGGCAGGAATTATGCACACATATAAATGCAACCTTTTTCATACCTACTTCCCTCCTAAAAGCGAAAGTAAATAACTACCCTTAACATCCTCCGCACTCCACTTGATAACAGCGAAATTGCCGTGGGACAGTTCATCCACCTTGTTTATCCATTCAATTTCATGGCTTGCTTTCGCCCTTAGAAGAAGATTGCTTGTTTCAGTAGTATATAGTGACGAATTAATAATCCACCATTTTGTCGCAATCTCGGCGCGCTTCAAATCTTCCTCTAAACGCACGGCTTCATAGACGGGCGTGGTTTCCGCAAGGGTCACGATGATAACCGCCGTTTCATCGGTATTGCGAAGCCGGGGTAGCAGCTTTTTAACGGCTTCGGGTATATCGCCTTGTGTGCGCTTTACCTCACGGTGGTAGCTTTGGGTGGAATCCAGAAGCAGTAGTGTATGGCCTGTGGGCGCAGTATCAATGACAACAATCTCATTTTCAGCCCGTTCCACAATCTCGGCAAAGGCACGGAATACAGCAATCTCCTGTGTGCAGGGGGAACGCAAATCTTCCTCCACATAGGCCACATCATCTGCCGACATGGTTTCCCGCGCCTTTTTCAGCACTTCTTCTTGATAGCGTCGAAGTTCTTCTTTTTCATCAATATGGCTCATGGTAATGCTACTTGTTTCATCCATGACAAACTTTAGATGGGCGGCGGGGTCGGTGGTGGTCAGATGCACCTTTTTCCCTTTGGCCGACAGACCAAGTGCGATGGCGGCGGCAATCGTCGTTTTCCCAACGCCGCCCTTGCCCATTGTAAAAATGACCTTTTTACCGCTTGCATCCAAATCGTCAATGACCTTGCGGAGCGTTGGAATATCTGTGGTATGCAGGATTTCATTGTTCATGGTAAGGCTGTCTTTTTGGAGCAAATTGCGGACATTTTCCATGCCGGTAATATTGTAGGCACGGAGCGGCACAACGTAGACGGCGATGCCTTTCAGTCCGACGGGCATATCGACAAGAGCCTTTTGCTGTTTAGTATATAGGCTTTCGGATATGCCATCATCAAAGGAGGAAAGCACCCCGTTGATAATTAAAAGCTGATTGTGTACGCCCAAGTCGGCAAGCTCTTTTGAAGCTCGTTCTGCTTCTTTGAGGGGAGCGCTTTCGGGGCGGGAAACGAGGACGAGGGTTGTCAATTTGCTGTCTGCTAAAGTGTCCATTGCTTCTTTGTACATTTCCTTGCGCTCTTCCAAGCCGGAAAGCTGCCCCAAACAGGATGCTCCATGTGTGCATTCGCTGATAAAATTACTCCATGCGCTGGGCAGTTGCAGCATCCTTAGGGTGTGTCCAGTCGGGGCGGTATCGAAGACAATGTGATCGTATTCCTTTGCGGCAGCTTCATCCGTGATAAAGTTTGTAAACTCATTGAAAGCGGCGATCTCCACTGTGCAGGAGCCGGAAAGCTGTTCCTCCATGTTGGTGATAACCGATTCCGGCAGCTTTCCACGATAGGGGCCCACAACACTTTCACGGTATTGAGCTGCCGCTTGTATCGGGTCAAGATTGGCAACGATAAGCCCCGGCACTTCCGCAATTGGTACGCCTTTACCATTAAGCTCAGTGTTGAACACATCTTGCAAGTTGGAAGCGGGATCGGTGCTGACAAGCAGCACCTTCTTCCCACTGTCGGCAAGGGTCACCGCGGTAGCACAGGCGATAGAGGTTTTCCCAACGCCCCCCTTACCAGTATAGAACAGGTATTTTGTAAGGTTTAGATGTTGCAAGTCAAATGGTTTCATCATCAGCAGCCCTCCGAGCAGCAGCACCCGCCATTCACCTTTTTCGTTTCAGTCGCTTCCAGGTACGAAGCCGGGATTTCCAGCCATGCTGCGATTTCCTCATTGGTGGGGTACGCCTTCGTCTTAACGATTTTGCCATCAATGACCGTGGCAGGTAAAGATTCCACGCCGTCCCCCATGATGAGTTTGTTGATGTCGGTGTTGTTGATGAACGCTTGTGGGGCGCTGTTCAAGTTGAAACGGGCGGCGGTAATGCCGTTCCTTTGCAGATTATTAAACACGGTGGAAATGCGAAGCAATTCGGAGTCAACTCCGATGCCGCAGATACCAGTTTCACAGCACATAGCCGGTTCATAGATAGACATTGTTTTCATGGAAAAGTCACTCCTTAAATTAGTGTTGGATGGTGTATCAGAACAGCAATAGCCACTATCACAGCAGCCGCTTTTTCCTGTAAAAAACCGTTCGAGATTGTCTGGAAGCGTATAGGCTTCTTCTGTTTGAGGCTGCCCGCCATAGATGGCCTTTAGGATACCGTCCACAATCATCGGGACGGGTGGCTGCTCATATTCCTTGCCCTCATAGAGAAATACCCTGCAATCCACGCTATCACCGCAGAGGTCGCCGCAATCTGCACAGTTGCTTTCCACAAGCTCGCTGCAACTATCCACGCCATTCACGCGGATAGTTGGGGAACTTATAAAGCGGTATTCCTCCGCAAGCTCCCGCGATGTAATGTTGACCGAATTGACCTTGATTTCAAACCCAAGGGTATCAAATACTCCTGACAGGACTTCAAGCGCCTGTTTGAGAGTTTCATCCGTTGCCATGCACCGCCCACAGGTATTCAAATCAAGATATAGAAAATCAATGACAAGCTGTTTCATTCTGGAAAATACCTCCTTGTATTATTCGCAATTTTAACGAGTATCAGCATAACAGGCACTTCGGTCAGTACACCCACAATAGTAGCCAAGGCTACCGGCGACTGTGCACCGAACAGAGCGATGGCAACCGCAACCGCAAGCTCAAAGAAGTTTGACGCGCCAATCATTCCAGCCGGGGCGGCGATGTTGTGCGGCAGTTTAAGCGCCTTACTTGCTAAGTATGCAATAAAGAAAATCAAAAATGTCTGAATAATCAGAGGTACCGCAATCAAGATGATGTGCAGCGGATTTTCCAAAATAACATCGCCTTGAAAAGAGAAAATGATAATCAGCGTCAAGAGCAGCCCCGCAATGGTGGTGTTGTTAAACTTCGGCAGGAATGTCTTGTTTAAATATTCCTCACCTTTTTGTTTAATAAGCTGTGTCCGTATGATGATACCCGCCGCAAGAGGGACGACAACGAACAGCGCCACCGATAAGAGAAGCGTATCCCACGGAATGGAAACACCGCTTACACCAAGCAAAAAAGCTACGATTGGCGCAAAGGCAGGTAGGATTATAAGGTCATTGGTTGCAACCTGTACTACAGTATAAGCGGGGTCGCCTTTTGTCAAATGGCTCCACACAAATACCATTGCAGTACAAGGGGCGGCTCCGAGCAGAATAGCACCGGCTAAATAGTCCTTTGCCAAATCTGCTGGAATAAGCGTTTTGAATACCACAAAAAAGAACAGGCTTGCAATCCCGAACATGGTGAACGGCTTAATCAGCCAGTTTGTCACCCAAGTTACAAAAAGTCCTTTGGGATTCTTGCCCACATTCTTAATGCTCTTGAAATCCACCTTGAGCATCATGGGGAAAATCATCAACCATATTAAAATAGCAATAGGGATAGATACCTGCGCATACTCAAACTGTCCTAAGAATGTGGGGATGGCGGGTAAAAACTTGCCGATCAGAATGCCCGCTACCATGCAAAGCAGAACCCAAACAGTCAAATATTTTTCAAAGAAGCCAATACCTTGATTTTGTTTATTCTTTCCCACAACTACACACCCCTTCCTTGCAAATGCACTCCTCTTTGTCGGTGGTAATTGCACATAAAAAGTTTTTAAATTCCTGTACCTTTTCACCGTTCAGCGAGTAGTGCATCCACTTGCCCTCTTTACGGCCACTCACCAAGCCGCAGTCACAGAGGATTTTCATGTGGTGGGATAAGGTCGGCTGTGTGATGCTGAACTTTTCTAAAATCTTGCAAGCACAAAGCTCACCACAGGACAACATATCCACAATCATAAGCCTGTTTGTGTCCGCAAGAGCTTTGAACAATCCGACGTTTTCAGCGTATTTGTCATTCATCTTAAAATCACCTCACATAGATATTCATCTATGTGTTATTATATGCGGTCATATAGATAATTGTCAATGTATTTTTAAATTTATTTTTAAATTAAAAAAGGTGGCAAAAGTGCCGTCAGTTTAGTTTGTATATATATCATAACATCCGCAATGGTATAACAACTCTCATTTTTCAAGGTCTAATTTAATAAAGATAAAGCTGCCAACAATAAAGTCCTCAGCGTACTGGGGATTTTAGTCTTTGCAGTTTTTTAAGCAGGAGCGGAAATTTCCACTCCTGCTTAATTCTTCATACTGCATCTCTCCTTGTTACTTATCACTCTCATTGGTGGTATCAATCTTCATAAAATGCCACTTCTTGTTCCACGATGATACCTGATTTAAAGTGTATTTCTATTTTAGATTCACTGATTACCCTGATCCTAAGTATCAGACGCCTGATTAAATCCTCATCAAACTCTCCGACCCTGCAGCTTACCCTACCAAGGCAGGAGTCCATTCCTTCCACCCTTTGTCCATATTCGCCAGCCAATTTCTGCTCTCTGGCCTGCTTTAGTTTTTTCATTTTAAGGGCTTGCATTTCTTCGGCAATTTCCCTATACTGCTCATCAAAATCCTCATTGACGGCTCCCTGCTTAGCATTTTCTTCGATTAGGGTAAGGAGCTGTTTTTGAAGCATGGCAATTTCCTCATCAAACCCTGTCTTTATGTTTTTAGTTGTGTAGCTGCCAATCACTCGGATCACATTTTCCCTGAAAGCTCCTACAACCTCCCTTTGATTTTCTACCACGCTGTCCACAGCCGTCATAATCGCTTCTTGCAGGGGTTTTTCCTTTAAAGTAGCGGAATGCTTGCAGGTTTTTGTTCCGTTTAACAATCGGCTCTCACATCGCCACACGGGGGTAAGATTTCCGTTCCTTGACCATGTCTGCCTGCGGTAAGGGTGGGAGCATTCTCCGCAGACAAGGATGTCCGAGAGTACATATTTCGAGATGTACTTACTTTTTTCTTTCTTTGCCCGTCTTGCAATGGATGGCTTATGGAGACTTGCCCGTCTTGCCCTTTCTTCCTGTACCTGGTAAAAAAGCTCTTTAGGGATGATTGCTTCATGGTTATCCTCGATGTAATATTGAGGTACGATACCGTCGTTCTTCACTCGCTTTTTTGTAAGAAAATCCACTGTATAGGTCTTTTGCTGCAAAACATCTCCCATGTATTTTTCATTCTGGAGTACCTTTGCGATAACCGTATCATGCCATTTATCTTTGCCGGTTACCGTCTGAATGCCCTCTGCCATGAAAGTGTCCGCTATCTGCTGTGTGCTTAAGCCTTCCAGATAAAGGCGATAGATTCTTCGGACTAACTTCGCTTGCTCCGGTACGATGATCAGCTCACCATCTTCATCTTTTGTGTATCCTAAAAACTTTTTATGGTTGACCAGTACCACGCCATTTTCATATTTTCTTGCGATTCCCCAGCGTGTGTTTTCACTTAAGTTGCGGCTTTCTTCCTGTGCCTGGCTACTTAAAATGGTGATCAAAAGCTCGCCTGTCGCCTCCAGTGTATTGACACCTTCTTTTTCAAAGATGATGCCAATGTTTTTCTCTTTGAGCTTTCGTATGGTTTGCAGGGAATCCACCGTATTTCTTGCGAAGCGACTGACTGATTTGGTCAGTATCAGGTCAACTTTCCCTGCCAAGCAATCCTCAATCATGGCATTAAAGTCATCTCTTTTTTTGGTATTAGTTGCAGATTTCCCATCATCGGCATAAATACCTGCCAGTTTCCAGTTTGGGTTCTGCTGAATTTTCTCTGTATAATAAGATATTTGCGCTTCATAACTGCTTTCTTGCTGTTCCAGCAGGGTGCTGACACGGCAGTATGCCGCTACCCGCAAGGCTTTTAACTGTACCTTGATGCTCCTATCATACGCTGGTTGTGAGGGTATAATGGATATGTTTTTCTTTCTCGCCGCTTGCATATTCTCCATCCTTTCTTTATGTTTTTATAGGCTTTCTGAGCGATTAGTCCATGGATAATTTCTGAACGGTTTCACTGGCCTCATCTCTGCCATCTTGCAGTTGTTCCCGAGTATTGACCCTGCAGTACATCGCTATCCTTAACTTTTTAGACTGCGCCTTACTATTTGAGTCATCTTCCGCCTTTGGCGGCATAATGGTTATGTTTTTCTCTGTCTCAGTTTGCATATGTTTCATTTTCGTTCCTCCCATTTTTATAAGTTTCATGGACTGTCAGCCCATTGATAAATTCCACATCAATGCGTCCGTCTGCATAAATGACCATCCGTTTGACTATCTGTAAAAACAGTTCTTCATGAAATTCTGTTTGCAGCTTCTTATCGGAAAGAACCTGCTTCATGGTTTCTGTATGGTGGTCATAATCATGAACCTGTGCGGCCTGGTAGAATGATCTTGCCCTTTGAAAAATTAGTACCGCCAGCTCCTTGGAGGAGAACTGTTCGTCTGCCTCCATATCCTTTATCTTTTGATCCAGTTTCCGAAATTCCGGATTGTAACGCTTTGGAGCTTCCTTTGGTTTTTTCTCCAGTAGGGAAGGGATTTTTATTACCTTGTTTACTGCAAGGATAAAAACTTCTTTTATTTGTTTCTCTGTGATTGCCCCGCAGATGCAGTGGACTCGGTTCTTATAAATGTAATGCTTACATTTCCATTTGCTTTTTTCTGAAGGTTTCCCGCAGTTCTCTACATATTTCCGAAAGACCTCACCGCATTCTCCGCACCAAAGTCTGCCGCTGAATGGGTTTTGGGTATTCATGCTATTGGGCTGTATGCCCCTCCCAAGCCTTTGGCGCAGTTCCTCTCTGTGGTTTTGTACCTGTTCAAAAACTTTCGTTTCTATCATCTGGGGGTACATCTCATCGCCCAGATATTTGGTATTTTCTAAAATCTTGCCGACGGAGCCGTGATTCCAGGATGGCTTATTGTTTGCGTTCAGGATTCCATTCGCTGTGAGCTCCTTGGCTATGGCATAGGTAGAAATTCCCGAAAGGTAATCAGCAAAAACCTTTCTTACAACCTTTGCTTTTTCTTCTTCAAGAAATATTTTTCCGTTTCGCATCCGATATCCCATCGGCGTATGTCTTTGCATCATCGCAGTCCTCCTTTCCGCAGTGCTCTGAAAGCTCCAGCTTGTTCTTTAAGCGGAAGGTTACGGTCTTTCCTTCCTTGATGATAATCTGTTCCACACTTTGTAAAAATAAGTCCTCACGATAGGTATCCTGTATCCCCGGATGGCTTTCAAGAAGTCCGATAAGCTGTTCCGTATAGAAAATCTCGCTCTCAAATCCGCTCTCATCCAGAAGGGCTTTCCTCTTTTTCCGCATGGCATCCAGCTCTATTTGCAGGGCGGTCTGTTTCTCTATAAAAATAGCAGAGTCAAGATATCCTTTTGCGACTACGCCGCTTAAGATATGACTCTGCTTTGACAGTTCCATTATTTTTTCGTTACACTCCCTGATTTCCTTTTCCTGCTGTTCATCCGCACGCAGTCTTTTTAAGGATTCCAGCATAGGGGAGAGCATTTCCGTATAGTTACTGGAGAGCTTATTCCACATCAAGATAAATGCATCTTGTATAATATCCTCTCGGATTGCCGTCATGCTACACTTCTCTTTATGCTCAATGTGCTGGATACAGCACCACTGCACTTTCTCATATGGCTTTCCGATATAGATTTTCTGTCGTCTGAATACTCCGCCACATTCCCCGCATATGATCTTGCTGCTGTATGCGTACCGATTTTGTGACTTTGTGCCATCGAATTTCATCTGCTTGCGGCGGTATTCATAAATCTCTTTGACCGCTTCCGCTTCCTCCATACTGATGATGGGCTCATGGTTTTCAGAAATAAAATATTGAGGCAGCTCTCCTTTGTTTTTTTTTCGTTTAAAGGGAACTACCTCAGCAGAATAGGTTTTTTGCAATATTAAATTTCCGGTATAAACTGGATTTTGAAGAATTTCCTTTACCACCCCATCGGACCATTTTTCAGCACCCCGTACGGTCTGGATTCCTTTCTCGGTCAACTTCCTGGCAATGACATAGGAGCCTTTTCCATTTAAATATTCCTTGAAAATGAAGCGAACCGTTTCAGCCTCTTGCTCATCAATTACCAGCTCACCCTCTACATTCGTGTATCCGTGGGCTGGAGTTGATACGATAAATGTGCCCTCCTGAAACCGTTTGACCGCCGCCCATTTATTATTGGTTGAGGTACTTTCTGACTCTCCTTGGGCTAGAGAGCTTAAGATGGTCAACAACATTTCACTGCTCTCAGATAAGGTGTTGATATTCTCTTTTTCAAAAAACACCGCAATTCCAAGCAGTTTCAATTTTCGGATTGCTTTAATGCTGTCAACGGTGTTTCTGGCAAACCGGGTAATTGATTTTGTAATGATCATATCAATTTTCCCGGCTTCGCAATCTTTCATCATCCGCAAGAAATCATCTCGCCTTTGCAACTTCGTTCCGCTCCGTGCTTCATCTGCATAAATTCCGACGTACTGCCAATCACTTCGACTGCTGATCATTTCTTCATAATAAGCTGTCTGTGCAGTAAATGAATTTTGCTGTTCCCTGGAATCTGTACTGACACGGCAGTAAGCGCAGACACGTTTTTTTGGCTGAAGCTGCATCATTACCTGGGGTTTTACAGGATTTATTTTAGTTATCTTTTTTACTTTTTCCTGCTTGCCTGCCATGACTTTCTCCTCCTTTCTAACAGGATTTCCTCCTGTTAGCAACATACATTACCACACAAGTTTTAGAATAGCTACTGTTATTACACATATACTTTCGCAAGTTGAGGAAGAAAAGTCTGGCGGTTCAAATCATCGATTTTTTCATATTCTTCACTGGTAATCAGACCGTTACGAAGCAGGATTCCTAAGAACTTCAATGTGATTTTATATTTGACTTCATTGGCTGCTTGTTCCTTTGACATAAATAATCCCCCTTATCTCTGATGGAATTTTCCTTTTTTATAACTGCATCATTTCGACAGTATCACTTCCGTCATGGTCAGCCCCACACTGACCGCCAATGCCCTATCAACTGAAAGCATCCGCAGCCTGCTAACATTACCTATGTATTCCAAAAGCCGAATGCGGTCAATGGTGCGTATCTGCTCCAGCAGCACCACCGAGTTTTTCTGTAGAGACTCTATACACCCAATTTGAACATGAGTGGGAAGCCACTTTTTGGGCTGACTGGTTATGGCGGCAGCAATAATTGTGGGGCTATAACGGTTTCCGATATCATTCTGTAAAATAAGAACGGGTCGGATGCCGCCCTGCTCACAGCCTACCACGGGACTTAAATCAGCATAGAAAATATCCCCGCGTCTTATGTTTCTTTTTTGTTCATGCAAAATGCGCACCTCCTTTTGTCCTTAATGGCACAAATATAGGGACCACTCATTTTGCTCCAATAAAAAGCAAACCTGTTGAGTGATCCCCATCGCTTCTGACATTAAGTCTTTATAATAAGACTCTTAAGATCTGTGCTTAATTCGACACTACTCCCCAAGCACTGTGTGCAGAGCATATGATGCTTTACACAACAAAGGCGACGGCCTGAACTGCGGCTGGCTTCACCGCATCATGGGAATTTCACCCCCGGCAGGATCTCTGTCGGCTGCCCTCATTGCGTGGTCCCCTGTTCAAAGGGGGCTGTGACTGGACAGAAGTATCAATATAGGCTGACGGGGTCATTGCGAGACAGGCTGCCATAGCCTGTTTTCTGGTCGGATGGGTACCGCTTTGCACCTTATTTGGCCGTCTTTTATAGGGACAGAAAGAAACACACGAACAAAAATAAGTGATTTCGCTCTTCTTACTGCCTGCCTACAGGTGGTCTTGGCGCATCCCCCAGGGTCGCTTTTCCTTTTAAAGCCCGTCAGCTAACGTATTCAGGTCATCGGATATGAAGTTGTCAAGGAACCAAGAGGGGAATAGAAAAACCCCCTCACTACTAATCCGGTTTCGTGAGGGGGTTGGACCAAATTATTTTTTATTTTTCCATAAGTTTTTTCAATCGAGACAGTATCCGGTTCTTCCTATTATGGATTGTCATGCGGGGAATACCTGTTTCTGCAGCCATCTGATGTTCGCTTTTATTCTGAAAAAACAGAGTAAAAATCAGCTCCTGTTCCTCTTTAGAAAGCTGGGCAAGACACTGATGGAGTTTTTCGGCAATCAGCTTGTCCATGACAACATCCTCCAGAGGAAGAGAAATGGAGTCTGGAATCGCATCCTCTCCATTAATTTCTTTGGTATCTAAAGCGCTGTAGTGAAATACGCCATGTGCTTTATCCTTTTCCTCCAGATGAAGCTCCCGGCGTTTCATGCGGTAATAGGTGTAATATACTTCCTCGCTAACCGGTACAAGCTGACCCTGTACCTTAATCTGATATTCTTTCTTTTCTGCCATATGGCTTGTCCTCCGTTTCTGAATTTTGATAATGAGTCAAAATGTCAGAAGCGGAGGTGAGCGGCAACGTGGCTCAGTGATCAGATAGCTGCTCAGTCTTGAATTTGGGTTAATTTGGAAAATTAACAGTTTTTTTGTCGAAAAAAATAAGCCAGCACTTCGCCCTTGGCAAAATACTGACTTTTTGAATTTCTCGATATAAAGTTGTGTTAGGATGAAGGGATATGTAAGGATAGAGCCGTCTTTATTTCCAACTCCCAGAATCGTCAAGGCAATAGGGCATATAGCGTCCTCCTTCGCCATGGCAGCGAAAGCCCTGTATCCCGATACCCAAACGCTCCATCAAAAGCCGAAAAAGAGAACAAGAGCCTGCCCATTTCACAGGGCAGGCTCTTGCGAAGCTTTTTGCAGCCAGGCTATCATAGCGTGTAAAGCGCCGTAGACCCTATGGCTTTGCGCCCCTATTTTTCAATAGGTTTGCCCTTGGCTCTATTTATGTTATTGTCGTTACCTTGTTTTTCTTGTGCCGTTTCTATCGATCTAGCATGAAACAGTTAAGAAACGGTGAAAAACATCACGCCACAGCCGTTGGAAGAAAGAGCGCTTTTGAGTCGCAACAGATTTCCATCGTTCTATTCTTCATATTCATTCTCTCTTCAAGAATACATTTACTGATTATCAAATAACCAACTGTATATTTCCTTTTTTGTAGGATATTCTTCGATTTTTTCTATTCTGCCGTTAATATAGGTAGCTGGAAGCATATCCCTACCTGCACAGCAAATCAAATGCCACAAATCCTTATTTTGTCTAATCTGCTCGCGATCTTTGTCGAAAGAATATCGCATTATATAAATATCCTTAGTTTCAAGTATTTTACACAGCTTATTAAAAACATGCAGATTTTTGCTGTCGGTAAATTCTTCATTATCTTCATATACAATAATTTCAGCATTCCTCTTTATTTCCATAACGACCACAACCTTGCAGGGGATTTGAATACCCGAATACAATCAAATGAAAGCGTGAAACGGGACATACAGGTTTTTAACTTTCGCATTCATCAGCATGCTGATGTTCATGGCAAATAGATCCGGTCGATTTCAGCTTACCCTGCAAATAGTCGCTTACGGTCTTCTCAACTTCTCCAGATGCGCCGACAATAACTTCAATTCCTTTTTCATTAAAGATATCAACAGCACCCCCGCCCATACCACCTGAAATGATGACGTTAACTCCCTTTTCATGGAGGAAGACCGGCAAAAATCCGGGTTTATGTCCGGGATTCGGGATAAACTCCTTATTTTTGATCTGATTGTTTTCAGCCTCAAAGACGGCAAAACCCTCACAGTGACCGAAATGCTCCGTTACCATTTTGCCTTCACTTGCAACAGCAATTTTCATAATAAATTTCTCCTTGTATTATATAGTCATAGCTTTTCTTTACCTTTTCTTAGGTATGAGCTATGCTGTTTTAGATACTGTGGATTAGTTCATTTCTCCTACCACTTGATGGTTTAGTAAAGGCTCTAACCACAGTCTCTTTGTTCACTTGTTAATCAGTTAGATACCGCATGACGGTTTATTTAGAACAAGGTTACAATCGCAGAGAGCCACCGTGGTCTAAAACAGTATCAAATTCATTTAATAGGAGTTTCGCTATGATATACGCAGGGATTGATGTTTCCAAGGATAAGCATGATTGTTTTATCACCAACTCAGATGGGAAGATTCTCTTTAAATCCTTTACCATTCCCAACAACCGGGAAGGTTTTGAGGTCCTCTATCAGAAGATCACTTCCACTACAGATGATTTAACCAATGTAAAAGTAGGCCTTGAAGCCACTGGACACTACAGTTATAACATCTTGGGCTTTCTTCTTGATAAAGGTCTGACCACCTTTGTTATCAATCCGTTACATACCAGTCTTTTCAGAAAAAGTCTAAGCCTTAGAAAGACGAAAACGGATAAAGTTGATTCCCATACGATTGCTACAATGCTTATGTCTGATGTGAACTTAAAGTCCTACTCAGACATATCTTACCACAACGAGGAATTAAAGTCACTAACCCGTTACCGTTTTGATAAAGTCAGGGAGCGCGCCAAGCTTAAAACTTCTGTTTCCCGTCTGGTTACGATTCTTTTTCCTGAACTGGAAAAGCTGGTTCCCACTCTTCATATGCCTTCCATTTCCGCTTTACTAAGCGAATTCCCCGGTGCTTTTCAGATTGCTTCTGCTCATCTTACCAGACTGACCAATCTGCTTTACGAAACCTCTAAGGGTCGTTACGGCAGAGACAACGCCATCCTGTTCAGGGAAACAGCCAGAGCCTCTATCGGTTCGAATATGCCTGTAAAATCTCTGGAACTGAAACACACCCTAAAGCTGATAGGTGAATTAGATGCCGAAATTGATGAAATCGAACAGGAAATAAAACGTATCATGGATGAACTCCATTCCCCTATTCTTACGATTCCTGGAATCAGTTACCGGATGGGCGCCATGATTCTAGCTGAAATCGGTGATTTTTCCCGTTTTGACTCTCCTGATAAGATTCTTGCCTATGCTGGATTATCTCCCTCTACCTACCAATCCGGACAGTTGGAATCTTCTCATTCACATATGGAAAAGCGTGGTTCCAGGTATCTGCGCTACGCACTTTTTAATGCTGCTAAATTTGTCTGTAAGTGGGATCCGGTATTTGCCGCCTATCTTGCAAAAAAGAGGGCGGAGGGTAAGCATTATAACGTTGCTGTTTCTCATGCTGCGAAGAAGCTGGTCAGAGTCATTTATCGGTTAGAAAAATCGGGACAGGCATACAACAAAGTCTCTTAACTTTTCTGTTTAATAATTTTCTTTTTGAGCACCTGTAAAGATGCTCTGTTTGTCATGCGGTTTTCAAGGTACTGATTTACTTGAAATGCATTTCTGCAATTCATTCATAAACTTTCTTTTTTAGACTTGACTTTTAATAGTTAGTCTTTACTTGTTTATCGCTTATTTTACGCAGCAAAAGACGGATAGTGCCTTGGGAAGGATTATTAATGATTTTTATACTTAACATATTTGTTTGTACCTCCGACGAAACAAATTGCGGTTAACATTTAAATTCCTATCATAAATTAAATAAAATCTATTTTTGTAAAATCTATCTCGCCTTTGCTGTCTAAAAGTTTAGCATCAGCATGGACATATTCCACTTTGCCGATGAACATTTCATGGGAGCCGGTCATAATGGAATCCACCACCGAGCATTCGATATTCACCGGACAATCGGGCAGAATGGGTGCGTTGACTTTCATGCCATTTTGCAACCGCACATTCATTGCTGTTAATTTGTCCTCATCATGCTTGCTGTGACTCCCCAGATAATCAAAGGTTTCTTTGTATTTTTTATCCACAAGGTTTACTACAAAGCAACCGGATTCCTTGATCATTGAATAAGAATATCTTGTCGGAACAATCCCGACCATTACCATGGGTGGCGCATAGCTGCAATTACCGCAATATCCTACCGCCAACACATTGTTTTCTCCGTTTAGACCCCGGCAGGAAACGAGAACCTTCGGCATGGGCTGGAGGCAAGATCTCATATTGGCCTCCTGTTTCGCAGTCAAGACGAATTCCTCGGCGATTTTGTCAGCTCTTCCCGACACACCAGTTATAACGCAAATACCTTTTTCAGCAAACACCTGCACGGTCTGTCCGTCCATGTCTTCGCAAAGAAGCGCTTTAATTTTAAGCTTCTCAAGAAAGCCGGGCAGTGAATCCAGTTTATGTCCGGAATTCTCAATGTTTTGCCGCATGGTGATCTTAGAGTTTTCTTCCTCAAAAATTAGAAAGGTATCGCAACATTCAATATCCTTTGATACATTCGCACCTTTCACAGCAACTGAAAATTTCATTTTGTAAGACTCCTTTCAAAATTCATTATGTAGTGCATAATTCACATATTGGTGTCAACCTTCCACATGACATGATGTTCGGCTAAAGTAGTTATCAATTGCGTTTTTCAACGCCGTCGCCCCTAATACGGAACAATGCATCTTGTGTTCAGGAAGTCCTCCCAAGGCGTCTGCGATATCGTTATCGGTTATCTTTAAAGCATCTTCCAGCGTTTTGCCTTTCGCAAGCTCCGTTGTCATACTGCTTGATGCAATAGCCGCGACGCATCCGAAAACCAAAAAACTGATATCCGTAATCACATTATCTTTCACCTTAATATAAAGAGTTAAGCTATCGCCGCATGCCGGGTCACCACAAGTACCTTCACCATTGGCATCTGGCATGTTACCGATATTCCTCGGGCACATAAAATGTTCTATTACCATATCTGAAAAGTCTCCACAAAACATACCACCACATCCTTTCATAAAAATTTAAATGCCCTTGTCAGCCATGAATGCCTGTATCATAACAGCGCACTCAATCCTTTTCTTCTGAAGGGTACAGGAAAGATCATTGGGCTGCACAATGTTGCCATTTGAAAAATATGCGTTTGCATGGCATCCGCCAGAACAAAATAGCTTTGCCCAGCACTTCCTGCATTTTTCTTTGGAAAAAATATTGTTTCTCATAAATTCATCTTGCACTTCATTGTTTTGGATACCGCTAAACACATTGCCGATTGCAAATTCATCCTGTCCTACAAACTGATGGCAAGGATATAAGTCGCCATCGGGAGATACTGCCAGATATTCGTATCCTGCTCCGCAGGCGGTTACTCTTTTAAACAGGCATGGGCCATTGTAAAGATTGATATTGAAATGGTAAAAACGGAACCTGCGGTCATCGGATAACCGCTCAATATACTGAGCAGCCAAGTTTTCGTATTCTTTCAATACCTCTGGTATGTCGAATTCCTCGAAATACAAATCGCTTCCCGAACCTACTACAGGCTCGACGGATATCTCCTTAAATCCCATATCCGCCAGATGCATAACGTCCTTTGAGAAGTCCTTATTCCTTGCCGTAAAGGTACCGCGAATAAAATAGCTTTTTCCGTTTCTCCCGGCAACAAGCTTTTTAGCCAGAGGCATAATCTGATCATAACTCCCATGGCCTATCCGGTCGTGGCGGACAGCATCATGAACCTCTTTGCGTCCATCTATGCTAATTACCACGTTATCCATGTTTTCGTTTATGAAATCAATGTTCTCTTTGTCGAGTAACGTACCGTTGGTGGTAATTGTAAAATAGAAATGCTTACCGGTTGACTTCTCAAGCTGCCTGCCGTATGCGACAGTTTCCTTTACTACGTCAAAGTTCATCAGCGGTTCACCACCGAAAAAGTCGATCTCAATGTTGCGCCTATCCTGAGAGGCAGCAACAAGATAGTCTACGGCTTTTAACGCAACAGCCCTGCTCATCAACTTGCGCCCACTGTTGTAATCTCCGCTTGATGCAAAGCAATATTCACATCGTAAATTACAGTCATGAGATACATGCAGGCAAAGAGCTTTCAAACAGGTATTTAGTTGTTTAGAGTTTGCAGCATTTTCTAAGGCTTCTTCAGAAGAAAAAAGCATTCCCTGCTCATTCAGGGATTGGATTTCGCCGTAAGCCTCACGAATTCTATCAGCAGAATATGTTGCATTCAATTTCTCCTGCATATCGGTAAGCGTCGGCATTTCACCTTCATTTTTCAACATTTGGAAGACCATATCATCAAGGACATGAATGCTCCCGCTGTTTCCATCAATTGCAATGTTATATCCATTAAGTGAATAAGTATGAACCAAAAATATCGATCTCCTTTATAACTCGACAGAATCACTCGCACACAAGGGAAAGCACCGATTTTTCAACGCCTGCTTCATCTCACAAATTGCGAAGATACCTGTACAATGAAGTGGGATGATTTTTTGGATATCTAAATCAATCATGTGCTGAATTGTCATTTGCAGGCGCTTGGGACTTACACTGTCCAGGTGCATTCCGGCTACCAATGTATGAATCTTTTTGTCCGGAAACAGCTTTAGGGCATAATGCAAGCAATTTACAATACCCACATGACTGCAGCCAAGAAAGACAGAAAGACCTTGCTCACCGTCACACACAAGCATTTGCTCGTCCTTCAACATATCCTTTGACTTATCTGTGCCATCTCCGCAATAAAATCCATTTGGTACTCCCTCAAAATCCACCGTACTCGGTACTTCTCCGCAAAGATGTAAGCTGGGTGCTATCTGTGTATTTTTTTTAGTCAATACAAGATTGCTTTTAATATTTTCATACTCCTCATAAGACCATGGAATGCCGATTTCACGACAGGTTTTTCCGTCTGGATTGAGGACATATTTCTTTGCAAAAGCTGTCTCATGCACATAGATCTTAGGGGAATGAGCTAATTCAGGGAAATAGACCAGCCCTCCACAATGATCGTAGTGCCCATGACTGAGCACAATGCAGTCGGCGCTGTTCAAGTCTACACCCATTAAAGCGGCGTTGCGGCAGTAAACATCCGACTGACCGGTATCAAATAAAATATTGCAATTTTCATGTTCAATAAAGAGAGATAGCCCATGCTCAGCGAGAAAATTGCGCTTTTTTGTTCTGTTATCTGTCAAGATGTGTATTTTCATATATAAAAGCTCCCTTACCATTCAAACAAGTTATGGTCTTATGCTCACAACTAATATTAACTCCATTATGGGCATATGTCAATATGCACAATAAAAAATATATAAAAAAGTAGGGTCAAAATCGTTGTAATATAAAAATTACTACAGAAGCTTCCTCCTGTAGTAATTTCCGGCTAAATTATTTTGTACTTATAATTTTATGATTTAACCGACAAAGAGCAAAAACAGAAGTGCCTTTACTTTTTTTGTCAGAGTGCACCTTGACAATTTAACATAACACTGGTTTTTAGTCGACAGATAAACGTTTTCCCAAATATCATTGTCGACAAACGTAGGGCTCTACTGTGTAACTTAGTTACAGATTTAGGAAGGTGCCTCTGATATTATAAGCGCATAACCTTTAGACAAACAATATCAAAAATACGAAAGGAGATTATGAATTATGGAAGAAATACAAGTAACCAGAATGCCCTTAATCGGAGATATTGCTCCCAGCTTTAAGGCTGTGACCACACAAGGAGAAATTAATTTTCCTGAAGATTACAAAGGAAAATGGGTCATTCTTTTCTCACATCCCGCAGATTTTACACCTGTCTGCACTACCGAATTTATGACTTTCGCATCTATGGCGGAGGAATTCAAAGCACTTAATACCGAACTCATCGGCCTTTCGGTGGATTCCCTCTATGCTCATATTGCATGGCTACGTAAGATTCAGGAATTAGAGTGGAATGGAAAGAAAAACATAGAAGTTAAGTTCCCTCTGATTGAGGATATCCGCATGGAGGTTGCTAACAAATATGGTATGATGCAGCCTGGACAGTCCAATACACAGGCGGTACGGGCGGTATTCGTGATAGATCCTACTGCCAAAATCCGCACTGTTTTGTATTATCCACTTTCCACTGGCCGTAACTTTGATGAAATTAAGCGAATTGTTCTTGCACTGCAAAAGGCTGACAGCGACAGTGTAGCAACTCCTGCTGACTGGCGTCCCGGAGACGATGTAATTGTTCCTACTGCCGGCTCCTGTGGAACTGCAAAAGAACGCATGGAAAGTAAAAATGATGATCAGTATTGTCTGGATTGGTTCATGTGTTTCCGTAAAGAAAAGAAATAGACTTATCGTTATGAACTATTAAGCAAGTAATTGTATTACTAATAAAACTTAGGCAGGTCCTATACAAAAGTTATGTATAGGACCTGTTTTTTTACAAATCAACATAAGAGCAATCCTGCTGCACAAAGAAAATATTTTTTAATTTTAAATACTTGACAAGATTCAAAAATATAAGTATATTAGCAATTACTAATATACTGAAAGGTGGTTTTTATGAAAGGTAGAAAAAAGGCACTCTTAAACTCTAAAGAATGTGTCGCATGCGGATGTTGCACAAAAAGCTGTCCTCTGAATGCGATGTCAATATACAAAGGAATGTATGCCTTGCTCGATGAAAAGAAATGTGTAGGTTGTGGAAGATGTGAAGCTGCCTGCCCTGCACAAGTCATATCTATTGTCTTAAAGGAGGCTGCCGCATGTTAAAACAAAAACGCTGGTATGACTACCTTTGGATTGCATCAGCCATTTATTTATTGCTTGGCTTTTTTAACATCTTATTTGCATGGTTGGGATTAATTTGCTTTATTATACCACTGCTCATAGCAGCCGTGAAAGGAAACAAATCCTATTGCAACAGCTACTGCGGGCGTGGTCAGCTTTTTGAGCTTCTGGGCGGCCAATTCGGTTTTTCTCTCAAAAAAGCTCCTCCCCGTTTTTTACGCACCAAATGGTTTCGATATGGATTTCTTACCTTTTTTATGGGAATGTTTTTTATGATGATCTACGCTACTTACCTTGTTTTTGCAGGTGCAACACTCCGGGAAGCTGTAACGCTTTTATGGGTATTTAAACTCCCCTGGGATTGGGTCAACACCTCTTTTGTAACTCCGTGGGCTGCACAATTTGCCTTTGGATTTTACGGCGTTATGCTTACCTCAACGGTACTGGGTCTATTAACGATGCTTCTGTTCAAACCCCGTTCTTGGTGTGTATACTGCCCAATGGGAACCATGACACAGGCAATCTGCCAAATAAAACACAGAAAGGAGATTTCAAATGGAACACAAAGCGAAACAAATTGCGGAACTTCTGAAGGTTCTTGCGAATGAATACCGGCTGCTCATTTTATGCGAACTGATCAAAGGCCCTAAAACCGTAGGCAGTCTCGGAGAAAAAATACCAAACATTACACAATCTGCTCTCTCTCAGCACCTAGCACTTTTAAAGGCTCATGGAATTCTGGATCATATAAAATCAGGACAAAATGTTACTTATTCTATTGCTGATCATAGAGTGGAGGAGATTATCTTCCTATTAGGAAAATATTACTGTGACAATCAGGAGCATTAATATCAATGGCGCCTATTATTGCTCACAGAATCTTGGAACATGAAACGATTTTACTTAAGTGGATTATGGATATATAAATCGGTCAGTTTAAATTGGTTCAAAATTTTTCTGTCTGGTTTTCAAACTATAAGGGAGGGTTGATATGCAGTATATTTTGTTATTTTTAGAAGGAGTCATCACATTTATTTCACCTTGTCTTCTGCCTATGCTACCCATATACGTGTCTTATTTTGTTGCAGATAAAGCAAATAAGAAAAAAGCTCTTACGAATTCAGTTGGATTTGTTTTAGGCTTTACTCTTGTATTTATTACTATGGGAGCTTTTGCTGGAACAGTCGGAACGTTAATACGTAATTATACGTCTATTCTTAATATTGTGACAGGTCTGATTGTAATTGTATTTGGGCTCAATTTCTTAGGAATCTTCAAAATAGGTTTTTTGAATCGGATCAGCAATAAAAATGTTAATGTGAAAAACCTTGGATTTTTTTCAGCCGTACTTTTCGGAATTGTATTTTCGATTGGATGGACACCTTGCGTAGGTGCTTTTTTAGGCTCTGCATTACTGATGGCATCACTTGGCGGTTCAATGCTACAGGGAATAAGTATGCTGCTTGCATTCTCGTTAGGATTAGGTATCCCTTTTATTGCAAGTGCTTTATTAATTGACCAACTGAAAGGTACCTTTTCATTTATTAAAAGAAATTATAAGATAATCAACATTGTGTCAGGTGGAATACTCATTGTCATCGGTATCTTGATGGCAACCGGATATATGGGCTATTTCCTTTCATTTCTAACTTTGTAGGAGGAATTCATCATGAATAAGAAATCAAAAACTATACTGTTGTTTGTAGCATTTGCTCTATTTATTGTCATAGCTGTTTTTGCATACGACACACTTAGTAAGAAAATATCACCTCAGAGCAATATTAATGTTATCCAAAATGAGGGCGAAGTAACCCAAAACAGTCAAAACGAAGAAAAAGAAAAAATAGAAGCGCCTGACTTCACGGTTTTAGATATAGATGGAACTCCCATCAAACTGTCCGATCTGTTTGGTAAGCCTATTGTGTTGAACTTCTGGGCAAGCTGGTGTTCTCCATGCAAATCTGAAATGCCTGAATTTAACGAAGTATACAAGGACCTTGGGGAAGATATAACCTTTGTGATGGTAAATCTCGTAGATGGACAGCGTGAAACAAAGGAAACAGGGACGCAATATATAACAGAACAGGGGTTTTCATTCCCTGTATACTTTGATACGGAACAGGAAGCTGCCAATGCCTATGGTATTAGATCTATACCGACAACCGTATTTATCGATAAGGACGGTTATATTGTAACAGGAGCACAGGGCACTATCGATGCAGAAACTTTGAAAAAAGGAATTGATTTAATAAAATGATATTCCTGCGTGATTCTGTCACAGAACAGTTATCATTAATATTGCTATAATTTGCACAATCAAAGAGAAAGGTGGTAATTATTATGCCAAATGTAATTATTATTGGAAATGGACCTGCAGGTATTTCTACCGCATTATATACAACAAGAGCCGGTATCAACACTATGGTCATAGGAAAAGATCATGGTGCTTTAGGGAAAGCCTCTGAAATCGAAAACTATTATGGTTTTAGTCAGCCTATATCCGGAAAAGATTTGATTACAGACGGAATGGAAGGCGCACGTCGGCTGGGTACAGAAATTATTTCGGATGAGGTAGTAGGCATCTCTTATAATAATAAATTTACTGTCATCACAAAGGAAGGCGAATATGAAGCTGACAGTATTGTCCTTGCCACAGGAACCTCTCGTACAGCTCCAAAAATCAAAGGATTAAAAGAGTACGAAGGTCATGGGGTAAGTTATTGTGCAGTATGTGACGCCTTCTTCTATCGCGGAAAAGATGTTGCTGTTTTAGGCGATGGTGAGTATGCACTGCATGAAGCTCTTGAACTATTGCCCACAGCCAACTCCGTTACCCTTCTTACAAACGGAAAACAGCCAAGCGCTATTATTCCGGATAAAATCAGGATAAATACCAGTATTATCGATTCTCTTAAAGGCAACGATGTGATAGACTCCGTTGTATTTCAAGATGGCAGCTCACTGGCAGTTTCAGGGTTATTTGTAGCGATTGGAACTGCCGGAAGCACTGATCTGGCTAAAAAATTAGGTGCTACTATAGAAAATAACAAGATATTGGCCGATGAAAATATGGCTACCGATATTCCTGGCCTTTTTGCTGCCGGAGACTGTACCGGCGGATTATTGCAGATATCCAAGGCAGTATATGAAGGTGCCAAAGCAGGAACTGAAGTAATTAAATATCTTAGAAGCCAGCGCAATAGCATGAGTGCTTAATGATAAAAGAGGAGGTATCTGCAATGATCTTGAAGATGATTATTGGTACAGTTATTGGAGGCTTCTTAGGCTATCTTTACTATAAAAAAGTAGGCTGCCCCACCGGAGCCTGCCCCATTACATCAAATCGCTATAGTTCCACGATCTATGGAGCACTGATCGGGTTCATGTTAACTAGTTCATTTTAACTATAACAAATATAATAAAAATTAGGAGGCTGCCCCATATGGATTCTTATATCTTCTATGGACTTGCCATTGTCTTATTAATTTTCTCATTTATCAAGGATAAGAAGAAGACAAAAATGGCACTTAAAAAGGCATGGAAAGCATTTGAAAATATCCTGCCTGAATTTCTTGTTGTAATATTGCTGGTGGGATTTCTGCTCGCAGTTCTTAATGCTGAAACAATTTCAAAAATAATCGGCTCCGAATCCGGTTGGGTTGGTGTTATACTCGCCGCAATTATCGGATCTGTAACATTAATTCCTGCATTTGTAGCATTTCCGACTGCGGCACTTCTTTTGGAAAATGGCGCAGGGTATATGCAGATTGCTGCTTTCGTTTCAACATTAATGATGGTCGGTATTATATCGCTGCCAGTTGAAATGAAATACCTTGGAAAGAAAATTTCTGTCCTGCGAAATGTATTGGCTTTCTTCTTTTCCTTAATCGTTGCTTTGATAATCGGAATGGTGGTGGTGTAAATGAGAGAATGGATAAAAAGGTACCGCGTTTTTATAATTGTATTTTTGGCTATGATAATACTGACATTTTTTAACCCGCAGTTAGGCTGGAAGTCCATTAGCATTACTGTCAATTCGGTGAAGGAAATGCTGCTTGTAATCCCTCCTGTCTTCGTCCTTCTTGGTCTTCTCGATGTATGGGTGCCAAGAGAAACCATGGTTAAATATATGGGAGAAGGATCTGGACTAAAGGGTGTATTATTAGCTATTTTAATTGGTTCGGCAGCTGCCGGTCCCCTTTACGGTGCATTTCCGGTTGTTGCCGTCTTTATGAAAAAGGGTGTAAAATTCATGAACATCCTAATTTTCATCGGAGCATGGTCAACTACAAAAATCCCCATGTTTCTTTTTGAGATGGCTGCCCTGGGAAATAAATTTGCTATCACAAGGCTGATTATAGATATTCCAGGAATTATCATAATAGCTTTCCTTATCTCCAAAATGATATCTAAAAAAGAAATAGAAAAACTCTATGAAAATGCTAAGAAAATTGATTAATATAAATCAAAAAAGGGCCTATCGTTACGAATGCGCACTGGAGATTAAAAACCTCCTGTGCGCACTTTTAATTTTAACATAAGAATGGTTTGCTAAGCGTTCCACTTATTGTTTTTTAAGTTTTATTACGGCAGCTTCTGCTGCCTTACGGCAAATACATCCTTTAACAGGAATGGAACTCAAAAAAACTTTCTCTGATATAGCCTGAGCACTCCCAGTGTTCAAGACAAGAGAGGCATTGTGGCAATATGGGTAACGAAAATTACAGCTACTGGTAAATACAGTGGCCGCAATTTTTTTGGGATAGTCAAGCAGTGTCATTTTTTGCAGTCCTGATATTTTCACCATTTAACCTCACAAGAATATTAAATTATACCGCTAAATTGAATTTTGCCTTTCACCATACGAATGAATTATTTCTCTTCAAAGTATCTTTCCTGCTGCAAAATTTCTTTGACTTCGCTAAGGCGTAAATCCCAATATTTTTGCAGAAGATAACCGATTTTCTCATCTTCAACTTCGGCTTCACGCAGAGCCGCAGTTGCCTTTTCAATTCCAATGATTCTTTCTTCAAAGGCAGCTTCATCTAGCCTTGTATTGTTATTTTCTCTTATACGTTCCAACAGTTCGCTACCAAATCCCGAAAGGGAATCTTTAATAGAACGTGCCATATCTATTCCACCTCTAAATTCCTATCTGCCGTTATTGCAGATTCTGTCTTTTTCTTAATTAGCATTCCGATAAACATACCAATTAAGGGAAAAGGGTACGAGTTTTATTCTTCTGTCCAACCATGCCGACGGCAGTGCCCTCGGCAGAACCTACCCTTACAGCTCTGTGCACAGGTAACTTTCTTTGAACCACAGGCAGGACACGCATACTCTCCATTTTTGATGGACTCCATGTTCTCGTAGCTCTCCATCCATTCCTTGCCGCAATCGGGACATTTTACAGGGCAAATATTCCGAGTAAAATTACCACCCTCTATACGAATGATCTTTCCATTCACCAGACTGTCAGCAACTTTTTCTCTCGCCGACAAAAGAATACGTTGAAATGTGGGGCGAGATACCTCCATCTTTTCCGCACATTCGCTCTGTTCCAGTCCTTCCAGATCTTTCAGACGGATGGCCTCCAGCTCCTCAAGTTTTAATATATTCTCCGGGATCTCGTCCACATCTTTATCCGAAGGAATAAAGTAAGGAACGATAGGTACATTCTCAATCTTTCTCCATTTGGTTGGTCTTGCCATATCCATCAACTCCGTTTCATCAAACTTGCCTATCGGCTTATACTATTATACAGGAAAAATAGGTTCTTTTAAACCGACACTGATCTTTTCGAAACGTAGATAACAGGTCCTGTATTCTTTCATTTTAATGGGTATAATCGATAATTTTAACCGATTCACCCAAATTTTTAGCAATAGCTTCTTTAATTGCTTGTGCGTGGGGACAGGGGAATCCAATGGGATTTCCTTTCGTAATACAGGACGCCAAAACGATTGTGTCTGCACCTCGCTTTACCATTTCGACAGCTCTTGTTACAGCCTTTTTGCCAGGGCAGCCGCCGCATGTAGTGAATCCAATGAGTTTGACCTCGTCCTCAACATGTTCAAACGCGCATTTCTTTTCTCGCATGACCTTAAAGTCGGTGGTGCCTGGACATATGTCCTCTGTCTGCATGCACCGGATAATTCCTGCTTTCATCGTAACCCTCCCTACATGTGATGAATCTTATTTGTGTTGATTATACAATTTGTTTTTGTAATAATTCTCCGACAAATACAGCGCACCTAACGGATTATGCGCTAAAACCCTATCTTTCACTGCAAATACAGTTACCGGTGAGTCGGAATATTTGATAAATAAGGAATCGTGCCCCACACATAATCCAGAATGACATTTAATTCTGTTTGTGCTTTATTCAGGAAAATTGCCTGTCCGATGGGATTGCACATCGGCTCATATGTACCGGGACGAACCTTTTGCTTATCATTGATTCCCAAAAACTCTTTGGGGATACTTCCGTTTTTGCATGCAATGGAGTGTATTTCAAATCCGTTATCTATCAAAATTTTACAAAATATATTTGCTTCTTTTGTCAGCCCAACACAAAAAGCCAATCCCAGTTTTTTATAGTTACACTTATTTGCAAAGTCCATAATTTCTTCAAGCCTTGTTTTGCTGCAATAACCCTCCGCTTCTGTCAGCGCAGAGAAATATGCCAGTTCTTTGTTGTCTTCATCCTGATATAGGTTCTTAACTTTTTCCTGTTCTTCCTCTCTGCAGGGGCAATTCAGCGGTGTTTTGTCAAGCTCTCCCGCCCTACAGCTTTGATTACTGCACATCGCACATGTATACATATTATCTCTTCTTCCTTTTATACAGCCGATTAATCAAAATACCTATTATTATATGCTAATCTAATTATGGGCATATGTCAACTTATTCTTTGTTTGTTCGCACTTATTGCTTGTTTTGCAGGTCTTTTCTATAAAACTTTTTTCTTCATATACATATTCAATCAGTCGGCCCTGCTCCCGATGCTTTGCCCCAAGCGCCTTGACGGCACCGGTCCATACACAATCATATAATTTCAGCCCCCCGTAAATGATTCTGATTTATAAGAGATCCAGATATCACCTTGTCTATAAACAGTATTCCATTCAGATGGTCTATCTCATGGCAAAGAGCGCGTGCCAGCATTCCCGTACCTTCTAAATCGAACGGTTTCCCATTTTCATCAAGTGCCTTCACCACTACCTTTTCAGGACGTTTTACCTTACCATAGATACCTGGAATGCTCAGGCATCCTTCCATCTCCTGCTGCTCTCCGTCAGCCTCCACGATAACAGGGTTGATTAATTTGATAAGTCCAGCTCCAATGTCTATGACGACAAGCCTCCGCAATATGCCCACCTGTGGAGCCGCCAGTCCTGCTCCGTCTGCATGATACATGGTTTCAGTCATATCTGCAAGTAAAGATTGAATCCGGCTTTTGACATTCTCAACAGCCTTTGCTTTTTTCCTTAAAATTTCATCTGTCTGATAATTCATAATGTTTCGCAATGCCATAAACATCTTCCTCCTGAAATAATATTTCATGAGAAAAAGGCAGGTGTTTCTTCCTGCCTTTCGCTCATAGGCTATTCTTCGTCTTCCTTCAAATGTGAAAGACGCTTTTTCACCTGCTGAAGCTGTTTCTCCAGAAGCTCCGCCTGATTGTTTAAAATCGCTTTTTCATCAGCAGCTTCTCCGTTTGCTCCTTCATACGCGGGGTATCCAAAACGCGTACATCCCGGTAGGCCAGTCGCATGAAACATTCTCCTGAATCCGCGTCTTCCGCCGAATCCATGTCCACAATCTCCCGCGAATCCAACCAGATTAGCATAGCCCGGTGCCGCAAAGCCTGCGCAAAAACCCGCGCCTCTTCCCACCGTTCGACCCATTCCCATCGGGCCTGTTCCGTCTCCTCTTGGCATAGTTCTCACCTCCTTTCAGATTTCATATCCTTACTTTTGTCTCCTACGATTTGCCCATTGGTAAGCAAAGTATCCACATCCGGGCAGTAGGCTTGAAATACAAAACATCCGTCTGAATCCTCGGCCTCGCCCCATACCTCGGCCAAAGCCGGTGTTCATAAATCCGGGAGTTTTGAAGCTTGCGCAAAAACCTGCGCTCTGTCCCGTCAACGGTCCCTTTCCCGCAGGACCTGTTCCGTCTCCTCTTGGCATAATTCTCACCTCCGTAAACCTTATTTTTTTATAACTCTATTCCGTACTGATATTCGGACAGTTTTTCAAGCTTCCGATCCATACAGTCCGCTGTCTCGGAACTGATTAAATGTTCCATATGGCAGGCATCCTCTGCGGCTATTTCAGCTTCCACTCCGAGAACATAATGAAGAAACCGTCTAAGCACTTCATATCTTCTTTTTATATTGGCAGCAACATTTTTTCCACTCTCGGTTAAGGTTACAACACCGTACTTTTCCTTAGTGACATACCCCTCGTCCCTGAGAACATTCATCATATTGCTCACGCTGGCTTTTGAGACGCCAAGAGCGGTTGCAATATCTATCAAACGAATGCCCCCCTCGCTCGACAGCCCCAGCATGACCTTCAAATAATTCTCTTTGGATGGAGTCATTTTTCCAGTTTGGCTGTTCCCGCTCATTTTTTTAAGAACCTCTTATCATAGCTGATCCACACTTAGGGCATTTCATTGAAGTGCAGGGCGTGCCGGTCGCATGCGCGGTTTGCTCGCCGCATTTCGGGCAAACACAATATTTTGCCTGACCCTTGCCCAATGGTCCTGTTCCATCTCTTCCGGGCATAATCATTCCCCTTTCTAAAATTATAAACGTATTGCCTCGATTGGACATCCTCATACACAAGCGCCGTGCTCAACAAAATCGTCATCGATAACTGCTTTCCCATCTTCAAGCTTGATTACATCCTCGCAGCCTATGCATTTACTTTATCTACTATCTTAGCTGCAATGAAAATCGTCTTGCATGCAACTTAAACTTTAAATAGTTATTGGCTTATGCTCATAACTATCATAACTCCATTATGGGCATATGTCAATAACTATTCTAAAAATATTTCTTTCTACAAAGTATAACCCCCCTTGCTTCAAAGTGGAGCAAGGGGGGTTATACTTAAGTAGGCTTAACAAGCGGTATTAAAGTGAACGATCTGAGCAAAGACAAGCCGGGGAGCATAACACCAATAAAACGCAGTTTCACCAACTCACCGTTTTCTTTGACATTCGGGACAATAACCATAGATATCGAGCCTATGTCCGGAAATCGAATAATGCGTCTCTTTTTTCAGGCTTTCCTCATAGCCTTTTAGCGGGCAATGTTCAATCGCAAGAATTTTCTTACACTCCAAGCATATCAAATAATGCCTGTGTCCTATCCGATTATATTCAAAAAGCGTTTTATCTTCTCCAGTAATCGTAAGCTTTGTAACCAGATTCTTTTCCGTTAAAGCCTCAAGTGTCCTGTAAACGGTGGAAAAGCTCACTCTTATGTTCTTTTTGCTTAATTGGCGAAACAAGCTGTCAGCCGTGACCGGCTGATCGCTTTGCTCCAGCATCTCAAGCACAGCGGCGCGGCATTTCGTGTTTTTCAGTCCATTTCGCTTTAAGTCATCCACAATATCCATACTCTTTGTTTTACACTCCTTTCTGTCAGTTAACTACAGTTGTTCACTTTCGGTGGAGATCTTCTTTCGTTCCAAACCTCTGCGGATAGAACGTATTATATATACTAAAAAATAGCATATGACCGACAAGATTACGATAGCGGCTCCAGATGCAATATTTATAACATAGGATATCCATAAGCCTGACATACAAAAAATCATCCCAAGTATCACCGAATAGAACATGCGCTTTTTAAGATTTGAGGTAAGCATACCTGCTGTGGCTGCAGGAGCCGTAAGAAGGGCGAGCACAAGGATAATGCCCACGACTCGAATCAACACCACAACGGTCATCGCAATCAGGACTAAAAGAAGATACTCCAGGAACATCGTTTTAATGCCCCTGATTGTAGCGAATTCCTCATCGAACAGATAAGCTTTCCAGTCGTTAAATAAAGCGATGATTACGAGCATTATAATGACCGTCAGGCTGATCATTAAATAAAGGTCGGCCTTAGTAACAGATAAAATGCTGCCAAAAAGATAAGAACTTAGGTCAGGAGGATATCCGGGCATAAGGAAAATAAAGAGAATGCCCAGAGCCATGCCGAGTGACCAGAATAAACCGATTACGACATCCGAGTGTGTACCGCCTTTTCTTTTGATCCAACCGATTCCAAGTGCTGCGCATATGGAAAACAAAAATGCACCGATGATGGGTTCAAATCCCATCAGATAGCCCAAGCCTACACCACCGTAAGAGGTGTGCGCTATACCGCCGCTCATCATGACCAGCCTTTTCTCTACAATAACCACACCAATCATGCCACAAACAATGCTTGCGAGTATGCCTGAAAGAAAGGCATTTTGTAAGAACTGATATTCAAAAATCGCATTAATCACTGCTCTTTACCTCCTCATGATCCCTAAGTACCCTATGAGGTACTCCATGGGCGATTAGGTCGACAGGACATCCGTAGAGGCTGTTTACAACCTTTTCAGTAAGTTCAGGCTCCCCATGATAAACAAGCTGTCCGTTCAGACAGGCCAAACGGTTCACCTGAGAGGATACAGCAAGCAGATCATGCGTCACAAGGATAATAGTCATACTTTTATTCAGCTCTGCAAGCAAGCTGTAAATCTGTTCGCGTGAACGTACATCCACGCTGGCGGTCGGCTCGTCCAAAAGCAAGAGCTTGGGATTTGTGGCAAGCGCCCTTGCGATGAGCATTTTTTGAAATTCCCCTCCCGACAGCTCCGATATCTGCCGGTTTGCGAGGCTTGCGATTCCAACCCTTTCAAGCAAGGAATACGCAGTATCCTTATCCTCTGAGGAATATCTGAAAAAAGGGGATAAGCCTTGTTTTAAGCGCCCTGTCAAAACAACCTCAAAAAGGCTGATAGGAAACTTTCTATTTAATAGGGCAAATTGCGGAACGTAACCGATAAATGTCCTATTCCTGTGCGTATTATCTCCGTAGATCCGGACGGCTCCGGATGAGAGGGGAACAAGACCTAAAATTGCTTTCAGCAGTGTGGATTTTCCTCCACCGTTTGGTCCTATGATTCCAAGATACTCTTTGTCGGATACATTCAGGCAAACGCCCTTGATTGCAGGTGTCTGTCCGTAATAGACAGACAGATTTTCTATGTGGACAGCGTACTCTTCGATCATTTCATCGCCTCGCTTATTGCCTCAGACATACGTTCGAGATTTGCAATATAATCATCCGATAAAGGCTCCAGCATGATTTTTTCTCCGCCGATTTCTTCTGCAAACGCATCGGGCTGCTTGCTGTCAATTTCAACTTGGGAAAAGATGACTTTGATATTCTTCTCTCTGGCAAGGTCTATCATGTCCTGTAAATGTTGCGGCGTGGCTTCTTTGCCATTTTCCTCAAGGGCATGCATCTCAAGACCATAATCATCCGCAAAATATCCATAGGCTGGATGGAATACGATGAATTTAGGATTTTGGATTCCTGAAAATGCTTCTTTGATTTCAGAATCGACGCGGTCGAGCTCTTTTAAAAATGCCTTCGCATTCTCCTGATAGGCCTTTGCATTCACGGCATCCAAATCGACCATAACTTCCGTGATTGCCTCAACCATTACCTTTGCCCTCTTGGGGGAGAGCCAGATGTGCGAGTCACGCTTTCCTGGGCTGAACTCCCTGTCGGGATAGATTTCTGCAACCTTGGCAGGCAGGTCTACGATTTTCATATTTTCCGCCTTTGGCAGTATGTTAGCTTTTTCCGTAGGTACGCCTATCGTAAAATAAACAGAAGCTCTGCTGAAATCTTCCATCTCCTGCGGTGTAGGCTCATAATTGCCTGGGCTGTTTCCAGGAGGCACAATTGTAACTACCTCCGCCAAATCCCCACACACCGCTTCTACGAGAGCCTTCTGCGGCAGTACCGTTACCGCAACAATCATTTTTTCATCTCTGACTTTCGATGTTTGCCGATTACCACAACCTGAAACAAGCAAAAGGCTGAGAGCAAGAGTCAAGCTCAATCCAGCGTACATGATCTTTTTGAATTTCATCTACTTCATCTACCTTTCAGCATTAATTGCAAATGGTTTGCATTTGCAATTTAATTATATGAGGGTTATGGGCATTTGTCAATAACCATTAAGTATTCTTCATAATGTGATTACGAAAATGATGATATGCATAATAAAAAGCAGATATTATAAAAGCTCAATTGATTTAGAGTCATATTTGATTAACCCATCTCTCCTCATTTTTGCCAGTTCTCTTGACAATGACGTACGCGGAATACCGATTTTTTCTGCCCAGGCTTTTTTAGTTATATTTAGGTGGATTTGATTTGAGTTTTGCCTTTGCCTCTCATATTCCAGATAATTCATAATACATTCCCGTATTGTTTTATTGACATAATGTTTAATCCGATCCCCGAGAATCACCGCATGGTCAGAAACAAATTCAAGATAATGTCTTAAGAAATCATGATTGTCTGAAAAAAGCTCACAAAGAAGTTCCCTATCAATTTCTAAAATGACAGCAGGCTGCTTTACAGTGATTGTCATCGGGTAATGTGGATTTTTTGAAAATAATAAATTTCCTCCTAAAATATCATCACTGTAAAACTCCGCTATCACGGTTAGGCTTCCTGATTCGTCAATGCGTTCAACGGTTACCTTACCAGATAAAATAATTTCAAGCTTTGAGCATACGTCACCTGAAAAATGAACAATGTTGTTTTTTCCATACATGTTGATTTTAAAGCTTCCATTCCTTAGATAAGCTTTTATTCTCTCGGCAGACACGGTACTTAAAAGTGTGCTTTTTTCTATCAAACCTCTATATTTATTCATGTTATAAACCTCCATAACAAGAGTTACCTTGGTAACACCTTTTTTTTTCATTTTATCTGTATAATAGAGAAATATCAAGTTAAGGAGGTATAAAGCGTGAAGTATATTCCGACGATTATTCGGGTACTATTTTTGGCATTATTCGTATTTTTTCTGATAACCGGCAAAACGATGCTATGGCTGGGGCTGTTTGCCGTAAGTCTTTTGGCTGCGTTGGTTTTCGGAAGAATTTATTGCGGATATATATGCCCCATGAACACATTGATGATCCCTACAGAATGGATTGCAAAGAAGCTTAAAATCCCAACCTTTAAAACGTCGAAGTGGTTAAGTAACGAGTATTTTGCATGGATAGCTCTTGCAGTCAGTATCGCGGCGATGCTTTTATTGAAAAAATTTCTTCACATTAATCTGCCCATTTTACCGATATGGCTGGTTATCGCGATCCTTACAACCCTTCTGTATAGGCCCGCAGTATTTCACAACTTTATTTGCCCGTTTGGGGCGCCTCAGAAGTTATTCGGACAGTTTGCGAGACGAGCAAAAAAAGTTGATAGAACCATGTGTATTGGATGTAAATTATGCGAAAAGGCTTGTCCCTCCGATGCTATAACCGTTACGGGGGATGAGAAGAAAGCCTTTATTAATCCCGCATTGTGTCATCAATGTACAAATTGTCAGGCGGTTTGTCCAAGAGAAGCCATTCATTACTCTAAATGAACATACTTTGGCTTGTTGTATTTACAATAGACTCGGAAACCAAATCTATATTAAAATAAGTTCATGAGTTTTGTAGTTGTTGTATATTAAAATTAGGAGGATGTAATAATGGTAGAGCAAATTTTTAAATCAACACTAAACAATGAAAAGGCTGTAGAAAAAGTTGTATTTGACGAAAACGTTCATTACCTGCACATGGTATTTCCTCAAAACGATGGTCTTCCCGAGCACTTTTCAAATTCAAACGTATACATGACTGTTGTAAAGGGCACGCTCTCAATTGGACTCAATGATCAGGAAGTCCATGAGTATGATTCAGGCACTTTACTGAAAATCCCAGAGCATACCAAGATGAATGTTAAAAACCTGCATGCGGACATTCTGGAGCTGATCGTTGTAAAAGCTCCGGCTCCGAAGAACTGAAGTATGCTGAATCTTCTTCCCAACCAGTAATCATATTTTTAAGTGCTTATTAAAACCACGCTTAGTCTGCCCCCTGTGTCTGGGGGCAGACTAAGCGTGGTTTTTGGCATGTAAACTATTATCGCGTCCGTAAACGCCTTGGCCCGATGGCTTTACACCACTGGTTTTCACCGAATTTGCCCATCACTTAATTTATAAATTTTCTATTACTTGAGATTCTGGAAATAGAAAAGTGCTTTTCTCGGCTTTTTGACTACTATATGCGCTTTTTATCTTTTCAAAGGTTTGATTACTCACTACATGCTCAATCCGGCAGGCATCCTGTTCAGCCGTCTTCTCATCCACGCCCAATGAAGTAAATATTTCCGTAAAGCACTTATGACGTTCTAATATCTTTTTCGCACAGATGAGGCCATCTTCAGTAAGGCATAAATTCCATTCACAATTGAAAGGATTTTTTTATATCACATTATCAGATTTTATGCCAAGCCTCCTCCTATACTCTATATGTTCCTGCTCCAGCCGTTTCCATTCTCGATCTGCTGCTTCAAATTCTTGCAGGGCTGCTTCCATTTGAGATGAATCGTAGGGTACCTTTTTCTCGACTAATCGCCTTAACTTTTCCTTACATTTTTCCACCGTTAATCCATAGGTATAAAGTTTACCGGCCTGTTTAATCAATTTTGATTTTTCTTTCACTGTCATTACTCATCATCCTCTCTTTTGTATCTTGATATTTTAATTTGTATTATTATAAGCTACAAACCAAGAGAAAAGCAAGACAAACAAGACATAAAAAAAGAGCCCCTTTTTTGAGGCTCCCATTTGCTTGCATTATTCCTTTGTTGTGTGCCGAATCATAACTTCTAGCATTTCATTGATCATATCAATCTGATCCGGATCTAAATGCTTTAGCTGCTTGCCAAGCTGCTCCACGCTGTCTGGTATGACCGGGTTGTCCAGAAGGTCACCCAGCAGATAATCCGCCGAGGTACCCAGCACGTTGCATATTTTCAGAAAGAGAGAAAAGCTGGGCAGACTGCCTCCACTTTCAATCTTGCGGATATGCACTGCGTTTACTCCACACAATTCCGATAGTTCCTCAGATGTTAAACCTTTATTCTTGCGCAGTTGATTAATCCTTTTCCCCAATGTCTGCCGCATTGTTTTCACCTCACTTTTGTAACCTGATACTTTTCTTTGTATATTACCAGTTTACAAAAATAACATCTCCATAAATAGCGTCCATTATGCTACACAAAAATATTTAAGGCTACAAGTTATTCTTTTTCTGTGATAAATCTTTCTTAGAGTGAGAGGTTCTGGTGGGTTCACAGTGAACCGTACCTCGGTTCTCGAACAAGCCATAGCTTTCCCTTGGCGGCAAATACGTCTTTTTGTGCGTATTGGATCACTGATTTTTCAAAATGAGCCTGTTGCTGGTGTTGCTCCCGTTTTCCCGGTAGCGGGGTTCCTTTTCAATGAGCCCCGCTCTGACCAGATCATGCAGGGCGCGCTTGACGGTGCTACGGGAGAGCTGCAAGTCGGACGCAATAGTCTTTACTGCTGGCCAGCAGTCCGACCCTTTCCCCGCACGGTCGCGAAGATACATATAAACAGCTCTCGCCCGATGGGGAAGCTCATCGGGCGAGGCGGAATAAAGATGGTTGAAATAGCTCATGGATACCCCCCTTTACGTTTTAAGCATTGTGCGGCGGCGCATGGTATTTTCATTAGGCTCTGCTGTCGGCGTATGAAGTGTTCCGGTTCCGGACGGCGGTTCTATAACCTCACCAGTTTCCTCATCCACCATTAGACAGGCCATGTGCTTGCGGACGATGTTTTCCTCCAGTGTATTCTTATCGGCATACATGACCTTGCGATGTGCCTTTTCCTCTACGACATAGGGCTTTCCGAAGCGGATGCCCCAATCAAGAAACAGGTGCAGCCTTGTTTTCATGGGGTGGGTGCCGGTTTTCATGACAACAAAGTTTCCCTTGGGAATAGATTTGAGTTCATCCGGTGTCATGAGTGGGCGCTCCATCATCTGTAGAGACTGACTGGGGTCATTTTTTCCACGGTTCACGCTGCCGCTCATGACAGTTCTGGAACCCAGCGCCTTACTCAGCACCTCGGCAGTCTGGCTATTGGGAGCGAAGCCGCCGAAGATGGTGTCCTGGCAATTGTCTATGATGATTTCTGAACCTTCTTTGCCGTAATTCTTTTCAAGTTGGCCGAAGGATTGTATGATCGGAACCATGGAAAGGCGGCGTGAGCGTGAGGCTGAAAAAATCAGCTCCAGCGACTCAATGGCTGGCAGAGTGCCCAGCTCGTCACAATAGAACATGACCCGGTTGCGGAGCTTGCCGCCGTTATCATCAGCAACCGCAAGAATCTCCCGGTAGAGCTGCTGAATCATAAGGGACACCATAAAATACTTGGTCAAATCTTCTTCAGGCAGTACGATAAACAGTGCGGATTTTTCCTTACAGAATTTTTCCGCATCAATGGCTGTTTCAAAACAGAGAATCTGTTCCATTTCACTGTCCAAAAAGGAGTTGAGCCGGGAGAGTACGGTGGAAAGCACCGATGCCATTGCCTGCTCTGCAGAGTTAAGGGCGGCGCCTGCAAACCAGCGTGTCTTGTGGTTGGAAGGGAGCTTATCCATAAGGAGTTGGAACTGGCTTTTGCCCTTTACCTTGCTTGGGGCAAGCAAATCCTGCACCAGCTTGAACACGCTGATGATATGACGGCAATCAACTCTCTTTCCCTCCATTTTAGTGGGCGGCAGGTATTCGGCAATCAGCAGAATAACCGAGGTCAAAAGTCCTTCAGCAGCATCATAGAAAAACTGATTTTGCCCGTAATTCTCACCGCTGGCATTGATGATTGTTTTGGAGATAATCTTAGCGTATTTCTCTGCCTTTGCCTTTGCTACAAGATTATTTTCATCAGCAATGTATTGATCCATATAGGTGTTGACCAGGTGGAGCATATTGTTGCCATCTGATCGGGTGGGATTTCTAAGATCAATGACTGCCACATGGTAGCCATAGTGGTCATGCGCAATGGTACCGTAATTGCGGTAGAGATCACCCTTGGTATCGGTGGTCAGAAAGCTCATACCGGAAGCACAGGCATATTCCAAATTGGGGTATAGAAAAAATGCCGTCTTTCCCACTCCGGAAGCGCCGATCATAAGACAGTGGATATCATCAGTGTCTACCAGTGCCGTCACCTTGTTCTTTGCTCCTGTGCTGCCAAGGATGATGCCCTGCTCGTCTGTGGCAGGGAGACACTGCCCCTGCCTCCACAGCTCCGGCTCAAAAGGGATATGCTTGTAGATTCTTTTGATTTCCTGCTTGGTGGAAAAGCGTGCCGTACCATGCTGGCCGTCACCTACTGTGCGGGATTTGATTCCGTTTAAGGTATAGTAATGCGCTAAAAGAGAAAGACCGCCTATGACGAGAAACATCACGGCGGCCGCTGCAATCAGTATATAGATTTGTGATGGCATGAGAGGCTCCTTTCTTTTCGGGGTATTTCGTGATAAAATAAGCTGCATGCTTTAATAATCAAGCTGCAGTAAAACTATGGTACAAAGGGGGAATACGCGTTGAAAAACAATCTTTTTATAATAGGCAACGGGTTCGACCGTGGACACGATATGCCCACTTCATATAATAATTTTAAGGACTGGCTGATTGAGATGTATCCCGAATCTCAAGATACCGAGCACTTCATGGTTTCTGATGCTACGCTGATGCCAAAGGGTGATATGTCCATCTCTGATGAAGATCTGGCTTCCTTTTTGGTTTATTGCATTAACGAAGCGGCAGGTGGAAATTGGGCAAACTTTGAGGAAGCTCTCGGCAGAATCGATTGGGAATTATTCTTCGATGATGTTGATGATGTAATCGGCAGAGATGGAGACATTGACCTTTGGAAAACAGCATATACAAGAGAGGACTTTACATCCACGCTGAGCTTTAATACCTATGGGTTTTCCAAGCTGTTTTCACAGTGGATCAATACCATTTCATATCCGAAAGCTATCTCCTGCAACAGCTTTTTGACGGATTCTTTGAAAGGCTCAAGTATTTTCCTGACCTTTAACTATACTAAAACTCTTGAGGATATTTACCACATTCCATCGGAACAAATCTGCCACATACACGGTGTTCAAGGTAAAGAGATTATCATTGGACATGGCATAGAAAAATCTCATTTAGCTACAGAGGCTTACTCAGATGATGAATATGATTGTGAAGCTGATTGTGAATCGGATTATGATTTTGGAATGGAAGGCATCGATGACATACATGATTCACTTCGGAAGCCGACAAAGCAAATTCTTAAGCAGACACCATTCTTTACGAGTCTAAAACATCATAGCATTAAAGATATATTTTCATGGGGCTTTTCATTTTCAGCAGTTGATCTTTGCTATATAAAAGAAATTTGTAAAACTATTGACACAGGGAATATTATCTGGCATCTTCATGACCGGGGAAACGGAGACCCTGTCCAATTTGAACAAATTCTTCGCCAGTGCGGTTTTTCAGGTAACGTCACAACCTTTAAGGCATAATATTTTGCATCAGAGTTATCTCTCTTTGATGGTAAGGCAGGGCAGCTTAATAACTGTCCTGCCTTTTTGCTATGCCATCTTCATTTCAAATCCATCCTGCCTTTGCTGTGCCATTGTCAGGTCATCATTCCAATCTTTGGCCTGCGAGACAAGCCGCTGCGGGAAATATTCTTTTTCAACAAGCTGATTTTTCAATCGGTCACTTGCTTTGTGACCAGCTTCATCGTTATCCAGACACAGCGACACATTGCATAGTTTCGGGCACTGCTCCAGCATCCACAACATCGCCTGTCCACCGACACCGCAGAGAGCAACATAGCTATGCTGCTGCCAATTCTCTGGGTGTAGGGTAATAAAGGACAGCATATCAACGGGGGCTTCAAAAACATACAAGGTATCGCTTTCTCCGAACCAGTGAAAGCTGTACCGGGGATCGCAGCCATCCACATTTCCTTTGAAGCCAACACCCTCGGTATAAAGCCCTCTCTTGTGGGCATGTCTGGCAGTACCGGTTTCATCTATGCCTACAAATACAGCATTATGGTATTCCTTAGTGCCATCCTTGGATTTCTCACAGCTCTCATACAGGAGCTTTGCTTTGGCAAAAAAACTGACCACCTCCCGATCAATGAGTCGGGTTTTGACCAGATAAGCATAGGCACGGCGCATATCGCTGTGAGGATTCGGAAGTGCAAAGGGCTTTTTCACTTCCAGTTTCCTTTTCTCTGCGGGACGGTAGGCTTCGCCCTGTTCACCGCCCAGCAGCATGGTTACGGCCTCGGGAAAGGAAAGACCATAAAACTGTTTTACAAAATCAATAGCATACCCGCCGCTCTCTGCGGAGTGATCGTACCATTCATTTCCTCGGACGGTAATGCTGTGATCCGAAGCAAGACGTTTTTCTCTGCCTGACCTAATTAGTTTTTCACCCCTCATTTCCAAAAAGCTCACAAGGTCAACACTGTTGGCACGCTGTTTCTGCTCATCCGTAAAATGTACATATGCACCCATGGATACACCTCCTATCTGTGGCGGCAGCCGATTCGATGAAAAAGCACCGGACGTTTTCCTGCCCGATGCTGATTTTGATTTATCACTATTTTTTTGGTAGACTGCTGGTTACATTTCTTTTTCTGTTTGTTCATCAGATTCCTCCAATCGTTATAAAGACATGGTTTGCTCCTGATCATCCCTTGCGTGACCCTGTGCCTGCTTCTTCTCCCGAAGCTTACGCAGGAGTTTCCGGTCTGTCCGCTGACCAATCGGTTTTAGCGGCGGTACATTATCTGAAAAAATACGACTCATATGATGCAGCAGGCGGGTGCCTGCCATAAGGGCAGAAGGGTCTTTGAAACTGTCCATATGGTCGAGGAAAAATTGGGCATAAATATTGCCCTGTGCTGCCGAGAGGGTAAACCATCGAACAGCGGCAGCCTTGTCCTTTGGGACTTCTTTTCCCATCAGATATAGCTTGCCGAGGGTGTACTGCGCATATTGATTTTCCTGTTCAGCGGAAGCCGCCAGAAATTGCAGGGCAGCCTGTATATCCTTGGGCGCATCCTCGCCCATGAGATAAATCTTACCCAGCCGGTATTGTGCAAACTGGTTTCCCTGCCCGGCAGACCGTTTCAGGTATTCCAGAGCTTTCGGGATATCTCTCGGAACATCTTCCCCTTTGAGGTAAAGGGTGCCGAGGGCATATTCGGCAAACTGATTTTTTCTGTCCGAGGCAAAGGTCAACCAGCGAATGGCAGACTCCACATCTTTCAGCACACCATCACCGCCAAGATACAGCTTGCCGAGCCGGTATGCAGCAAAGTCATTTTCTTGTTCTGCCGACATTGTATAGAGCCGTACTGCCTCGGAGATATTCTGCGGAACGTGCTGTCCCTTTTGATAGAGCTTGCCGAGAAAATATGCGGCATAGGGATTTTCAGCCTCCACCGCTTTTCTGAGATAAGCAAGGGCTTTCTCCACTTCCTGCAGCTGTGCTTTTTCATCGGAGAGGATGAGCTTGGCAAGCTGATAGCAGGCAAAGGGATTTCCCACGGATGCCGCCTTTTCAAAGTATTCTTTGGCCCTGGCTTCATCTTTGTCTGTACCCACGCCGTTTAAAAGCATCCAGCCCAGCCGGTATTGGAGTTTATCGTCATGACTCTGTTCCTCCATGGACACAAAACCGAGAAAGGCTTCCTTGAAGCGGCGGTCAGCATCCTGCTGATTTTTTACACAGCCGATTCCGTCCCGCAGCATTTTCCCAAGCTCAAAACTGGCATAGGGAAAGCTCTGATCCGCCGAGCGTGTGTAGAGGGCAAATGCGGTTTCATGATCCTGATCCACGCCTTTGCCATGGTAATACAGACCGCCAAGGGAATACTGCGCGTACTTGTAGTTCTCATCCGCAGACAGGGTGAGCCAATCTGCCGCCTGCAGATAGTCCTGCTCTGTGCCAAGTCCTGCGGCATACATTTTGCCGATACGATACTCGGTGTACTTCCAAGGCTTTTCTTCTTCCGCAGTATGGAAAACGGCAAGGGCCTTTTTGTACCAGCGGTATGCTTCATCGATGCCCGCTTCGCAGCCAAGACCATCCGCGGACATTCGGCCAAGGTCATACAGGGCGAGAGGATTATCTGCCTCCGCTTCCGCAAGGAAGAGTTCACGGGCCTTTTCAAAGTCCTGCAAAATCCCGGCATCCTCATCGCCGTACAAATATTGCTTTGCCAGTTTGTACTCGTCTGTCCACCATGAGCCTGATGACTTCTTACTGGCAGAGGCTTCATTCCGTTCTTCAACAGTCGGTCCTCTGAAATCATCATCAGGTTCCTGATTTTCGTCCTCTGTCATTTCATCGAAAGGTATCTTCCGCTCATCCTCTGGCTCCGGGAGAGCCATATTCAAGGATGCCGGTTCCTCAAAGGCCATGGAGCCAATCAGCAGCGCTTCCTGAATAACCATGTTCCGTATGGCTTTGAAATCATCACAGTGTGAAAGAGGCGGCGGGTCGTCTGACGGAGTTTCGGTGTAGACGGATTCAATGCTACCCCTGACCTCCCACCACAGGCCGTAGGCTTTTGCAATACGGTTGTCTCTCCCAAGCTCATCTACAATTTCGTCCACCACATTTTTATGGTCCGCCTTGAGGTAGCCATATTGCTTTTTTCCGGAGGTATTCTGCAAGCGTTCCGCAAGGTGGATGATGAGTTGCTCCATACGGCTGCTTTGCAAAACACCGTTTTTCATTTGCCGGATGCATTCATGCATTGCTCCGGCAGCTTCTTCTTTCAAGGCATCCCGCCGCTGGGTCTTTTCTCCATAAAGGGGAATGAGTTCTTGACGGAAGATTTCATTTGCAAGGGAAGATTTCAATTTTTTAATACCCTGTCTGGTGAGGTAACCCTCCCTCGATTCGGTGCTGTAGCAGATCATGTGGACATGGGGATGATGGGATTCATTGTGAAAGGCTGCATACCACTTCAGATGATCAGGATGAATTTTTAAGTTCTCGGCAAACTCCATGGCTTTGGAGGAAAGCAGAGCTTTCCAAGCAGCAGCATTGTCATAGCCGATTTTGGATGCATCCTCCCGGCGCAGAGAAATAATCGGCGTCCATACATTTCCTGCGTGTTCTGATACTTCTTCAGCAACTTGTGACAGGATGAGTGGTTCATCTCCAGCGGTGAACAGACCATGGCGGTCAATTCTTTCGACACGGGGCCGGTTTGCAATGTAATCCAGATATTTTTCCCGACCGCTGATTTTATCAAGGTTCTGTTCCAGTGCGATGGTGATAAATTCAGAAGCATTTTTCCGGTTGGGGTTTTCGCAGTAGTCCTCATATTCAAACAAATCCCTGGTATCGGGAAACTCCCGGAGGATCTGCACAATCAAATCCTTCTGCTTTTTTGTGGCATGCCAAAGCTCTCGGCCATTTTCCATCTTTTCCACGCCGTCGCGGGTGGCGATATACTTGACGAGGTTATGCAGATGGGCGGCTGTCTTTTCGCCTCCTTTGAGATAGGGGCACTTTAAAATGATTCGGGCCATTATTCTTCCGTCTCAGGACTGCTCTGGAAATCCACCGCATCGTCCAGACGTATTTTACCTCTGGTTCGTTTTACTTCAGCAACGCACCGACCACGGAGCCGATACAGTTCTTCATCGGTAATCTCCAGCGTGGTTGCCAAAAGATGCATCATCATACTGATTTCCACTGAAAGCCTGAACAAATTATTTGCCACCCGGTTTTCAGTGTTCTGCAGCGTGCCTTGTATAGAGCCCAGTAGGGTTTGGGAGAGGAAGGTTGTACTGCTTTTGCTGCCCAGATAGCCGATATAGAAATCCACTGCCTTTGAAATAAATTCGGTATGATTCTTCATGTCATTTGCCGCCATGAGCGCTTCCATGTTGGCAATCATTTCGGGATAGAGCCATGCGGTGACTCTTTGCTTCAAGTCATTATTTATCTTTTTCATCGCTTCACCTCTCCTGTTTTTTGATGTATCACCTATAACAGCACCTTGCAAAGCCCTCCAATGCCGGGACTTTTAGAGGATTACAGCACCCTACAGAGCCAAAAGCCCCATTTACAGCACCTTTTTTAGGTTGGGGAAATTTCGCTCACCGTATCTGGAAATCCTTGGTTTCTCCGTAAAATGCGGGCGGCACTGCCGTCCGCTGTGACCGCAAGGGGCAGTTTACAGCCCCTTGCTTTATCCTGCATCGTTTTCGACCCCATGGTTCACCACGACTTTCCTTGTTTCTCCAGCCGTCAAGCTTGTGCGCACACGGCTCCAACAAGGGGCTTACAGACCCTTATGGTGTAACGCTGCCACCCCAGCCGGAAGAACGCGACACAGGGGCACACGGGCGGTAACGTGGCGTATCTACATCTGCTGCGTGTCTGGGCCTGTCAGCGGCTCGGATTCCTCCTGCAGCTGGAGGCTGTAATCCTCCAGCGTCATACCCTCCTGCTTCATGCAGTAGTCTTGCATTTTGCTCAGCAAAAGCTTTTTTTCATGATCATCCAGCCGATAGGCCAGTTCTTCGCAGGAGCCATCCCCACGATTCAAGACAATGTCCAGGGTATCACACACCTGTCCATGAACGGTATCATAGTTGGCGTAGACATTGATCCAGTCATCGTTTTCCGTTGTTTCCACATGGGTTCCGAATATCTCGTCCACGTTGAAGGGGACATTGATATAAAAATTGAGGCGCCCATCCGTTTCCATGATCTCGTCTGAAAAGGAGATATCACCTTCCTCCAGCTTGCGGCAACCTGCCGTGATCAGTGGAGCAGGCTGTGTCAGCTCACACCCTTCGAGATGTTCAAGAAAAATAGGCCAGCGCTTATCCTCTGGAAGATAATTGGCACGGTAGGCGTAATAGGCTGCAGTGCCGGTGTCCTTCATGGAGTAAGCCTTCCAACCATCCATAATATTGACTCCAGAAATCATTTGCCGGTCAAAGTCAATGTCAAACACGCCGGTGATCTGACCGCTATTGTCCATTCGCTTTTTCACGTATTCTTCAAACTGTACGGCGTTGATGGAAACAGAATTCCGGAACAGGGCTGTAAAGCTCTCCGGCTGATATTTTAGCTCACCGCGTTGGTATCTGCGTACCAACAACGCCAACTGCATCAGTTCCAAGCAGTAATCCGATTCGAAGTAATGGCTGTTGCCGTTTTCTGTCACATGGTATACGGAAAACCGTCGCATCTCCTGTGCGCGCTGCTCAGTATCAAGGCATTCTGCATTAATCCGGTTCTCAATTTCAATTCGTTCCTGTTCGGGAACGGTTTGTACATATAGCTCCACCAGCTTTTCCTGCATGACAGCTTTTATGTTAGTGCCGTTTTCATAAAGGATATCCGACAGTGCGGTATATTGGTATTTATTGAGCCAAAGCTCGATTGATTCGTCACCCATTTCAATCCTCCTGTCATTTAGAGTTTAAGATTCATTCCGGGTACCTGCTCTTCGCCCTGCGAGGATTCATAAGAGCCGAATTCACAAATACTCTCAATCCGGGATAGAAAGACCTTTTCGTTTTGATCCTCCTTTCATCCACACACTGATTTTCGCAGCGCGAACCTCAGAGAAAAAAAGAGGCAGCGCTCACACTACGCGCTGTCTTCCACCGCTGCTTCAATTCGTTCCCGCACATCGGAGGGAACATACTTTTCATAAAGCGCGGGAAGCACCGATTCCAGTCCTTCCTGCAGCTCTGCTTCTGTCCGATACTGCCGGAGGGCCTCCAGCCTTTCTGTGCTGTAGCAAACAGAAATTACCACTGTTTTCATAGATAACATCTCCTTTTCATAGAATTCTTGAATAAATAAGTGAGCCAAGTTGGTGCATACCGTTTACACCCATACCGAAAAACTGCGCCAAGTTGGTGCAAGTTATTTTTACCTTAACAGGTATTAGGCAGGGAAGTGGAGCCGTTACAATTCCTCCAATGCATGGATCAGGCTGTCAGGGAGCTCCTCCAGATACACAGAGGGCTCCGGCACATTTGTCGAAGAAGGGACTGTTACCCGGAGCTGATTCAGTTCTTCCCGAACAGCCTGCCGCACCACCTGTTCCAGCTGAACATTTTGCTCTAAGGCGAGAATACTGGACACCACAAATTCTGTGCGCTGGCGGCTGGCCTGCTGCGTGAACAGCCGCTCGGTCTCCCGGTGTCTGGGATCTTCCATATCAAAAGACAGATAGTAACGCTTGCGCATATTCCTAACCCAGAAGGAGCTTGTACCCGTCTGCATTTGCAAACCGGTTCAGCACCGCCACAGTATTGAGTCCATCCCCGCGCAGCCGGGATTCCAGAAGTTCAGCACCGCCGCCCGCAAACACAGTGGGAAGCCGCAGATCAAGCCCCCGTTCTCGGAGTGCATTAAACAGCTCTTTGCAGTAGGCCGATACTTCTTGCTCGACAGTTTCTCCGATCTGCCTGCTGGCGGTATGCTGAATATTGCCCTGGATAGCATCAGTGATTAAGGTGTCTGAAAGCAGGATGCCGCTTCGTTGAAGGGCATCCTGAATGCGGCTGTATAAGGTGATGGTCCCCATCCGAAGGCTGGCACAGCTGGATCTATCCAGTCTGAAATTGTGGACGGTAAGAACATCCACCGTATAACCGCCGATATCAACGAGGGTAATGCTGCGGTATTCCTTCAGCTGAGGATAATAGCGGCACAACGCCGCATGTCCCTGTGCGAACACCTTACAGTCTGCAATACGACACTGGTAAGGTCTGCCCTCGAACACAAAGGAGATATTTTCCCGCAGAAAATACCGGCGGAACGCCTCCTTTTGTGTGCCATAGCTGTCAATGGGAAGCCCCACACCCAGCATAATGTCGGTACTGCTCACACCCAAGCGCTTCATGGCTTCCGCAATGGCCGGCAGGGTAAGAATAAACGTATCCTGCTCTCTGGTTTTATCCTGTTGAAAGCGCAGGCGACGTTCTCCAATCGCGAAATAGCTGCCTTCATAGAACAGCTGCATTTCCGGTGTAATGAATTCCCGGTCGCTGACCGCAAAGCCGGAGGCATAAAGCATCCCCTCCGAGGATTTTGTATTGTAATTTCCGTTGTCTATGCCAAGCTTAATCATGACTAACACCTCCTTGTTCTTTTTCTGTTGTTACATACTCATGTTCATGCTCTGGGTTTCCTGCGGCGAATCCTCCGATGGTTCTTCTTGAGGGGGAGCGTCCATTTGAGACTCTGCAGCAGTCTGCTCCCGCTGGCGGCGGCTTTGGCGTACCGGACGTTCTCTAACCGGGGGAGACCCCTGTGTTTCCTGTGACACGGGCGTCTGCTCCATGCGGCTCTCTACATATTCCCGCACCTGCGCCGGAACTGCCTTTTCATAGGTTTTATCCAGATAATCCTGCAGCTCCTGTTCAATGGTAAGCTCCTTTTTATCCATGAAAAAACGGAGGGCTTCCAGCTTTTCCGTTGGAAAGGACAGCTTCAATTCGGTTGTACTCATGGGTTAATTCCTCCTTCTTTTACAATTTCAGTTCCATGCCTGGAGTATCCTCCGGCTCTCTGACCCAGCGGTCATAATCCTCACAGGGACAATCCCCGGCAAGCATCCGGGCAAATTCAGTCAGGCGCTGAGAGGATACTCCCGCACACTCCGCCTGCATGCCATAAATTCCGTGAAACACTCTAAGCACCTGCGCATTCAGCACATCCTCCCATGCCTGTTTTCCTTCCTCTGTCAAGGTGGCAGAGTCAAGATACACAATGGTGGAAGGGTCCATATCCACCTCGTGATGCACAAGATGGAGGTTTTCAAAGGGTACACGGATCAGCTCCTTTAAGCGCAATGTTTGATCTCCGGCATCCCCTTCACTCAAAGTGTCATTCTCCAGATTTGGGCAGTAATCCAGATAGAAGGTCATGTCGAGACAGTCCTCCAATGATTCAATTTCAGCCATTTCCTGCCGAACCGAGAGAAGGTCACACAGCATCGTGCTGATGTATTCGCTGTCCTTTAGATTCACACCGTACTGCTCTTGTATCTCATCAAAATAAATGGCCCAGAAGACAATGATATGTTCCGTTTTTCTCCATGTACATGGAATCCGTGCTCTCTGAAATGAAGGGAGCGTCCCGAAGCAACCCGGAACGGAAACGGGTGTATTCCGCATCCGGAAGCTCCACTGCCTTTTCAACATAGCGTACTCCTTTCTTTTCTGCCTATGGCAGATAGCTTCTTGGGTTTTGGGCCGTTCCGTTTATCCGCACCTCAAAATGCAGATGGTTCCCGGTACTTCGTCCAGTAGAGCCCACCTTAGCCACAATTTCCCCGGCCTTTACCGTCTGTCCCTGCGTAACGAGCAAGTCCGAGCAATGTCCGTACAGAGTAACCATTCCTCCGCCATGGTCAATGGTCAGATAATATCCGTATCCGGTGCTGCCATAGCTGACCGTCTGTACGGTTCCAGCGGCAGCTGCACGGATCGGAGTCCCCTTAGACGCCCCCAGGTCAAGTCCGGAATGTCCCGACCATGCCCCTGTGATTGGATCTGTTCTTCCGCCAAACTCCGAAGTGACCATGGAGCGCCAGCCGTTTCCCAACGGGGAGTGCAAACCAGAGGAAGATGCCTGAGCCTTGTTTTCAACATAGGGCCTTGCATACAGCACCTGCTTATCTGCATCAAACAAATTCCGGTATACCACCTGTCCTCTTGAAGAGGAGGCATCTACTACCTTGCCATCACCTGCATAGATGCCGACATGGGTAATATTGAGATAACGTCCATTTACCTTATGGCTCCAGAACACTAGATCACCGGGTGCCAGATTGGACTTTGAAATAGAAAGCCCATTGTTCACACAGTATTTACCTTGCTCGGCAGCGGTACCGGGGAGCTTAACTTCCAACTGGCGGTATACCCACTGCACCAGATAGCTGCAGTCCGTATAATCGCCCTGCCCACGACGCTCCTGTGAATAGGGATCTCCCAGACGGGATAGTGCAAGCTGAACAGCCCCAGCTCCAATCTCACCCACAGGCAAATCATACGTCAGACCAGAGAGCTGCTCCGGCAGCCAGTCTGCCCACTGGTCAAATCCATCGCCTTCACCGGGTGCGCCGGTTCCATGCAATGCCCGGTAATAGATTTCTGATGCATTGGCCTGCTTCTCGTAGGAAATATACAGACCAAGCGTTTCTTCCAGTCTTGCATAAATTTCCGGCAGGGAGGTAAGGGGAACCGCTACGGTATAGGTTTCCTTATGTTCCACCTTATCCTCGTCTGTCCAGGTGCGGGTTCGTTCTTCATAACGGACGAAGCAGTCCGAAAATACCTGGTAATCCATCCCACGCAGGGAATCTGCGCCGAAATACAGAGCATAAAAAATGGCCTTGACCTGCGTGGAGTCAAGGCTTCCGTCCTCTATCAGGGGAGTGATTTCGGAGATTGCTGTGTCCAGTTCCGAGAAGCTTTGTCGCATGTCCTCAATGTACTGCCGATAGTCCTCCGGCACCTGACCGGATATAACGCCACCATGAAAAGAAAGTGCAACAGCGGCATTGTTGTGGTTTGCGGTTCCTGACAAAAGACTTGTGATCATGACGATGATCAGAATAAAGGGCGTTAATATGGTAGCGATGAGAACACCCACCGCCTTCCATGTTCGTTTATCAGACGCGGCCGCAATTGCTGCTTTGACTGCAAGTGTGATGGTTGCAGGATCTGCCATGGATAACCTCCTTTCAAACACATATGCCCTCCGGAGAATTCCCGGAGGGCATATGTGTTTTCCTCATTCAATTAATTGATCTTGTTTAATACCGAGCCGGCTGCGAAAGTCTAAATGTTCCTGCTCCAGACGCTTCCATTCACTGTCCGCCTCTTCAAATTTTGCAAGAGCATCTGCCATCTGTGGAGAATCATAGGGTACCTTTTGTTCTACCAGTCTACGCAGCTCGCTTCTGTGCTTTTCCACCGAGTGTCCCAGCAGGTATAACCGCCCTGCCTGCTTGATCAGCTTTGCTTTTTCCTTTGATGTCATTCTCTTATTTCCTCCGTTCTTATATCTTTTAATTAGCTTTAAGAGATATTATAATTCTCTCAAAGCTTATTTTTAAGTGGAATTGGAAACTATAAGCTAATAATAAAAGGAGCTGATAGAGATGGATAACAAATTACAAAAGGGTGTCTTGGGCTCTGCGCTCCGGGCGGCGCGGCTGGATAAGCACTACACCCACGAAGCATTGGCAGAGCTGGTCGGTATTACGCCCACACACTTAAAGCATATTGAGAGTGAACACCGCAAACCTTCCATTGATTTGCTGTATCGTCTGGTTCAGGCATTGAACCTTTCGCTGGATGCACTGTTTTTCCCTGAACGCGAGGATGAAGCCTTCCGTAAAACCGAGAGGCGCATGCGACAATGCAATGAAAGCCAACTGCGCATTCTGTACGCGACTATGGAAGCGATGCAGAAGGAAGAGAAGTAGAACAGGTCGTACCGCAAGGTACGGCTTGTTTTTTTACCACCATCTCTGTCCAAACAAATTGCCCTGTTCCGGCTCGGCTTCCTGCTGTTCCTGTGCCAAACGAATGGACTTTTCCACCGCCTGTTCCAGAAAATCCGAATTAAAACCTGCAGATTGGTAGCCTTCCAGAATCGTGTTGAGATAGTAATCTGACGGCGCACCCAGCTGATGACCGTCATTCATCACATACATCATGGCATTAACAGATCGTCCGCCCAGCTCCACAGGAAACAGCTCCTTGCGGTAAAAATTCGGGTAGCCCTCATAACGGTCAAGTGCAAGCTCATCCTTTGGTCGGATCTTCCACAGAAGCACCGGAACGCTGAACCCCGCAAGAGGCTCCACAGTTGCAACAGCGCTGTTGCGACTGCCGCGAAATAATAGTTCATAGTCCTTGATTTCGCTTACCCCTACCACCTTGGCAGTGGGGCATCGAAAAGACATCTGCGGCAGATTCAGGTTACTGCCATAGGCAATATACAGGGTTTCATTTTTCATATTTGAATACCTCCTTTTACATTGACATAGAAAGGCCGGGGCTTTGCTCATCAACCCCGGCCTGTTCCTGCTCATTTTCAATTGTTTGCTCTAATTGCGGTGATGGTGTATGAGCCGCTTCCTCTAGAGCCTTTTCTTTTTTCTGCCTTAATCGTTCCTTTTGCTGCTGAGCCTGAGCAGGGTCCTTCCACGCAATACAGCCATCCAAATGCTCCAGCAGGTGAAGCCTTGCAGTCTTAAATTCATCCCCGATGAGTCCAAGGCGCAGAAGCCAGGTACGAAAGGTATATTTTTCATTGGTGCTTTGGGTCTTTGTACGGCTGGCACACTTCTGATTCAGGGCCTGTGCGGAAATTGCCATACACAACTGAATGTATGACTTGATCTTACCGGCATGTGTGGTGCTGTTGAATAAACGGAACTCAACCGTACCTTTCTGGAACACACTATGAAGGTTAAGGCAATGATAACGACTATCGTGATAATGCTCATGGCGGCCATCCTCTCCGTCATACCAGATACGGCTGACCTGCTCCAATGATTTGGGCCTACGGCGGTTGAGTTCTTCCAGAAAACGATTGTCCACCGGCTTGCACCAGCGGTGTTGTCTGGCTACGGTTACCTGCAGTGCCTTGTAGATCATATCCTCCTTGGCAGCCATGATGTTGGTGATATTTCGCAGGGTATTGGCATCAAAGGGGGAGGCATCCACATGCACATGAATGCCGCAGCTGGAGTTTGCAATGGCGCCAGCATCTCGCAGCTTGCGGATCAGTTCCTGTACGGTTTCGATATCCTCCCAGCGGCAGATAGGGCTGACCATCTCAGTTTTGTATTCATCCGAAGCTGATATGGTTTGACGCCCGGACTTACGCTGGGGCGTGATGCTGGCATCGCTCATAAACTTCCACTTCCGTCCCTGCGAATCCAAAGCAGAGTAGGTATTATAATAGGTTCCGTCATAGTGGCTGTCGGTCCCGAAGTATTCCGCAGCAACCTTTGCTGCCTGTTCGCGGGTTACGCCGGTCATCTCTATCTCAATGCCGAAGCGCTGCTCTCTCATGTCCATAGACTATCCTCCCTTCGCCCTATGTTTCGGGTGGTCATCAGCGACCTCCGGCTTTTCCGAACAGCTTTGCCTTATGCTCTGGTGCATGAACCATCAGGTTGTACCGCTCATTGCCGCATTTATAAAGACACACACCCTGCTGAGGATAGCGGATCAGCTCATATTCGGATTTCTCCAGCTGGAGCGTATCCATGTAAAACTTGGCATCAATAGAGCCAGCGTTGAACAGGAACTGGTGGGTCGGAATGGAGAATAAGGGCTTGGTCAGCTCACGGATATGCTCTACGTTGAAATCCTCCAGATTCTGTGATGCCAGGATAACGGCGCTTTCTTTTTTTCTGACTCGTTTCATGAAGTTACGGATGTACTCAATGGCGGTGAGATTCGTCAGGAACAGGTATAGCTCGTCGATGCTGGCTGCAGTATTTCCGGTAGTCAAAAGTTCGTTGCTCATGTAGGAAAGCACATTAAACAACAAGGCATTACGCAAATTCTTGCTTGCATTTAGCACACCCTTGACACCGAAGGTAATAAAATCATTGCTGGTGATATTGGTATGGCCGTTAAAAAACTTGGACTCCGCTCCTTTACACATGGAGTGAAGTCCAAGGCAGATTTCTCGAAGAGAATCGGCTGTATAGAGCTGGCGGTGGCTTTCATCGAAGCCCTTATATTCCTTTTCAATGAGATCGTACAGATCAGATAAAATCGGGTAATCTGAATGATTTAAGCGGTCAAAATTGCTGCGGTCCGTGATGCCCCATTTTTCATAGAGCTTCCCCAGCATGATTTCAATGGTGTCGATCTCCCGGTCCGTAAAGTCCTTGTAGGTGCGGAAAAAATCCTTTAGAAAGCTGACATGCTGGCTGAGCTTGCTGGTCTGGCGGAATGCCTGGGGTGCATCCGTATCTTTGGGATCACCAGTTTCATCCCAGCTTTTTGGTTCCAGCACATTGATGATGAACTCGCCGGACATGAGGTCGATAAAACAGCCCCCGAGATTGATGGTCAGATCCTCATACTCCATTTCCGGATCTAACCCGATAATATGCATGCCGGATTCTCGTAGGTTGCACAGGATTAACTTTAGCAGGTAACTCTTACCCTGACCGCTGTTTCCAAGAATGAGAATGTTGGCATTGGTCTTGTCATCGGCGCGGCGGTTGAAGTCCGCCAGAATATTGCTGCCAAACTTATCCCTGCCGAGGTAGAAACCATTGGAGTCTGTTTTCCCGGAGTAATTAAAGGGATACAAATTTGCCACAGAACTGGCAGGCAGCACCCGTTCAAACTGATCCCCAAACACGTTCCATCCAGAGGGCATGACGCAGATAAAACCTTGCTGCTGGCGCAGCATCAGCCGATCCACGTTAAGTTTTGAGCGTACCAACTCTGTCAGGACTTCCGTCTGCAGGAGCTTCAGCTGGTCATAATCATGGGAAGTCAGCTCAATATATACAGCGGCATGGAGCAGAGGCTCCCGGCTCCGATGCATCTGTGCCACAATGGTGGCCACGTCCTGTAGATTTGACTCTGCTGTCACGGTCTGCTGGAGATCCTGCGTACTGGTTCTCTGCATCCGGTTTTTGTTGGCAGCGTTTGTGATGATTTTCTTTTCCTCCACTGGGGTGACATGTCGGGTATAAAGGTGCAGAGTAACGCCATCCTTCTCCCCAAGGTGCCGGAGGATAGCCTGTTCATCGGTTGCAGTAGGATATTCCCGGAGCGCCCAAACACAGCGGTAGGTATTGCCGCAGATGAAATGGTCGGTATTAAACCTGATTACCGAAGGGGTGATCATATCCAGAAATTCTTGTATCCGCACCTCCTCCTGCGGCTGGGCTTTGGGTTTTACTTTTCTTGCCATGGGCTTCTTCCTTTCTGAGTTTGATTATGGGTATTGAAAAAGCCGCCACAATTTGTGACGGCTGGATAAAAACGGTTTATTTATGTTTGAAAACATGGTATTATTGTAATAACACTTTAATTATTTACACATCACATATAATCAAGTGCTGTGTGCCCATTATTTATATATAATGGGCAATTGGATGAAGTGCTGCTGTAGCAGCCAGTTGGCTAATAAGCGACGTTGGATTTGAGCAATTGAGCAGCGGGTAAATAACTTTACATAAATTGGACGCTGAATATTATTTTTGTCGTGAACACGAAAAGCTGCTTTATTTTAATATTTGAGGTGAAAACTGAATGGCTATTATTGGGTTTGGGCATGAAAACTTTGATATAAATGAAAATGACATAATTTTAGAAAACGGTTCGAATTATATCATTATTACAAAAGACGTGGGGTCTGGTTTAGATTCATTCCACCCTACGATATCTAAAACTGATTTTAATGATTTAAGAAAACATGGCATGATTTTTACAAATAACGAACTGATGCGAGCTGCACGTGAAAACGAAAAATCAAACACAGTTACTTATTGGAAGTTCAAAATGGAATTGATAAATCAATATTACGGATAAACCATATATATCTGCGTTTTGGGCTATGATGGGAAGTTAGGTGTTATGAGCAAGATGGGAAGCTATGTACAACCATGGCTTCCCATCTTGTATTTTCTTCATCGGCAAGATTAATGTCATAGAGCACCAAGGTCTTTCAAAAGCCGCACACAGTCCTTTGCTCCTTGTAGATATAGGTACTTTTCCTGAAATCCCCAAATCTCCAAATTGAGTTCAAGGTATTCCTGAAAAATCTGTCTATCTGGTTCATCAAGCTTTGCCAGATATCGCTCTATCGAAGCCCTTAGCTCAGCTTGCCGCAGAATAAGCTGATCGAGGTTCTCATCTTCCTCTCGCTGCCGGCTAAGTGCCCGCTGGGTTAATTCTCCTACAATCATATCCATGATTTCCTCATATTCCATTTTCATCACCTCCCGTGTATTACACAAGACAATAAACGAATACCTCGCACAAGTCTAGATGGAAAACCCAACAAAAACAGACGAGTTTACTCTCCGAAAATAATCCAACGTTCACCGTCAAAGTCCTCGAACTTTTCCGTTGTGACATTTTGCTCAAAATAGACGGCCAGAAGCCGTTTGATGTCCTCCTTGCCGGAACGCTTGGCAATGAAGCCTTGCTCCCGTAACGTTTTCTCGATGCGGCTTAAGTAAGGGAACACCTCGCTGTCCTTTTCATTTTTAAGCCGGATAATGACGAGGAATTCCCTGGCTGTAGCCATCTGCACCTGAATACGGTCAAGATGGATAAGATCCTGCTCCAACAGCTTGCGCACAGCCGTATTGTCTTCTTGTTCCATACGGCTTCGCAAAAACCGCTTATTATCCTCGTAGCTTTCACGGCTGTTCAAGCACAGAAATTCCAGCTCCGCCATGCCCTTGAGAACCGTCATCAGGGCATAAATCCGCGCAGAGATACTTTCCTCAGATAACACGGAGATATTGGTGGGTTTGATCATAAAATACACAAGCCGGTCGCCGCGATAGGTATCCAGGCTGTAATCTGTCACTTCTCTGGTTCCAATGAGCTGACGGGTAACCTTGCGCTGTTTTTCTGTTTTCTTTTCTGTTTTACTCATCTCGGCTGATACCCCCATTCGTAGACCTGCTGCATTGTCAAAAAGAATGCGCAGGCATATTGGATAAAGTCAAGGATACTGGTATCGTCAAACCGTATGGTCAAAAATGCGTAGAGGGCTGTGATGACAATGGGCGGCAGAAATCCCAGCTGCGCCAGCGCAAACACAGAGATTAAAAGCCCCACGCCAATGATGCCGATATCCCGGAGCTGCCAAAGCCACAGCGTGGCTTTCGATTTTAGGTTGTCGGGGTAGATGTACATTCTGATTCCTCCTGTTCCAATTTATATTTGTGTAAAAAATAAGCGATTCCCCGGAGCACATGCACCACACAGGGAATCGCCACACTATTGCCAAGGGCTTTATATCTTGCGCTGTCCGAAGCGCCGGGGATATCCGTCCAGTAATCGGGATACCCCTGGAGTCTTTCGCATTCCAGAGGCGTCAGCCTGCGGATCAGCTTACCGATGCGAATGGGATGCACATTGTTAAGAGAATAGCCTCCATTCGTTTTGGATTGCAGGGTTCCGCTTAAGTCACCGTTTTCCACTCCATTGCGGCAATCCAGTCCGGCCACATCCGCCTCGTATATAAGGTCTGTTGCATCCTTATACTGTCTGGCACTTTGCGTGCTGACTACTTCATTTGGCGCATACTCATCGCTCCGCTGCTGTGAAAAAACGCAATGACGGTCTGTGGATGTCACGGTATAGCTGATGTCCGGCTGAACGCCAAGTCCATTGCCCCCATTGTGATCCTGTCGATCAATGATATTTCCGGCAATACAGTAAGTCGAATCATGTGCCAAAGCTTCACCGGACTCCCCGGCAAGAACAGCTGGCTGGGAAATCAGGGGAACATTGTTTCCACCGGTTCCATACCGGGCAGACATCGTCGGAGCTACCGGGTGAGGTCCGGTATAGCGCGAGTCAATGCCATGGTTCTCAAACAGTTCCGGTTGGGAGTCCAGGATCAATGGCTGATGTCCATGTTCCTGTGCTCGAAGCGTACCGGTCTGGTTTTCGGAGCAGTACATCTGCCCGCCGCCCTGGTCGTTCAGGCAAAGGATGGAGGGCACCATGTTGGTTCCGCTCTCCGCTGCCTTCAGTGTCGAGGAAATTTCCTCACTGTAACCAATCCCTCCCGCAACCGGACCGGCTCCTGCACAGAAGCCAGCTGTCAGCACACAGGGATAGCCCTGTCCGGCCTGCCCGCCACCCGATGTGAGGGATGTGTGCTGCTCCGGGGTCAGGAAGCAGTCGCCGTTTCCCTTGGTAACTACACCTGCCGAAAACACCAGCCCGCCCGGATTCCTTCCACCGCCGCCATCCGCACCGGCCAGCGTTAGCGCGATGCTGTCCTCTGTAAAGATTCGTTCCTGCTGGGTATCCCATGGGGTCAGGCAGTTTGGCTGCTGAACTCCAGATTCCTCTGAAAGCTGCGCCACAAAGGTCTGCTGTTTCATACCGGGTTGAGCTTGGATTGCCCCGGACACATCATTTAAATTCCTAACCTCATCCCTCTGGTTACAGGCAAAGGCGATGGTTCCGCTTTCTGGTGCAGAATGAAATACGGCATGGGAGTGCGATGCCTGGAGGGTAAAAGCGGGATCATCATCGGCTCCTATCCCAAGACCTGTTCCCTCTCCCAAACGCTCATGCCTAGTTGCTATCTGTGTATTGATTGGAATCGTTACAGGTTCACTTTTTTCTTCTGTTATATACCCGTGTCCTCCACCTTCGCCGCCATACAGTGACGGCCACACACCATCGCCTTCATAAATGCGGCGGCTTTGCACATCCCATGGTGTCAGGCATTCTCCGGAGCTTCCTCCATCGGCTCCGGAGCTTCTGACTGGATCTCCAGCGCTCGTTTCAGAACAGGCGGCAGTTCCTTGCCACGTTTCCTCGCCCTGCGCAGAATCCCCAAACAGGCGGTCTTGCTCAAATAATATTTGTGATGCGGTGTGGCCTCCAAAATCTGCGACAAGGTATATACGTTTTCTTCTCTGGGGGGTGCGGGGCCAGTATTGAGCATCGTATACTCGCCAAGCAACGGAGAATTGATCTCCCAATATGGCCCCAGCAGATTTCCATACCCCTCCCGGAGGTCGAGGTATAGATACGGTACTGTCCGCAATTCTGCAGGTTTCCTCAAGTACCGCCCGGAAATCCTCTGACTCAGAGGAGCTGAAGGCTCCGGGGACATTTTCCCAGCACATATACCGAGGTCGAACAGCGTCAGCTGGCCTTCCGTTTGCTTTGTCATAGGCTCTCATCTCCTTGATTACGCGGACCTGCTCCATAAACAGGCCGGAGCGCTCTCCCTGCAAGCCCGCACGCTTCCCCGCGACACTCAGATCCTGGCAGGGTGAGCCCCCGCAGATCACATCCACAGGCGTAAGATGAGCACCATCAAGCTTTGTAATGTCGCCTACATGGCACATTTCAGGGAAACGCAGCCGGGTCACTTCGATAGGGAACGGTTCAATTTCGCTGGCCCAGACAGGCGTAAAACCCTGTCCGACGCCTGCCAGCGGAAAGCCGCCTATCCCGTCAAACAGGCTGCCGAGGGTCAGCGGTTCAGTCAATACTGCAGCTTCATGCCAGAGAAAGGCGCTTCCTCCAGCGTGATGTCCATTCCTTTTGCAAAGTAGGCTACATTGGGTGTGCGGGTATTTTCTATCAGCCGCCTGGCTTCAGAGGCTGCTTCCTCATAGGTATCAAAGGTCAGAGGTTCTACGTCCTGTTTTACCCAGGCTTCCGATGCCCCACACACGGAGGCGGCACTCCTGCGCGCCCATATTCCGTATTTCTCCATGGTATGTCCTCCTTGTATTTGTTCTGCGGATATTCGTCTGATCGGAATCCCCAGCCGCTCAGCTTCCGCAATTTCATAGCTCATTCCAGTGCTGATCCATAATTCCTCACAGGCAGCCAATACTCGAAGGCCCATTTGAATGCCGGCTTCTCGTTCTGCCGGTACAGCATCATTTAGCAGTTGGGGGTATAACAGATGCACAGCCATCGGCGCACAGCATTGCGATATAGCATAGCGGCAGGCATCCTGCGCAAACCTCACGTTCCGTTCAATTTCCCCGGCATAGGGGGAACAGATATAGACCAGCTTCATTTTGCTGCCACCGCCTTTACAATCGTCCTCGTAATGTTCATGGCAGTCTGCCCGGCATAGACGGCGCTCATAAAGTTAGCCCTGGTGCTGGTATCTAATCCGAAAGCTCCGGCGATTCGGGGAATTTCTCCCGCCGCCAGCATAAGCCCCAGCCCAAGCAGAGCCTGATCCTTCACTACCATCAATCCAGCTATGAGAATGGTGGCTTGTAAAAAGGCGGTTAGACACAGCCCAATAATCTGCTTGCACCAGCTGGTGAAACCGTCCATGTAGCCGCGGGGAACGGAAAACATATACAAGCTCCCCACAGCGATTTGAATGAGCAGGATACCGCCGCGTTTGAGATTTGCAAAGAACACCTTAATTACGGCGTAGCCCATCAGAATCAGGATAAACAGCATCATAATCGGACTGGTGATCACTCCCAGCCCGCCAAAGACGTTCAAGCTACCAGCGCTTTCTAAATTTCCGGCTGCGGATAGCTCATTGATAATATTACCTGCAAGAGTATCCAAGCCACTTCCGTAGCCAGTGATTCCCGCCGTCAGACTACTCTGCAGTGAAACGGACAGTTTGTAAAGTTCTACCGGAACTGTGGAGAATAACCCCACTGCCATAAATCCCTTGATGGCATTCAGCGCGGCATCCCGGATGCTGCCCCGGCCGGACTGGTATTCGATGGCACATTCAAAAACGGACACCACCAGCCCGGTTCCATACAACGCCCAAGCCAGATAAACAAAAAACAGGACGATGGACTGAACCCAGCTCATTTCGAACAGGTCAGCTCCCATGCCGCCCATTGCGGAAAAGAAATTTCCAAGAAAGCCGATAATTTGACCGTAAATCCAATCAAGAATCTGACCCAGCACGGTATCGGCTACAAAATCCCATATGAACATGGGCATCACCTCCAATAAAAAAAGGCTCTCGCATAAAATACGAAAACCTTTTTTACTGATTTTTATTTAGTTCCTTGAGGAAAACATATCTTTCCTCCAATCAAAAGAACAGGACAACTACCTTTTATAGTGACTGTCCTGCCCTTATATCAATTGTAAAAATTTGAGCCAGTTGCGTCTGCCATTACCTACAGCGAATGCCATCCACCGTTCATCAGCTTATCTCGCCCATAACCGGACCGCTCGTCTGCTCCTTAGACGGGATCAAATCATCCTCCTGAGACATAAGAATTGAATCCATACGACTGATCAGCATGGACATATGCTCCTGCCAGCCGTTCCAGTCTTCTTCCTCAAACCAGCCACCCCATTTTCTATCGGAATTGGCTGCCAGCTCCGCTTCCTCCTTGATGCAGCCAAGTGCGTGAGCAAGATAATTCCGGAGCCATTGAACGGATTCCCCGGTAACGGTAAAGGATTTGACCTTGCTGAATTTGTTTTGGTTTGCCGCCCATTCTCCGTCATAGTCCATATCGCTGATATCTTCATCCTGGAATTTTACAATCATTTCTGCCAATGCCATCGGTCCGGTGTGCGATGCTAAATCTGTGACTTCGGGCACACACCACTCCTTCTGCCTCATTTCTTCGATGATTTTTTCAAGCTCCAGCATTCCATTCTCCGGCAGTTTACTTCTGATGAAATCCACTGTATCCAATCCGGTGTCAGACTCGAAGGCCGTTATTCCCCAGCATCCCATAAGTTAATTTCCTCCTTTTTATTTTATTTCCATAGGCTTACATACCAAGGATCTGCCAGAGTATCCTTGCATAAGGACGGTGAGCGGTTCTTGATTTTCATGATAGCTACCTCTTTTTATTGTTTATAATGAGTAACTTGAAAACCCTGATTTACTGTGGTAAACTTTCTACCCCAGCAGAAAGCTATTCAGCAATGTTTACAAACAAGAGGGTTGCATCGATCGATTTATTATGATAAAATGTTGGTAATTACTCTATCGGAGATAATATTTGCGAAAAGGTAGTGATGAAAAAAGTGCCCTATGGGGTTATTTATATTTGATACTATGGGGGGAAGTAAAGTGCAAAATCCTATCTTTGCGTTAATTACAAGTAGTGCAATCAATATACTTATGCTTCTAATTCTATTATATCTAATTTTAAAGAACACAGTTATGTCTGTTGGAAAAACAAAAGCATATATTGCAGTGATTATTTTAACGGTTATTGTGATAATTGCTGAATTATCTACCAGTGTGCTGGATTTACTTGGAGCGACATTTCGTATTCCAAACATAATTGCTAATATAGTTGGATTCTCACTTTCAACATGTATTCCTGTTCTGCTCGCCATGGTATTTGATGAAAAACTATACGGAAAACTTAAGTGCATTTGCATGCCTATTGCATTGAATTTTGTGCTTCTGATTTCTTCCGCATGGACTGGATGGATTTTTTTTATTTCAATGGATAATCAATATACGAGAGGTCCACTTTTTGGTATTTATATCATAACATACCTATGTGGTTTAGTTGTACTGATGATTTCCAACCACCACCAACTTTTACAATTTCAAGATACCGAACGTGCCTTTTTAATGATGCTGTATGCCATTTTTTTTATTGGAACAACGGTTCAAATTTTATTTCCTTTCATACACTCTACATGGCATTGTATTACCTTGGTTCTTGTTATGTACTATCTATTTCAGCGTGAATTGCAATTTAAATATGATATCGTTGCCGAAGTGTTAAATAGGCAGGCGTTTGATAAAAAGCTAAAAGCCATAAGTGCGACAGACCATTCGGGTATCATTTTATTCGACTTGGATGGATTTAAAAAAATAAATGACACATACGGTCATGCCAAGGGAGACTATTATCTTAAAACAGCGGCCGGTATTATTAAAAACAGTTTTAAGGATATAGGGCAGTGTTATCGTATTGGCGGAGATGAGTTTTGCGTTCTTGCTCAAAATACTAGCGAAGGTGCCATACATGAATGCATTAATCTTATGTTGCAATCTTTAAAAAAAACAAGGGAAGCAGACACTATAATGCCCATTATCTCATATGGATATAGCATTTATAGTAAGGGTGAACAGAGGGACATATTACTATCGTTCCAAGAAGCCGATAAAAAAATGTATACCTGCAAAAAGAACAGACGGATTGAATTCTTATTGTAAGCAAACATCTTAGTATGGCTAAATCAGCCTTGCTAGAACTAATCTCTATTACTACGAAAATATGGGCAACCTCGCCGTTTATGGTGGTTGCCCACTTTTCATTTCACCATCATAATCCAAGAATATTCCAGAGTATCCTTGCATAAGGGTGGTGAACGGACTTTTTTCATAGTATCTGTGTCCTTTCCATTGTTCATATTTGTTTGATTGAAAGTTCCGATTTACTATGGTAAACTCACTTTATATATCTACCGTGTAAAACTTTTGTGAAACGGTAGCGTGGGAAATTAACGCTCGGTGAGCAAGTTTATATAATGTGCGAGGTGGTGCAATAAATGTTTAATGAAATTTGTATCTATGAGGCAAAGATTGAAAAGCAAGAGGAAATTGAGCAACTTATGAAAGAGGTTGCCGCCTTTTATATGGAGCAGGATGGTGTTATTGAAGTTAGATATATCAAACGCACCCACCGCCAAACAGATTTTAATGCCGTTAAAGAAGGGGCATTGCCTGTTCGCCTCACACGCAATGTAGGCAAAGTCACTTATGTTTTACATTGGACTGTTAGAGATGAAGAAACTCACGCAAGGGTGTCAAAGTTAGGGTTAGAGCATTTTTACAAGCGGTGGAACAGATGCTTAACCACTATGCCAAAAATTATTTTGGGTGAAAACATTGTGTAAGGGTATGAGCACACCCTCTGTTAGTGTTTAACTTCACCTACACAATAAAATCTGACTTATCACGAAATTGAGCCGTTGCATCTAACTTGACGCGACGGCTCTTGCTTTGTCTACATGCCAAGAATAGTCCAGGGTATCCTTGCATATGGGTGGTGACAAATTTATTTCTAAATATAAAAAAGCAAAGATTCCGATTTCCAACCAGAATCTTTGCCTTTCATTTAAAACATCAGTACCAATTATTCTCCCATGAATAACTTGATATCATCTTCAACTTGTCCGATACCTGCAATGCCAAACTTTTCAACAAGGACCTTTGCAACGTTCGGAGATAAAAATCCTGGCAAGGTAGGACCAAGATGAATATTCTTCACACCTAAATAAAGTAACGCAAGTAAGACAATTACCGCTTTTTGCTCATACCATGCGATGTTAAATGCAATCGGCAGATCGTTAACGTCCTCAAGCTCAAATATTTCTTTCAGCTTCAATGCGATTACTGCAAGAGAGTAGGAATCATTACATTGGCCAGCATCAAGAACTCTTGGAATACCACCAATATCTCCTAACTCAAGTTTATTATAACGGTACTTGGCACATCCTGCAGTAAGAATAACCGTATCCTTCGGTAGTTTTTCTGCAAACTCAGTGTAATACTCACGAGATTTCATTCTGCCATCACAGCCTGCCATGACGAAAAACTTCTTAATTGCACCTGATTTTACTGCATCAACTACTTTGTCTGCAAGAGCAAAAACTTGGTTGTGAGCAAAACCGCCAACAATATTGCCTGATTCAATTTCTACAGGAGGCTTACACTGCTTTGCCATCGCAATAATTTCAGAAAAATCTTTTTTTCCATTTTCGTCAGCTGTGATGTGAGGACATCCGGGATAGCCTGATGCACCGGAAGTAAAGATTCTTTTTCTGATTTCTTCGCTTCTTGGAGGTACGATGCAGTTTGTAGTAAACAAGATTGGTCCATTAAAGGTTTCGAATTCGGTAACTTGCTGCCACCATGAACCGCCGTAATTTCCTGCAAAATTGTCATACTTCTTGAAGAAAGGATAGTAATGTGCAGGAAGCATTTCACTATGTGTATAAACATCAATACCAGTACCCTTGGTTTGTTCCAGTAGTTGCTCTAAATCAGTGAGATCATGGCCTGAAATCAGAATGGCAGGATTGTTTCTTACCCCAATATTAACACTGGTGATCTCAGGATTTCCATATTTGGAGGTATTGGCATCATCTAACAGCGCCATCGCTTTCACACCAAACTCGCCTGTCTTTAATGTTAATGCCACAAGATCATCTGCAGACAACGAATCATCAAGGGTTGATGCAAGTGCTTCATAAATAAATGCATTGATAGCAAGATCTTCTTTTCCGATATTAAGAGCGTGATGTGTATACGCTGCCATACCTTTCAAACCATAGATAATCATTTCTCTAAGAGAACGAACATCTTCATTTTCGGTTGAAAGAACACCTACTTTAGATGCTTTGTCTAACATAGACGCTCTATCGCTTACTTCAAACTCCGATGCATCACCAAGATTAACACCAGAAATTTGTTTTTTTAGCTCGTTTCTAAATCCAATCATTTTATGAATTTGATTTTCGATTGCACCGTCATCAAAATTAGCATTTGTAATAGTGATAAAAAGGCTTTTTAAGACTTGATGATTTACTTCACTTATGGATTTTACTTCTATATTGCCTTTTACAACAATTTCGGAGATTCCTTTTGTAACATAAATCAGCAAGTCTTGCAATTTTGCAACTTCCTCATTTTTACCACACACACCTCTTACTTCACAACCGGTACCTTTTGCAGTTTCTTGACATTGAAAACAAAACATACTCATAATTATTTCCTCCTTCGTATTATTCCTTTACTGGTTCAAACTCATCTTTACCCACAAAGCAAATTGGGCAAACCCAATTATCAGGGATATCTTCAAACGCAGTGCCAGGGGCTATTCCACTATCTGGATCACCTATTTGTGGGTCATAGATATATCCACATGGGATACATACATATTTTATCATTATTTGCTCCTCCTTTCAATGATTATAAATTTTGTTTCACTATTTCAAAGGTGCCGGTGCTTTTACAACAATTAACTCAAGCACACTTTTGGATAAATTTTTTACATTCATCTTTGTATTTACAGGAATCTTCAAAAGAGTTCCTTTATCATATTGGTGAACTTCTTGATCATTTAGCCCGATAGATAAAGTCCCTCTTACCACTGTCATATAAACGTTGGAATTAGAGAAATGTTCTGGGAGGCCTTCCTCCTTATTAAAGACCATATGAAGATAATGAATATTTTCATCCTGAATTACTCTTTCAATCGCTTTTTCATCTCCGGTTGACATCTCATGAATTTGCTCAATCATTGTATATATCTCCTCTTTTATTATAATAGGTTTTGAATTGTGGGGGTTATTATTCAATAATTCCTTATTGTTAAAATAGCTAATGATTAAATTATACCGCATATACTAAGAAATGTACGTTGCTTTTACAACATTTCTTAATTATTCATTAAAATGAATGGCTCTAACAGGACAAGCTAATATTGTTTGGTTAAGCCTTTCTTTGTCTATTTCAGAGTCATAAGCTTTTATATATGCTTTTTTACCTTGCATACCAAAAACCTCAGGATATTTTTTAGTACACAATGTACAGCCCATGCAAGATCCTCTGTTTAATATAAGTCCACCCGCTTTTTCTTCTTCCTGTACTATATCTTCGTCTTTCACAATCTTTGAAGCAATCCACGAAAATACTACTATAGCAATTACTGTTAACACCCAACGGATTGCCATAAACTTTATTCCCAAAAATTTTGCTTCATTTAGCAGCATTGGAACCTTTATTACTGCCCACGAACTTAAAATTATAACTAAGTTTCGTACAGAAGCTCCCTTTTTGTGGAGCATGACACACATAGGAAATGCTGCATATATCGGTCCCGCAGAAATGCTGCCTAAAACGAACGACAATATGATACCTTTAACTTTGGATTCTTTTCCTAAGTATTTCGTGATTTTTTCTTTTGCAATCCATGTATCCAAAAGCGCCGTAAGAACAAATATCACGGGCATTATCATAAGCATTTCTTTAATGTAATAGGCACTGTTTTTAATTGATGTGACACCCATATCTGGTTTAATTACAAACAGTAGGATATAGGAAGTTGCAATCAATATCAAGAAGATATTATCTTTTGCTTTTTTTAAGATTTTCATACAATCACCCCCATTACCATAGCGATAATTATGGCAAATAAAAAGCTTAATCCATTTCTGGTAGCAGTAAATTTAAGCCCAAATTCACGCTTTTCAAGTGGAAATGTTACGATCCCTACCATTGTAAGTGTAGTTAAAAATGCTACGGAAGGAACAATACTAACCCCAGCGTCAACCAGTGTACCGACAAGCGGAAAAGCAATAAAAGCAGGGATCAGTGTAATTGTTCCAAATGCCGCCGAACCCACCGTTGCTATAAACAATGATTGACTTCCTACAAATTTGGCAATATTCTCTGGTGGTAATATTGTCAGAATTAAACCAATTAAAAAAATAATTGATAATATACTTCCCAACATACCCTTGCCCATACCAAATGCCATTTTAAGGGCTTTCACTGTCTTTGTTTTATCCTTTTTCAAGGAAATCAAAAGGAATATAATCGTTCCTATCCACATTGCCACTGTAAAAATATCCATACGAATCCTCCATTCTTTTTGTGATAACCTAATTATAAAGTAGTTTCTTATTATCAAATAGACACCAATGTTTCTTTTTGATATAATGTTTTTAAATGGAGGGCTTAATTCATGAATATTGACATTTTACGAAACATTTCATTATTCTCAGCTATAAAGGAATCTGATTTAGAAAAACTAATAGCAGGTAATCATATTTATCAAAAGCACTATATGAAAGGTACAACCGTCCATAATGCAAATGAAACTTGCCGTACATTAGATAATGTATTGTCAGGGAGTTTGGTTGCGTATTCTTTATCAATTAACGGCTCAGCAACTACGATGTTTGAATTTAGTCAGGGAAGTGTGATAGGAGCAAATTTATTATTTGGTGAAAACCACAGTTATCCTCTTAATATCTATTGTCTTACAGATTGTCAAATTATCCATATTGACATAAATGCTGTTTTGGAGTTTTTGCATGATTACAATTTTACATTGCACTATATAAAGTCAATCTCACAAAATTCGCAAGGAATAAATCAGAAGATAGCAATGTTTACTCAAAGAACACTTCGAGAAAATATTATGGATTATTTTAAACAGCAAACTATTATACAGAAATCTTCGGTAATTCTTCTTCCAATGAGTAAAAGACAACTGGCAGATTATTTGGGTGTACAAAGACCTTCTCTATTTAGAGAGCTTAAGAAATTAAAAGAGGAAGGTATTATTGAAATTAATAACCGTACAATCACAATAAAAAAATGACATACCTTAGTATGACATAAAGTAGGATTACCAAAGCTGATCTTGACTACTACGAAAGTGTGGGCAACCTTGGCTTGGTTGCCCACTTCCTATTCCAATATCATAATCCAAGTATCGTCCAGATGTACAGAGGGCAGGTCAGTGCAAACACGAGGCAGGCGAACAGAATCGCGGGCGCGGCCCACTCAAATTGCCCGTGTTTGCGGTAATCAAAGTACGCCGTCGCAAGTTTAGCAAAGAAAAAGACCGCCAGAATCAGGTCGATTGCGGGAAATACGACCTTGTTCACTACAGTCTTGATTTGCCCGGAGGCATCGTTCCATGTTCCTTCAATTGCTCCCGCCACATCGCCAGAGCCTGCCGCATACGCTGTCGTACCGAACAGTCCGATAATCAGCAGCATGACACAGAGCATAGACAGGATTCGTTTCATTTTCATAGGGTTACCACCTTTCATTATTGGTTTTGGTGCAGAAAAAAAGCCGTGAAGTTTTCACTCCACAGCCTTGCTGTTTTTCTGCTGTTGTTTGCTATATGGAAAGCCGGGGCTGCTGATTTTGTTCCAACAGTGAAGAAACCTCTATCACCTCCGGATTTGCCTGAAATTTTAAATCACTACGGAAACCGACCTTTAACCGGCTGAATTCCTGTGCTTCCGCCAGCAGCTCGGGAGGACTGCCGTGGGGCATCTCCTGATTCCAGCGAACCCATTCACCATTCTGGTATCGGGGTGTGAGTCTGAGAATCACATAATCCTCCGGCATAAAGGTTGGATACTGCCGGAGGATGCCGTTCACGTCATAATAGGGCTTACCCTCCTGCATAACTGTTCTTTCCATCAATGCCAGAGTATCCTCCAGCGAGGTACAGAACCAGCATTCCCGGTCACCAAACCGGCGTATTCTGTCATCCTGTAGGATGCTGTCCAGCTGCGCTCGATTTGTGTAGTGGTATAAGCTGCCCTCTGGTTTTTCAATGCGTTCATATGCCATATCACACCTCTCAGTCCGGTTTGACAGGCGCAATGTGCCAGTCATCCCAAACGCTTCCCTGGATGTTTACTGAGTCGGTCAGATTCATAGAAAGCATTCCCGAAGGTGTCCAGCAATCTATCAGCCATGTGTAGGGAGTATAGCTTCCATTCGGCATCCATACGGGGGTGAAGTGCGTTCTGCGTTTGTAGGTAGAATACTTATTAGAGGCAAATTCAAACTTGGAGCTATAGCCGGATTGGGTACGCTCTAAAAGCCGCCAGTACGTCTGATACTGGAACTCTGGAAAATAGGTGACTGCATTTTGTGCATCGGTCACTGCAGAGGATTGATTGGTACTGACATTAGCAGTGGTGCTTTGATTAATGCCATAACCGCTTCCCATGGTTTTTCCCGAGGCGGTCGGTACCTTTGAATCGGGAGTGATGCTTATAGATGCGGAAAGACTGGCATGGTATGCGTCCCAATCGAACTCCCACCATCCTTCGTCTTCCCACCAGCCATCCTCATCGTCGTCACCGCTGTGCCAGACCCAATATTCATGCCACCACGGGCGCCAGACACCCCAAGAGGCCGAGGTATTCTGTTCCTTACTCGGCACGGATGGTTTGGTATAGCCGTCGTTCCGGTCATCTGCCACAGGATTGGGCGGATCATTGCCGGATAGATCAACGATTTTAGCTGTAATGGTGCCCTTGCTGGCAGAACCGCTGCCTGATACTGACACATTAATGGTCATGGTCTGTGGTGTGGAGGGTGTCCTCCAGCGCACCCATACCAGTTGGCTGTCTCCCTCTGGGTAGTACACGCCACTGACGGTATAGGTTCTGCCTCCTATGTTAAATCGTACTGTTACCGGATGGTCAGGATCGGACTGTCCACCGCGGACGGTGACTGAGGTGATGACATCGGTATTAACGCGGTACTCATAATCCCATGCAGTCACTTCGGGTTGTTCGTTCGGTTTTTCCTTAAACCTGACAACACCAATTCCGAGAGACGAAATGATATCAACATTAGAGGCCGATGATGATCTTGAGCCTGACCATGCGGGATAACCGAGATCCGATACCTCTAAAAACATTGCTAAGGGCAAGTTTTTGTGGCTAAGCGAAACCATCTTGCTTCGCAGTCCACCACCCAGCTGCTGATCGTAGAGAGCCGCTTCAGTTGCTGTCATTGCCATCTTCATTCCCTGGAAAGTCATGTATGCAATAGGCTCCAACATAAGTTTGTAATTGCCATTTATAAGCACATCATAATCCATACCTGTGACTTGAGCAATATACCGGATAACAAGTTCATCTGTAAAGTAACTTTTAATTTGTTCAATACTTGCCTGTCCGCTGCCTGAACTAATGATACGTGGCAAAGCCTTACCGGGATTACTGTATGTGTATCCACCCATTTTAACCGATAGACTACTACCGCTGTTATACTGTATCTTGCTCACTTTTCCAAAATGAACAAGACTATTTGGCTGCGTTTTATTTGTAAAATCCACGGGAGTGGTGACTGTAATTCTATCTTCTGCTCTGACTACTGTGATACGGACTCCTTCATTCCCAGAATTCCAATAGTTTTCACTGGTGCCACTACCCATTCCACCGCCTCCATGGTCAATGTTTCCTTCTCCTTCGGCGTAGGCGGTAATGGGTGAAAATACAGAAATCAGAATCACCAATATAAGAAAAAAGCTAAGATATCGTTTCATATGATACCTCCTAAAACAGTGAAAGCACCGGAAAATCCGGTGCTTTCACAAGAATTATTTTATACTATAGTGCTAATCCATCTCTCCTACTTTATTTCCAGTAAGCTCGTCATCATCATTGCCTACTTTTGTTCCAACATTCTCACCACTGTTATCTACCCAGCCAAAACCAGGTACCCACATCTGCCCCTTATCATTTATAGTGCCTGCAGCCGGTTCCTGCGGTGTTGTCTTTACCGTGCCCTCCGTCTTATTCTCGGAAGTCTTACTTGGGTTAACAGTAGGATTTTCTTCCTTTGAAGTCGAAACTTCCGTTTTAGGTTCCTCTGTAGGAGCAGGTGGTTTCGTAGGCTCTGCCTGGATGCTCTGCTCGGTACCGGTTGATTTTCCAGTATCCGCGCCCTCTGCCACAGCCGGCGTTTCTGTCGGATCAATTGATGGTACGCTGATCTTCGGCGTTTCCGAAGGCAGCGTGGAAGGGTCAGGAATATCTACACTGGGGGTGACCTCACTGGACACCGCCTGCGTTGGCAGTATCTCCGGTTCGTTGAGAACCTCTGTTTTAAACTGTGAGGCAATTGCTATTACAAGGGCGATGCTCACAACACCGAGTCCTGCAACTGTAAGTCTGCGTTTTGTTTTTTCTGTCAGTTTCATGTAGGATGACCTCCTTTTCGTGAATGGTTGATGGTATGTTTTTCAATGACACACCATACTACATAAGTTTTCGGAAGTCTATGGATAATCCGAAAACAGCTAAAATAAAGGCATATATTTCGCCTGCGTTTTGAGGTTAATCACCATCGGCGGAAGCAGCTTGCCCCCAAACCGTACCGGAACCTCCAATCGGATCACTGCATCAGCCAGAAATCCACGGCTGTTGTTTGGGCTGCCCGGTGCCAGCGGCATATTTTCTAAGTTTACAGATAGTCGTGAGAGTTTGAATTCCAAGCCATCTCCGGCATATTTCACATGATATCCGCCTTCGTAGCGCAGCCCCAATAGCTCGTCCAGATACCCATAGATGTCGCCGTAGTCAAGGCTTTCCTCAAATTCGTCTGCAGATGGCATATACGCTCCGGCGTAGCCCTCACGGACACCGTGATATACATCGTCATAGCTGTCGTTCACGGTGGAAATTACTGCGGATTGAACCGCGTCCCGGACGCCCTGGGCAATGATCGCCAGTCGGATATACTCGGCGGCTCCGCACAGCACCATCAGCAGCACCAACGCTACTGCAATAATTAAGGGAAACGAGGTTCCTTTGTTATCTTTCAGAATAGCATATTTTTTTCCATTTGTCACTTCCAATACACCTCGCTTTTCCCGCTGGCCTGTGCTTTCAGTGTGACAGGGAAACTCCCGAAGCCACCAAATAATCCGAGATCTGTCTGCACGGTTACCGTCACGGTAAATTCCTGATTCAGTTGAATTTTCCCGCTTCTCGACCATGAGATATCGGGATTAAGCCCGGTCTTTTGGGTCAGTACCTGTGCCCGCAGGGTGGTTTCATTTCCCACACGTCCGGCGATTTCCGCTTCCCGGCACAGCTCGGCGGCATAGGTGTCCAGCTTATTCTTTGTAACGAATACAGGCAGGACGCTGACTGCCACCGCGATGACCAGCATCATGCACAGCACCAGCACGGCTACGTCAATATAACCTTCACCGCGTCTGTTTTTCAGAATTTTCTTCAGCACAGGGTCACCCCCTCCATGGGAGTCTGCTCCTGCTCCATATCCATTTCATGAATGTAATCACTGAGCAGATGCCATGCACCATCACTGAAACGGGCATTTACAACCTCCTGTTCCAGCAGCTCTTCTGCAGGAATTTCCACTGCATACTCCGGGCTTCCCGGATGCCCCTTCGTGCTCTGCCCATCCAGCAGAAGTTGTGCCTTTTCCGGTGTCAGATACACATATCCGCCTGGCGTCATCATATCATAGGCAACGCCTTGGTGCTTTTCAATGAACTCCCGAACAGTTACAGGGCGATCCCGGTTGGTGGACGGTTCTGCGCCTTTTGACAATGCATAGAGGTTTTCTGTATCCTGGCTGTCCATTACCGCCCATAGCACATGGGAGAAATCCTCATCATGCACCATCTCCATACCGTTCTCTGCTATCCATCTATCCCGCACGACCTCCAGTGGATTTTCAAAACGCAGAAGCCATGCGGCCTGCTGCTCATCCACACGTCCCATGAGGTGTTCTTTTGTCATCTGAACCGCATAGATTTCCTCCGCTTTACCAATCAGTTCCTCCGGTGAAAGTCCCGACCATTCTGCGGTAAAGGCATTGTAATTCTCCTGCAGGCGGCCAAACAGCAGGACTTGATATTTGTTTTCCAAAGTTACACCTCCAATCTAAAACATTGTTTCAAGTGAATTTAAAATCTCCACGGCGATGATGGCGAGATAGGTAAAAAGAAAGCACATCAGCATAATAAAGGAGAATACTCGGATTTTCGGCGGGATCTTCTGTGCCTGCCCCTTGAGTCTCTGAAGCTCCAGCGCTTTAAAATCATGAGCCAGCATCTGAAAATATACAGCACTGTCATCCCCGCGCAGTACGCCAATGAGACCTCTGACCACATCAGAGAGCATGGGAGAATTAAGCCTTGACTCAAATCGGGTCAGCGCCGCTTCATAGCTGGAGGAGCGCATGTCGGCGGTCAGAACATCCAGCTCATGGGCAAAGGCAGGTCCGGCATTCTTCTTGTAGGTTTCAATCATCGCCAGCACATCCCGGCTGGCCTTTAGGGTCTGCTCAATGGTTGCCACAAATCGGGGGAGCTCACCTTCTACCTGCTCCCGCTTCTCCCGAAGCTGCTCGTCAGCACGTTTCGTTTCCTGAAAATAGGTCAGTACTGCCAGAATCAACAGTACCGGAGCCAGCAGCGGAAGCAGGAACAGGCACGGTAACGCACCAAGTGCAATGGCTCCGGATTTGGTAATGGCATAGGCCGTATACACCTCCGGTGTCATGGAAATGCCGGAAGCCTTCAGGATATTTGCCATCCGGCTGCGCTTGTACTCATCCATCCGGATGTATTTCGAGAGCTTTACGGCACCTGTCATCAGCCACGCTTCCACTGTTTTAGCAGCTTTCTTATTTTCCTTGCCGGCACCCAGCATGGCCTTTCCGGCCCCCATGGCGGGAAGCTTTAGCACATCCGCCAATATCAGAAATAACCCCGCGGCAATTAGGATTCCGGTAAAAAACAACTGTGTCATCATCCCGGTCACCTCCTGTACTCAATGGGCTTGGTTAGCCGTATCACAAATGCCGCAGAAATAAAGATAGCGGCAGCGCAAATTGCCAGAATGATCTGCCCCACCATAGTGTGCATCAGCGTATGATACCAGTCCCGGTTCAGCATGTACATAATGGGGATATTGCCCACCACCAGCATCGCCATGATGATAAATTCCTTGCGGGGCTCTGATACCAGATACTCAAGCTCCGCATTGACAATCCGCATATCGCTGAGCTTTGAGACAATAGGCGTCAGCGTGGTTTTTAGGCTTCTGTCATAACGGCAGGAGCTGATGGCATCCACCCATTCATGAAACACATCGTTCTGGATCTTGGGCTTCATGGCATGGAGTGCCGCTTCCACATCTGGGTCAATGAGCTGGGTTTGTGCCAGAAATTCTGTAAACACGTTTTTTACCGGCGGGTTCAAATACTGTACGCTTTCCTCCACGGCGGTGAGGATGTCCTCATTTCTTAAGTAAGATGTGGTAATGATGGAGAGCGCGGTTTCCAGCTCAGCCGCCACCGCCTTTTTGTAATGGGACGCCGTCAGTCGGATGTACCAGAAGGGCAGAAACATCAGCCCCGCCGCCAGCACTGGCACCAGAAACACATTGTTTAGCAGAATAGCAAAGGCCGCCCCTGCCGCGAAAAGTAACAGCGACACCGCGCACACCATGGAAAAGCGGCTTGCGCGTCCGGTGAGCTTTAAAATCTCCTGCACTTCAATTATCTCCCGGCGTAGAAAACGAGTCTTTTTCCGGTTCGTGCTTTCGTTGATCTGCGCACGAATGCTTTGATCCTTTCGGGTCAGAAACCCGAACAGGCCATCTGTAAATTCCAGAGGGGAAAGGCCGAGGATGAGAAAAGCGCCTGCAATCAAACCGATGCAGGCGATTAAAAGGATTCCTGTCATGCGGCACCTCCCATCGCAAGAATGCGCTTCAAGGTACTTTGCGGCATGCCGTTCTCCAGCAGCCTTCTCTGCAGACTCCCTGAGATGCCCTGTACGATCTCATGGTGTCCTGTAATGATGAATTTACCGTTATCCATACGGTTTTCGGTAATGTGGTACTGGAACAGCGGTCGGAAGTTTCTTGTGCCGTCCGGCAGGATCTCGCATTCCATAATTTCCATCACGCGGCGGGCCTTATTCTCAAGCTGCTTGCAGAACACCACAAGGGGATAGGCTTCTGTCACATACGCCATGAGGGTTTCATCAGACATATCCACCGCGCGTTTGCACAGGGATACCATCCTGCGCCATGTGGCTTCGCAGGAATTGGAATGGATGGTGGTCAACACTGTGATACCGGTTCGAGCGGCTTCCTGGGCCGCGTTTGCCTCAGCGCTTCGCATTTCGCCCACCACTACATAATCCGGGTTAAAGCGCAGGGACATATCCAGCAGACTGGTCTGCGTAATCCGCTGCCTTTCATTTTCACTGTCGCGGGTCAGCGTATGGATGACGCTGTTTACGACTTGCCCATCTTGGCGCCTTACCAATGCAAGCTCGCGGGAGCCGTTCTCAATGGTAAAGATACGCTTTCCATCAGGTATGGTGGTCAGAAGCCAGCCTGCCAGCGTAGTCTTGCCAGAGCTGGTGGCTCCTGCCACACAGGTGGAAACCCCGTACCGCAGGCATTCCGATAAAAAGTCCAGCATTGGCTCGGTAGCTGTCCCACCTCTGGTAAAGTCATCCTTTTGCATGGACTGCGGGTTTACAATACGGATAGATGCGGCAACTCCGACATCTTCATCTACCACCGGTGACTTAAGGACCGCAATACGGATATTCTTGCTTAAATGTCCAAGTGCAGTAGGGCTGGCGTTATCCAACACCATGCCGGATACATGCAGCATACGGCGTACCACATTGATCGCGTGTTCGGGACTTTCAAAGTGTTCCTCCAGCTTTCTCGTGATACCATTGCTGTACTGCACCTCCACGTCATCCCAGGCGTTCAATAGTGATAGGTAATCCTTTGAAGTTATCTCCGGATTTTCCCCCACTCCACACC